>JAKLKA010000070.1 GCA_023150915.1 Polyangiaceae bacterium
CGACTCTCGGCAGATTCGAACCACCTCTGCCTTGTACTCCGCCTTGAATTGGCGACGCTTCTTCGTCGGGTCTTTGGACATTCTCGGTCGGGCCATTTTGCCTCATCCTTCCTGTCCAAGAAATCGGGGGAGGGTCACTCCGCCAGGGCGAGCATCTCCGGAAGCATTCCGCCGCTCGGGCTGCTCGCCGATATGGAAGCGAGCGCAGCCCTGAGCGCGTGAACATGAGCATCGATCACCCTCGCGAGCTCGTCCCTTTCCGCTGTCGCCTTTCGGAGCTGCCGCACGAGGTCGAGGAGGTTCGCGTGGCGCCCTAGGAATCCGCGCATCTCGCCCGGACTCGCAGGCTCGAAGCCGGCGCTGGCCCATGCTTCGCACCATTCTCGGGCCAGAGCTTCGCGCCGCGCTCTAACGTCAGTCCTCTCTGCTTCCGCACGCGTGAACTCATGAGCCAACCTGGCGCGCTCGGCTTCGAGCTGGGCAAGCTTGGCAACGCGGCCCGCTTCGCGCCGCAGGCGATCGGCGAGCTCGTCGGCTGCATGCACTGCTCGCTCGAAGGCTTGGGCCGATTCTGGGCGAAATCTGCGCCTAAGCTCGCCCCAGAGTTCATCGCGACTCTTGCGCTCCCCCGCGAGATCTGCCTCGGAAGGCACGTCACCTTCGCGGCGGAGCGCATCAATGTCTCGTTCTGCGATTCCGGCGGCACGCAGCGCTTGGGAGGCAGCCTCGTCGAGTCGCGCGGAACTGGTCGCAAGGGCGCGGAAACGGTCATCGAACTGCTCAACAGTTTCCATCCGCGGCAGTCGCAGCGCCGCCGCACCATTGACATCTCCGGAGAATGGCGTGAGTTCGCATAGAACACCCTCCGTCTCGAGCCTCAAGGCATCGACAAGGGCCCGGGCGCTGGCGAGCCGCGCGGAGACATCTCCCGCGCGTCGGGCTGCGCTCACCGCCCGTGCAAGTTCATTTGTGTCGACGGCAGAGGGCAGTGCCTTCATGCGGTCCTCGACCCGTGCGAGTTCACTCGCTGCCTCCGACAGGCGCGTTTCGGCGAGGTCGACAGCCGCCCCAAGCTGGGCGTGGGTCCGTGCTTCTGTTGTGACACGCGTGTGCTCGCGCGCCGTCGGTTCGGGGATCCGCTCGGGGCTTTCGTCCTTCCGCCCAAGCTGAGCAAGAATCGCGCGCAAGTCAGATTCGATCACGTCGAGCTCGCCACGGAGCTTCTTCTGGTCGCTCAAGGCCTTCTCCTGGGTGGCGAGGCGGCCCACCAGGCCATCCACAAGCTTCTGGTCCAGCTCCAGGATTGGGTCGGGCGGGCCGACCACGTCAAGTTCGGACTGGAGACGCGCGATGTCGGTGCTCTCCCCCCGGAGTGCGCGCTCGGCGCCGTCTATGTCGTTTTCGACCGCCGCGCGCCGCTCTGTCGCGTTCTGGTCGAGTATCGGTAGCTCTCCGAACTCGCTGAGCTGGGTCAAGATCTCAGCGCGTCGCACAAGCTTCGGCGCCGCTCTGATGACGCGCCCGAGCTTGTCGCGCTCGGTCGCTAGTTCCCGCTGCCGCTCGCCGAGCTCCTGGCGTTTGCTCTCAGCGGCGTCGAGCCCCTTCTTCTGAGCCACAAAGCCTTGCGCGGAGGTGCTGTTGTCGCGCGCGCGCCGAGCGGCCTCCTTGAAAAGACGCAGGTGCGTATTGATGGCTCGCGTAGCGTTGGACCGGGGAAGGTAGAGTGCTTCGGCTTCGGAGGCGAGCTCATCGAGCACACGCTTGACCCCCCGGCCGCCCATGGCTGCGTCGAACAGGCTCTGACCGACGTCACCTTCATCCGCCAAGAGCGCCTCCGCGCCCTCCCGCAGTCGTTGGTGATCGAGACCGAATGCGGTTCGGAACACATCCCGGCCGACCCCACCCAGCATGCGATCAAGCAGCACTTCGTCCATGGGCTCGCCGTTTCGATCGAGCAGGGTGTTCTTGCGTCCCTTGCGGCGCTGAATTTCAAGCTCACGGCCATCCCGAGCAGTCAGGTGCCCGCTCAATCGAAGTTCGGTTGCCCGGTGCATGTGCGCGTCGGTGGCGTCATGAATCCCGTAGAGGAGGCCCAGTACCGCGCGCAGTGCCGTGCTCTTTCCCGCCTCGTTGGGCCCGTGGATGACGTGAAGTCCTCCCGGTCCTAGGCCGAAGTCGAGAGCCGCGTCGGTGAAAGGGCCAAAACGCACCAGACCGAGGGTGACAAGCCTCATTCGTCGCCTCCGCCCACCAGCCGTGGGAGGAGCAGTTGCTCCACCTCGTCGAGCGCTCTACGCAGAGTTTCTGGATCGTCCAGGCGAAGCGAGTCGGGACCTTCACGCATTGAAAGCGGGAGCTTGTTGGCCAGCTCACCGAATTCCTGACTCAGACTGGAAAGTTCAGCATCGCTCCCGCGAAGCTCGGCGAGTCCTCGGAACACCTGGCCAACCGCGTCATCACGAGCGCGAAGCTCGGTGAGCGGGACCGTGTCCCGGGTGTGGAGTTGCATCTTTTCGAGCCAGATGTCGTCGCCACCAAGATCGGTTGCGAGCAGGCGCGCCTCGGCTAGCCACCTGGCTGGCTCGCGCGCAAGCGCCGCGTGCGCACCACTCTGCCCCGATACCACCACGCGCGCGGCCAAGAGCCGAGTGTCGGCCTTGGCGTGCTCGACCGCGAGCGATCGCTCAAGTGCCGCAAGTACTTCGTGTGGACTTGCGCAATCGCTGACGTCGATCTCGCACACGGCCCATCGGACGCTGTCGAGTACACGATGTTCGACTGCCCGGACGCGGAGATCCTCGACTGTGACAACAGTCGCGCCTTTCCCACCGCACTCGCGCGCATGGCGGCCCTGCAGATTCCCCGGGAAAACCATCCAAGGGTCGCACGACAACTCTTCGCGCTGGTGCACGTGCCCGAGCGCCCAATACTCGTAGCCGCGCTCGCGAAGGTCATCGGTCGTGCAGGGGGCGTAGGGATCGTGCCCCGGCCGCCCTGTCACCGACGTGTGTAGCATTCCGATGTTGAACAGTCCGGGCCGTGGGTTGGGGTAGGTGCGGGCGAGGTTTTCGCGAACCTCCCGCGTTGCAAAACCCTGGCCGTGGACTACGACGCCTATCTCCTCGTATGTGACGGTGTCGGGTCTCTTGTGATCGAGTTCACGCACGTTCGGTGGAAGCTCGAGGTTCTTCGCGATCTGGCTTGCAGCGTCGTGGTTGCCACGGATCCAGACCACCCGCACGCCTGCGCGGCGCAGTTTGGACATGCCCGCCGCGAAGAAGAGTCCCGTCGAGTAGTCTCTCCAGTTGCCGTCATAGAGGTCACCCGCCAGGAGCAGGAGAGCCGCGCTTTCGTCAATGCAGAGCTTAACCAGGTTCTCGAATGCTTCGCGCGTGGCGTTGCGCAGCCGATGGACAGGTGCACCGTCGTATCGCTCAAGGCCGAGGAGCGGGCTGTCGAGGTGGAGATCAGCGGCGTGAACCAGCTTCATGGCGCTGCCTAATTGCGTATTACCGCGGCTCAGTGACGGCAGCACATGAATCGTGCTTAGGTAGGAAATACTCTGTCACGGCCCACGGTGGCCCGATTGTTAGTCTATGTTCGCGGCGCCCGCCCGAGGACCTGTGGACTTGGCGCGCCTGGGGACAAGCCGTCACTTCACGACGATGCCCGGCTCGCTTGTCCCCAGGCGCTTGGACAAGCCTGCGGCTTGCCCACAAGTCCACAGGCCCGACGACGACGACGATTTGTTCGTCTACGAACCTTCGATCCGAACGTTCAACCACTCCGCCGCCGGTATCGCGCCCTGAGTGAGCTTCTCGATCCGAAGAGCGAGAGCGAGCCCAGGACGACATCCGCCGCGGCAGACCTTGTCGAGGTGAGTACGGTTGATCCCGAGCGCGACGGCGACCTCGTCGCGGGTCATCTTGGAGGCATCGATCCAGCGCGAGAACTTGGTCTCGCGTTTTCTCGGCCGGCCGGGCGATCGCTTCGCAGCCATCCCTCGGGAGTGTTCAACCGCGCCGCCGAAATCGTCAAGTCGCAGCAAGAAAACCGTTGCTGATTTACGCTTGCTTGATTATATTCGGGGTGCGTTTGGGGAGTGGCTTGATGGCGTCTGATGTCTTCTCCGATCTCGTGGCGGCCGCGATCATCGAGGCCCAGAAGCCGCTGGTTGGCGTGCTCGAAGAGCTTCGCACCGAGCTCGCCGAAACCCGTCGCGAGCTCCAGGAGCTCCGCGAGGAGGCCAAGCCGCAACCTCACGCCGAGATCGTCTACCTCTCGCTCCCGCAGGTCGCCGAACGCCTCGGCGTTTCGCAGCGCACCGCGCGCCGCTGGCTCGACGCCGGGCGCTTGCCGCACGTTCGCCTGCCCGGCGGCGGTGTGCGCGTGAGCGTCGCTCAGCTCGAGCAAGTTCTGGGAGGGCAGGCGGCATGACCTGGAGCGTCTACCAGCGGGGCGACACCGGCGACTGGATGCTTCGCTTCAAGGACGCCGAGAAGTGGCGCGACAAGCGCATCCCTCGCGGCGACGGCATTCGCACGAAGCGTGACGCCGAGGCATGGGCTCGCGAATGGCTGAGCCGGCCCCGCTCGAACGAGCCCGGGACCAGCTTGGCCGACTACCTCAACCGCTGGGTCGAACGCCGCGAGAAGAACCCGAAGGTCCGGCCTTCCACACTGGCCAACAACAAAGGCCACATCGAGATCCACGTAAAGCCCGCGCTTGGCTCCACACCGCTGGCCGAGCTCCGCCCGACACAGCTCCGGGACTTCGTGATCGCGCTCCGGTCGAAGTCGGTCACACGGTGCGAATCGCGCCTTCTCGCGGCACACACCGTCCGCAACATCGTCGCCACGCTTCGCGACGCCCTCGACGACGCGGTCGGCGAAGAGCTGATCTCCGCCAACCCCGCGCGAGCCCGCCTGGTCAGCGCCGAAATCCCGGCGGCCGAGACGCGCGCCGGCGAGAACGTGATCGTCCACCTCTCGCTCGCCGAGGCCACGCGCCTGCTGAAATCCGAGAAACTCCCCGAAGAGCGCCGCGTTCGCTACCTGATGGCCTTCACCAGCGGCATGCGTGACGGCGAGCTCGCGGGGCTCACCTGGGCCGACCTCGAAGATTCTACCGTCCGCGTCGCCAAGCAGATCTCGACGCGCGCGCTCACGCCAACTCGCCCGAAGACCAAGCACGCCCACCGCGTGCTCCCGCTCCACTCGCTCGCGGCCGAGGCCCTGAAGACGTGGAAGGCCACCGGCTGGGTCCTGCTCGTCGGCCGCCGCCCACAACCCACCGACCCGGTCTTCCCTGACGAGCACGGCCACCCGCATCGCCCCCGGAGCGCCGAGCTCCTCCGAGAAGACCTCGAAGCCGCCGGCTGTCCCACCAAGTACGCCGCCGAGTACCCGATCGACTTCCACGCGACCCGGCGGAGCTTCGCTAGCTGGCTCGAGGCCAACGAGGTGCCGGGGGACGTCGTGGACCGGATGCTCGGCCAGGCGGGGAAGAGCGTCCGGAAGCGGCACTACAGCGCGACCGACCTGGAGGTCATGCGGAAGGCGATCGAGACCATCCGGCTCGACCTCAAGCTCGACCCTCAGACCGTTGCGTTTGCTGCACTCTTTGCTGCACCGGTGCAGCAAGCCGTCCGTGATTCCGCTGCGATCTCCTGGAGCCAGCTTCGAGCCTCGAGCTCGAGACCTACGGTTTACGAAAGGGTTGGACGTGCCGTTCGCGCGGCCCAATCGCGAGCGACATCAGCGCCGGAATTGACGCGGGCGAGCTTGCGTCCGTACGGTGGTCAATGTCCAAGCTGTTCTGGCTCGCGCTCGGCGTCACTCTTGCTCTGGGCGTCGTAAGCGCGGGGTGCGGAAAGCGCGGGCCGTTCACGGCGCCACTCTCCCTGGCGCTCGAGGCAAAGGCGGTCACCGCCAAGATCGGGCCCGAGGGCGGGTCGATTCAGATCACGAGCGCAGCCGGCACCCGGTACGTCTTGCAGGTCCCCGCGGCGGCCCTCCTCGAGACCGTCGAGATCACCGCTACACCCGTCGCGTCGTTCGGCAAGAAGGACAGCACCCGCCAGGGGGTGGTCTTCAAACCCAGCGGTCTCCAGTTTCTCGCGCCCGCCACGCTCACCGTGACGCCCAGCAAGCCGATCCCCCCGCCGCGCCAGCTGGTGTTCACCTTCAACGACGACGGCTCGGAGCTTTGGGCAGCGGAGCCGAAGCTCTCGACCGGCGACATTGCCATCGTGGTCCAGCACTTCAGCGGCTTCGGGTTCGCCGACCTGGGCGACAAAGCTCGCGAGGCATACGTGCACTGGAAGACCTCGCGCGCCGAGACGCGGATCCAGAACGAGGTCGGGGAGGCGCTGGCAGCGGAACGGCTGCGCCAGCTGCTCGGGGACGAGAGCGGGTCTGGTGCGGCGGTGCACGCGCTGACGGAAGGCCTGGACCAATACGAGAAGGACGTCGTCAACCCGCGCATCGCGGCAGCCGGCACGTCGTGCGCGGCGGCGAAGGAAGCCGCGGCCACGGCGCTCGGTCTGGCGCGACAGCGTGAGCTCTTGGGGATGAAGGGCAAGGACACGACCGTTCCACTCACGCAGGTGCTTCAGCTGCCGCTCGGTCCGTGCGAAAAAGAGGCCATTCGTGCCTGCAAGGCGGCGAAGGACCCGGCCATCCTCGTCCAATACTGGCTGGGTGCGGACCGGACCATGACGCTGGTGGGCGGTGCGCTGCCCTATGCCACCACCGGCATGCTGGAGCGAGCGCAGGCCATTTGCGATCCGCAGGCCTACCAGGTCGTCGGCGGGCTCCAAGACTGGAAGGTCAACCAGAAGGTCTGTAACGTCCAGGAGCCGTTCGTGCTGTCCACCGGCGCCGGCACCATGAAGCTCTCGGGCGGAATGTCGGGCACGTACAGCTTCGGTGGTGTCTTTGCATCTCAGTACACCGGCACCTACACCATCACGTTCCCGAACGGCCCTCGCAAGCCGGGCAAGATGGTGGGCACAGGCAGCGGCTCGATCGCTGGGCAGAAGGGCAGCGGCACCGAGAACTACACGCTGACGCCGCTCGGCCCGGCTTGTTGAGCCGGCGCGCCCGCAGGCGATAGCACGCGCTTCCGGCGCCGACCCGTCAGCGCGTCACTTCTGCTCGTACTCTTTGGCCACGGTGCCCGCGCTGCCCTCGGGCGCGGGGTTCAAGCCCGAGCCTTGCAGCTTGCCGCCGGGGCCCTTCGCTCCGCCGCTGCCTTCGACCAGCGTGCCGCCCGACGGCTTCGTTCCGCCGTACACCAGCGCGATGCTCGGACCGCCGGATCCCCCAGAGCCGGAACCGCCGTTGCCACCGTTGCCGCCGTCTCCGCCCGAGCCGCCCTTGCCGAGCCCGTTGCCCGGGCCACCGACACCGCCGGTCTTGCCTGCGCCGCCGACCGCCGCATCCCCGCCCTTGCCGCCGTCTCCGCCCTTCTTCGCGGTGAGCGTGCAGCCGTCGAGCTTGATGTCGCTCTGCCACGACAAGAGCGCGATGCTCGCGCCGCCGCCCTTGCCCGCGGTGCCCTTGCCGCCGCCGCAGCCGCCCATGCCGCCCGCGCCGCCCGAGGCGCCGATGCAACCGGTGGTGCCCGCGCTCGCGCCGCCGCCGCCGCCGCCCTGACCCGGGAAGCCGTTGGTGCCGTCGTTGCCATTCGCGGGAGTGAAGCCAGAGGCGTTGAACGCCCCCGACGACGCAGCCGCGGGGCCGACGGATCCGGGGTTGCCGTTGGAGCCCGCCGTTCCGCTGTTGCCGTTCGCTGTGCCGGAGCCAGCGCCGCCGCCGTTGTCCACGTTCGGTGGGGTGACGTTGGACTTGGGGCTGCCTGCCCCGCCGGCGGAACCTACGCCGCCGTTCACCGCTGTGCCTCCGACGCCACCCGTCACACCGCAAGCGCTCGCGCCGCTCCACGAGCCGCCGAGCTGCGCGCCCGGCGGACTCGAACAACTCGCACCCGCTCCGTTCTGCGCAGCCGCCGCATCCGCCCCTGCCGGGCCCGCGGTGCCGTTGCCGCCTGCCTCCCCCGCCTTGCCGTCCCCCGCGGTGAGGTTCACGCCGGTGAGCACGACCCCCTTCGATCCGCTGACGATCGCGCCGAAGCTGCTCTCGCCCGACTTGGCGGCGTTCGTGGCGGTGACGTCGAGGCTCTCGACGCGGAACGACTGACCGATGTTCGAGATCGTGAGCGCCACCGGCGCGCCGCTGACCTTCGCCTTCGCGCTCGTGGACCACGCCCAACCGGTGCAGTCGAAGCCGCCGAAGATGCCGCGCTTGTCGTGCGCAGAGGTGACGGCGATGGTGCCAGTCTCGGTGATTCCGGTGCCGTCGTCGCACACGTAGACGTTCTTGGCGGCGGTGCCCTTCAGGGCCGCGCCGATCGTCTTGAAGGGCTTGTCCTTCGTGCCGTCGCCGCTGGTGTCGTCGCCTTTTGGCGAGACGAAGTAGCCGTACTCGTTCGCCACGAGACACGCCGCCTCGCTCGGGCTCTTGGTGGTGTCGCAGCCCGTGCCACCGTCACCGCCGCTGCCGCTGGCGCCGCCCTGGCCGCCGACGCCGCCGGTGTTGCCGGTGCCGCCAGTTCCGCTCGTGCCCCCGGTGCCGCCCTTGCCACCGGTGCCGGCGTCGGTGCCGCCAGTGCCGCACGTCGCGTTCGACTCGCAGTCCCCGAAGTCTTCTCCGCTGCACGCGATCAGGCCGCCGGACGATGCAACTGAAGCAAGCACGAAAGCGAAGCCCAATTTGTTCATGAAGGTCCCCTTGCAGATCAGAAGCGCCCGAATGCGCCCAGCCCTGCCATGTGCTGATTTTCTGCCCACCCTCGTCGCCGCTTCGCGGCGCCGGTCCCTCCCAAAGCCGTGCTTGCGCGCGCCGGTGAGGGCTTGGCTGAAGCACGGGTGAGGTCCGCGAGAGCGCGCGCTGCGCGCGGCAGGGAGGGACTGCGCGCCGCTCCGCAGTGCCGAGCTCGCCGGCGCTCGGCTTCGCTGCGAGCTCTGGGCTGGCGGGCAGCATCGCTCTTCCTTCCGGCGTGCCGGTCAGGCTCCGCTCCGATGGCGCACGCTCTGCGCCACGCCGCTTGGTGAGAGTAGCGTCGGCGCGAGGCGGGAGCGTGCACGTGCTCGGGAACGGGCTCGAGGCGGCGTGTCACAGATCGTGCGCCGCGGGGTCGCGAAGCCCGACCGACCCGCCGGGCAGTGGAGGAACCATGGCCCATCATCCCCGAAGCTCTGCCCTCATCATCGCACGAGCGCGCGCAATGCGCTTCAACATGACGCCCACGGAAGAAGCTCTGTGGCAAGAGCTGCGCGGCGGGAAGCTGGGCGCGGCCTTCCGCCGGCAGGTGCCGGTCGGGAAATACGTGGCCGACTTTCTCGCGGCCTCGGTCAAGGTCGTGGTGGAAGTGGACGGGGGGTATCACGCCCAGCGGCGCGCCGCGGATGCGCGTCGGGACCGGTACTTCGCGCGGCTCGGGTACCGCGTGGTGCGCGTGGAGGCCGAGCTGGTGCGGCGGGATTTGGCGCAGGCGGTGAAACACGTCAGCGCTGCTCTGGGCTGCTACTCCTCGAAGTAGTCCGAATCGAGCTTAGGCACGCGAATCGGTCGCAGCGCGACGCCAACCTCGTAGTCGATCATGAGATCAGCCAGCTGCACGCCATCGACGAGCACAACGCGCTCAACCGACTTCGCGAAGTCCCTCGCCTGCGCTGTGAATGTCGATGTCGTGATGAAGACCCCTTTGCTCGCGTGCTGCCCCGCGAGCGCCCCGTAGAAGGCCTGAACTTCTGGCCTGCTGATCGAGCCTTGCCACCGCTTCGCCTGGACGTACACCTTTTCGAGTCCAAGGCGGTCGAGGGAGATGATGCCGTCGATCCCCCCATCCCCGCTGCCGCCAACCCGCTGGAGATCGGAACGGCTTGCGCCGTACCCGATGCGATGAAGCACGTCGAGCACGATTGTCTCGAAGTACTTCGGCGACACTTGCGACAGGAGCTCCAGCAACTCCGTGCGAGCCGCGGCGCGCAGCTCCGCAACGGCCGCCTCCAAGCGGTCATCCGGACTCGCTGTGGCAACCGCCTCCGAGGGCCCGCCGGAAACGGCGTCCGACTCTGCCCCCAAGACCACACCGAGGTTGTCGGTCGCGACCTTCTGGAGTTGCACGGCCGACAGGGGATGCGGGTTCGATTCCGCGAACGCACGCCCTTCGGCGGTCAGTTGCCAGAACCCGTGTTTCGGGCTGGACGAATACCCGCCACGCTTCAGGCGGTCGTGCGCCCAGCCCGCACGGTTCTTGTAGACGCGCTGCGTGCCGCTCGGCAGAAGCTGGGCGCGATCATCGTCGGTCAGACCCAGCGCGTCGGCCGCCGCGTCGTGGACCTCTCGAGCGGGCGCGCCATCGGCTCGCGCGTAAAGGTACCGGAGGATGGGCTCGATGAATCGGTCGTAGGTGGGAACCGGCATGACGGTCTGCCGCGTTCACTGCACTTCGAGCGTGGGCTTCGCGTCGCCGTCGATGCCGTCGTTAACGCCGGGCTTGCCGCCCGCGCCCTTGGTGCCCTTTTTGCCGACCTTCGGTGCCGTGGCGGTGAGCGTTGCGGCTTTGCCTTTCCAGACCACCCCCGCGCTGACGCCGCCTGCGCCGCCGCCGCCTGCGCCGCCGTCGGCGCCTTTGCCTCCGGCTCCGCCCTGGCAACCGAGGTTGGCTCCCTTCCCCGGGAATCCGCTTTGTTGCTGGCCCGTCTGACCCGCCGCGCCAACACCACCGTCACCCGCGTCAGCTGCCAAGACTTCGGATGTGTCGAAGCTGACGGTGCTGTTAAGTGCGAGGAGAGCAATGCTCGAGCCACCCGCTGAGCCGCCCTTGCCTGGAGCACCGCCGCACGCGCCGGCGCCGCCGCCACCGCCGCCACCGCTTGTGCTGCTGCCCGCGCCACCCCCGCCGCCCTGACCAGGGCCGCCCGGCTTGCCGCTGGTACCCGGTGTTCCCTCCCACCCGGCTGCACCGAGCGAGCCGAACGACTTTGCGCCATCGCTCGGCGCAACGGTTGCTGCCGGATTTCCGTCTCCGCCTGTGCCCCCGCCGGAGCACGATCCAATCGCACCGGCCTTGCCTGCTCCGAGGTCCGGCTGGCCGAGGCCGCCACCGGTCACACCAGCGCCACCGTTTCCGCCGGATGCACCCGTCGTCTTCGTTCCGTCCGGGCAGGTCACCTGGTTGAACGCCGCCCCCGTGTCCCCGCTCGCATCCTTCCCGTTCAACGCCGCCTGCGACGGATACGTGTAATCCGTCTTCGTTCCCGCCGCGCCCTTCGCGCCCTTGCCCGCCTCGAGCTTGACGCGCTTCATCGTGATCGCGCCCGACTCCTTCACGAACACCGCGATGCTCGACTCGCCGGGATCGGAGCCGGGCATCGCCACGAAGCCGACGTCCTCGAACGTTGCGCCGCCTGCGAGCGTGTCGACGGTGAGCACGATGCCGCGCGTCTTGGGCTTGAGCGTGGCGCGGACTCCGGTCTCGTACGACCAATCGCTGCACTTGAAGCCGCCGTAGATCTTGATCCCGTCTGCGGCTGCCGCGAGCGCTAGCTTCTCGTCGTAGTCGCCGTTGCAGGCGATGACGCGTGCGTGGCCGGCTGTCTTCGCTTTCTTCACGGCCTCGGCGAAGGTCGCGAGCGGCTTGGCCTTGGTGCCTGCGTCGGTGTCCGCACCCGCGGGCGACACGAAGACGGCGCTCTCGTCGCTGACCAAGCACGACTCTTCGCTCGGGCTCTTGGTGGTGTCGCAGGTGCCGCCGTCTCCGCCGCTCCCCGCGGTTCCACCGCTGCCACCGCCCGTTCCGCCGGTGTTGCCGGTCCCGCCGGTGCCGCTGGTGCCACCGGTGCCACCTGTGCCGGCGTCCGATCCGCCGGTGCCGCAATCGTTGTTGGCCTCACACGAGCCGAAGTCGTCGCCGCTGCATGCGACCAGTCCACAAGACAACGCAACTGCCGCGAGCACGAAAGCAAAGCCCATCTTCTTCATGTTTTCCCCTTGAGTTCAGAAGCTGCCGAACGCAGCAAGTCCGGCGGTGTGGCGATCGATCACTGGATGAATGACCGCTGTTTGCTTCTTGCTTGGCATCAGCATGAATGCGACGAACCCCGCCGCGCCGACGCCTGCGCCGATGAATCCGATCGTCGAGATCGTGCCCGCAGACTCGGCGCGATCATTTGCGTCAGCGAGATCGGCGCACGCGCCGGTCTTGCCCGTCTTCGGACAGCCCGCCGAGCCGTATTCGTTCACCGCGTCCGCCTTGAACCCCTCCGCCTCATCCTTCGCCGACTGCTTCTTCATGTAGAAGCCGACGCCGACGCCCAAGCCGATCACGGCGACGGCTCCCGAGGCGATCATCCCGATGGTCTTGAACGACGACCCCGTGGGCGGCTTCACGTCGCCGGTCGCGCTTCCGCTCGCGCTTGCGCCTGCGCTGCCGTTCTCGCTGGGCGGTGCCACCGGCCCCACCGCCGCGGCCTCGCCCTCGATCACGATCTCGACCTCGCGCGACTCGCCGACGTCCAGGGCGACGGTCTTCTTCATCGTCTTGTCACCGATGGTGGCGATCACCGTGGCGGCGCCGGGGCTCACGAACACCGGCCCGGGGAGTGGGGACTTGCCCACGGATTTGCCGTTGACCGTGATCTCGGCTCCTTCGCTCACCTTCAAGGTGATCGCGCCGACCTTCTGCTTGGCTTGGGCGTGGCGCTCGGCCGTGCGCTTGCGGTTGGCCTCTTGTCCTGCAGGCCAGTTGCGGAGCGAGTACTCCAGGTGCTCTGCCGCTTCCTGGTGCTTGCCCTGAAGAAGCTCGACGTCGCCGAGGTTGCCCGCGATGTCGTAGGCTTGCTTCAGCGCGAAGGCTTCTTCGAAGGCCTTTTCGGCTTCGGCCCACTTCTTCTGCTTGTAGGCCTCGTTGCCCTTCTTGAAGAGCTCCGAGGCTTCGTCGCTCGGGGCGGCGGCCGGCGGTTGAGCTTGCGCGGCGGTGGGCGCGGACGCGATCGCGGCCGTGCAGGCGCTGGCGGCGAAGACAAGGGCGCGGAAGTTCATGGCGCTGACAAGTGCGAGCGACCTGATTGGCCCGCCCGGCCACGGGAAATTCCCTCACCCCGGCGGGTCTGGCAAGTTCCGGTCGGGTTGCCCGCATATTGAAGTGCCGCTTTCGCGAGATCGGCGGCGCGGACGCCGATCGCGTGCGCTGGGTCAGCAGGGTCGGGCGCGTTGAGCCGGGCGGCCGGGCGGGGTCGGCGGCGCCGGGGTCGAACGGTGTGGGGTGTCAGCGGGCCGCCGTCTTCAGGCGGGAGCCGCACCCGAACGTAGGTGTCGAGCGCGAGGCTCGAGCTTCCGCGTCCCACTTGGCGTCGATGGGTGAAACGATGTCTCCGACCACGATCAGTTGTCCGCGCATGAAACCTCGGAGCATGCCGCGACGGCGGGTCGCGGGTGGCCGGCTCACCTTCCGGTTCATGGCACGAGCATGCACCCGAGAGTGGCGCGGGTCGAGGCTCGCGCCGGCCCGGTCGCGCAGTGCTATCGTTCGAGGCCCATGGCGCCCCGCGATCCCACCGGTGCCGAAGACCCGCTCTTGCGGGCCTTCCGCCAGCGCGTCCGGGAGACCATGGCGCGAGACCTCGAGCGCGAGCGGGCTGAGGCGGAGGCGCTGCGGTCCGAGGTGCTGTGCAAGCTGCGTGACGCGATTGGCGCGGAGCGTGGCCGGGGTGAGTGCACCGAGGTCTGGCTGTTCGGGTCCTTCGCGTGGGGTACGCCGACCGAGCGCAGCGACGTGGATCTGCTGGTGAAGGGCTGCAAGAACCCGGATGGGCTCGCCGGGCGACTCTGGCTCGCGTGCGGGCGCCCGGCCCACGTGCTCGACTTCGCGACCGCACCGCAGAGCCTCGTCGATCGCGCGATGGCAGAGGGGCTGGCGCTGTGAGCCCGGTCGACGTGCGAGTCCTGGCCGCCCGCGCGGAGATCGAACGCGACTGGGCCGGCGTCTTGCGGCAGCTCGAGCGGGCGCGCTCGGTCGACCCTGCGGCGGGTGATCCCGAGGCTTCGCTCGTCGCGCTGGCTCTCGACCACGCTTACGAAGGGTTCGAGCAGATCTTGCTCAGGCTCGAGCGCGCCTTGTCGCTCCCCGAGCGAACCGGCGCGAGCTGGCATCGGTCGCTGCTCTGCGACGCCGCTACGCCTATCGCCGGGGTGAGGCCCGCGCTCTTCCCAGCTCAGGCAGAGCAAGACTGGGAGCAGCTCCTCGGGTTCAGGCACTTCCTTCGGCACGCCTATGCCGCCGAGCTCGACCCCGAGCGCCTGAGGCGCAACGTCGATCACCTCTCGCGAGCCGTGGAACGCACTGATCCGATGCTCCAGGCCTTGCTCGCGACCCTTGCCGCGCCATCCGACGACGACAAGTGAGCCGCCTTCCCGCCGCCGCTCACTCGTTGATCGGCTTCGGCGTCTCTTCGGGCTTCTTCTTCTTCTTGCCGGCCGAGGCCGAGGGCGCTGGGGTCGGGGCGGTCGGGGCCGCCGATGGCTCGGGGGCGACGGCAGTGTGCTCTGCGGCCGGTGCGAGCGTGGCGAGCGGTGCGGGTTTGGCCGTGAGCGCGGGCTTGGGCGCCGCCGTGGTCGGCGATGAGGGTGAAGTGGCGGTGCCCTCGCGCGGCTCGGGGTTCGCGATGTTGAACACGATGAAGCCCACCGCGACCAGCACCATGAAGGCGATGGCGCCGCCGATGATCAGACCTGCGCGGCTCTTGCCGCCCGACTCGATGTCCGAGTCGGACGTCTGCGGAGCGCGAGCGCCCGGAGTGTTCGCCGTGGCGTCGACGCCCATCAGCATCAGGTGACGCTGCGCCTCTTCGCGCTTGATCACGTGCATCGCCTTCTGCGTGCGCGCGCGGCGCGGATCGGCCTCGGCCGAGATCCGGATCGGGCTCACCTCGATGGTCTTGTGATCGGCAGGCTTCGGCAGCTCGCGCGGGGGAACGTACGCGCTGGCGTGATCGGGAGACGGACCGACGACCGCCACCTCGCCGCTGTCGCCGAACGCAGGGCTGCCGTCGATGGGTGTGTCGCCGAAGGCCGGGGTCCCCTCGCGTGGCGTGTCCGCATTGGGGTCGGCCACGGGCGTGCCTGCCGCATTGGGCGCATTGGGCGCGTTGGGCGCGTTGGGCGCGGGGGAGGGCGGGCGGCGCTCGCTCATGCTCAGCCCCATTGAATCGCCCGGGCGCGGCGAGCGCAAGTTCCGGCGCACGAAAACGCGCGAGCGGCGCGGCTGGCCGAAATCATCGACAGGGCCCCGGGGGATTTGCGAGACTCGTCGGCCCTGGGGTCTTCCGTGGTCAGAGCACGTCATCGCAGTGTCGTCGGTGCCGCCGTCGGGGTGGCGCTGGCGCTGGTGTGCGCGCCAGGCTTGGTGCGTGCCGAGCCCACGGCGGCCGAGGTGGCCGTGGCGCGGAAGTCGTTCGCCGAGGCCACCGAGCTCGAGAAGGCAGAGAAGTGGGTCGAGGCCGAGGCCAAGCTGCGCGAGGCGCTGGCCATCAAAGAGACGCCCGGCTTGCGCTACCACCTCGGGTATTGCCTGGAGAAGCAGGGCAAGCTGGTGGACGCGCTGGTCGAGTTGGACCGCGCGGACGAGATGCTGCGCCTGGGCGCCAAGGCGCCGGACGTGGAGAAGCTGCTCGCCTCGGCCCGCGAGCGGGTGAAGAAGAGCGTGGGCGAGGTCACGGTTCGGCTCAGCGCGAACATCAAGGGCGCTGCGGTCGAGATCGACGGCGTGGCGGTGAAGCCGGCCCTGATCGGCAAGGGCATTCCGTTGAATCCCGGACGCCACGTGCTCACCGCGAAGAAGGCCGGGCGGATCCCGTATCGGCGCGAGCTGCAGGTCGACCCCGGTGGCAGCGTGGACGTGCTGATCTCGATGGGCGAACAGTCCGGGGGCGCGGCGACGCCGGCGGCGGGCGGGGCGGCCAGCGGGGCGGGCACCACCAACGCCGCGCCCGCGGGCAGCGACGACGGCGGCGGCTCGACGGGGAGCTCGAGCGCTAGCGCGAGCCTGAGTGACGCCGCGAAGCCGAGCTCGGCGAAGACCTGGGTGCTGATCGGCGAGGGCGTGGTCACCCTGGGGGCCCTCGGTGCCGGCATCTACTTCAACGGCAAGGCGGGCGACACCAAGGGCGAGATCGACGACGCCAGCAAGGAGCTGGAAGATCGCGGCTACGACGATACGGTGTGCAAGCCCCCGACACCGGACAAAGCCAAGAGCGCGTGCTCGCAGCTGGCCGATCTGACCGACCAGCGCGACCGGCAGAAGAACTATGCGCTCGCGGGCTTCATCGGCGCGGGCGTGGGCGCGGTGGCGACGGTGGCGACGTTCTTCCTGTGGCAGCCGAGCTCGAAGAGCAGCGGCGCGCGTTCGGTGCGCGTGGCGCCGGTGGCGACGCAGAGCACCTTCGGGCTCGGGGTGGTCGGGCGCTTCTGAACGCACCGCGGGGAGAGGGCGCATGCGAAGACATGTGATCACGTTGGGCCTCGCGCTGGTGGCGTGCGGCAGCGACGACGCAGGCGGTGGCAGCGCAAGCGGCGGAACCGGGGGCAGCGGCGCGACCGGCGGCGCGATCGGCGGCGGTGGTGGTAGCGCCGGCACCGCGACCGGTGGTGGCGGCGTGAGCGGCGGCGGCGGCGTGAGCGGCGGCGGCGGCGTGAGCGGCGGCGGGAGCGCTGACGCCTCTCCCGATGCGCCGCCGGCGGCGTGCGATTTCGCGTCGCCCCAAGCGCCGCCCGGCACGGTGCTCTGGGCAAAACCGCTGTCGGCGACGGGCGCAGGCACACTGGGCGGGCACGGGCACGACGACGGGAAGGGGCCGGTGGGATTTTGCGCCGGCACGCCGGTGAGCGGGCAGCCGTTCTATCGGCTGATCGCCGCGGGCTTCGAGTCCGACGAGGATCTGGACAAGGACGGCAACAACGACCCGCTGCCGGTCGACTTCTGGAAGAACGCGGCCGGCTTCTCGGGTGTGGGCGAGTCGGGGGGGCGGATCAACGTCTACGTACAGATCGTCGATGGCGCCGGCAAGGTGCTGAACGTGACCACCCACCCCGAGATCAAGATCCAGAAGACCATCCTGGACGGTCCGACCGAGAGCCTGAAGCTGGACAGCAAGCCCGCCAACGAGTTTCAGACCAACTTCCCGATGACCGGCGGCGGCACGCGTTACGGCGTTGCGATCGAAGGCGCGAGCGACCGCGTGATCAACCTGCGCCTGCCCGTGAACCACCACGTGACGTACGTGGCGGTGTTTCGCCGCGAAGGCGGGTGAAGGAAGCGCGCTCGGGGGACGCGCTCTGGGGAACGCTCAGCGCGTGGTCTTCGGGAACACCAGCACGTACGACGTGGGCGTGGGGCTGAAGAGCACCACCTTGTCCCCGAGCTTGTCGCGGTCATAGTGCTTGAACCACGGGAGCGAGGTCCAGGTGTCGGTGTCCTTGATGTACTCGGGCACGATCAGATCGAGCTCGAGGTAGCGATCGCCGGTGGCCTTGGCCAGATCCGGGCCGTAGGTCCAGGTCTCGCGGCCGGGGCGTGGCGCGACGTCGTTGTGAAGCGCGCCTCCGTAGGCCACCACCATCAGGTCTTGCTTGCCTGCCTGCTTGTTGCGGCCCAGCTCCGCGACCGCCGTCTCGCGCGTGAGCTTGGCGATCGTCTCGAGCATGACCCCGATGTCGCCCGCGCCCGCCTGGGTGATGCGGGTGAGATCGTCACAGCTTGGCCGGAGCAGATCCGGGACGATACCCAGCGCCTTGGCGCGCTTGCCGAGCACCACGTACTCGTTCTGATTGGTCTCGGCCTGCGGCTCGGTGACCGGCTTCTGCTGCTTCGCGACCTGCTTCGTCTCTTTCTGACACTTGGGGTTGGGCAGCATCAGCTCGACCGCGAGGAAGCTGGCCCTGCCCTGAAGCGTTGGCAGGATCTGCTCGGTGAACCGCTTGGTGGTCGAGGGAATGTCCTCGGTCCCCTTCTGCGCGTGGGCCTCGCCGATGCCGATCACCAGCGGCTTCTTTGCCAGCACCACCGCGATGGCCTCGTTCACGGTGGCGAACGTGCGGCAGCCGAGCTCGCCGCAGCCGTTCGCTGCCGCCGCGGCCTTGGCGTCGGGCGTGGGCGCGGCCTTGGCGTCGGGCGCGGTGGCGCTGGGGGGCAGAGGGGTCGGGCCTGCGGGCGGCGCCGCGCTCGGGGTGCCGCCGGCCTGCGAGTCCGGCTTGGGTGAGCCGGCGCAGGCGACCAGCAGCAGTGGGGCGAAGAGCCAGGGGGAGCGACGCATGCGGGGTCCACGTTAGACCAACCGGGGCCGCGACACTTGGGAAGCATTCGCCTCGGCGCTTCTGCCCGATCGCGATGGGCTCGGGAAGCGTTCGCCAGGGATTCGTGACAGACGGCCGCCCTGTGCTAGCGCTCGTCCCGACCTGATGCCGTCTGCGCCGCGCCGTCTCGCAATCGTTGCCCTTGCCGCGCTGGCGCTGGCGGCGCTGTTGCCTGCGGCCCAGGCGGCACCGAAGAAGCCCGCGTGCCCGGCCGGGATGGTGAGCGTGGGGGGGCGGTTCTGCATCGACGCCTTCGAGGCCAGCCTGGATCTGGTGGACGCCAAGGGGCGCACGCTGCGCAAGCACTCGCCCTACACCACGCCGGGGGCCGACGCGCGCATCGTGGCGCGCTCGCGGCGCGCGGTGGTGCCACAGGCGCACATCAGCCAAGAGCAGGCGGCGGCGGCGTGCGAGTCTGCGGGCAAGCGCCTGTGCACCGACGACGAGTGGCTGGCGGCGTGTCGCGGCAAGTCGAGCGGGGCGTACCCTTACGGCGACGAGCACGAGGCGGGGCGCTGCAACGACAAGGGCGTGTCGCCGCTGCGCACCCTGCACGGGGCGGCCGAGGGGCTCGAGGTGTTCGGCATGGAAGCCATGAACGACCCCCGCTTGAACCAGATCGCCGGCACGGTGGCCAAGACCGGGCAGTTCAAGAAGTGCAAGACCACCGCCGGCGCGTTCGACATGGTGGGCAACCTGCACGAGTGGACCGCGGACGCGAACGGCACGTTCCGGGGTGGGTACTACCTGGACACCGAGATCAACGGCAGCGGTTGCGACTATGTCACCAAGGCGCACAACACCAAGTACCGCGACTACTCCATCGGCTTTCGTTGCTGTCGCGGCGGCAAGGCCGTGCCGAAGAACGGCGGCAGCAAGGCCAAGCCCGGCGGGGGCGTGCGCACGCACGTGGTCGAGAGCGGGCAGACCCTGAGCGGCATTGCTCAGCGCTACGGCAGCAGCGTGGACGCGATCTGCGAGGCCAGCGGCATCGACAAGAAGTCTCCGATCGTGCCCGGCCAGGAGCTGATCATTCCCGAGTGACGTGCGCGCGGCTTGCGAAGCGGGCGCTCTCGGCCTAGATCACCGGCAACTTGTGATGGCTTACGCTGGGTCTTGCCGGAGTTTTGCCGGGGTGGTCGGGGCCCTGGCCCTGGCCCTGGGCTGCTCGAACGGCGACGGGGGCGATCCGAAGGACTGCAAGCTGGTCGCGGCCTTCGATCTGACGGTGCGCGCCGCTCTTGGCCCGCTGCCGCCCGACACCACGCTCGAGGTGCAATACGGCGGCGGAATCGAGACCTTCCGGGTCGACCAGGGGGTGCAGGCCCAAGAGGTCGTGCTGTGCGACGACACCAAGAGCGAGGCGGGCGCCGGTGACGCTGGCGTGACGACGGTGCACTGCAAGCTCTGGACGCAGGGCGCGGCCAAGGTCACCGTGACCGCCACGGGCTACCCGCCGGTGGAAGAGGCGCTCGAGGCCAAGGCCCAGGGCACCTGCATCCAGACCGTGCCGGTCGAAATCGTGCTGGGCGACGAAGACGGCGGCACCTGAGCGTACGCCCAGGGGCCATTCCGGGCGGCCACGGATGACAGGCCCCGGCGCCGGCGTTATGGCTGCGCCCGGAGGGACGCATGCAGGCATCGCACATCGCAGAGCGCGAGGGGTTCGCGCGCGCGGACGAAATCACGGCCATTTCGGAGCTGGGTGCCGCGTGGCAGGTCGAGGGGCACGGGCCCAAGCTGCGCGCCGTGCGCAAGGCGGCAGAGGGTCTGCGCGAACGCGTGGTGCGGGGCCCGCGCGTGGTCAGCGTGCGTTCGCTGCCCGTCACCACCGTGGGGTACCCGACCAAGTTCGCGTTCTGGGGTGCCCAGCTGTCGCCGGCGCCATGGGTGATCATGACCCACCGCGCCCTGCTGGTGCAGTTCTTGTCGCGCGGCAGGCTCCAGACGCTGCTCTTCAACCCTACCGACGACGTGGCTGCACGCAAGACGCCCTTCTTCGAGCGCACCATCCGGCAGGTGGGCGACTACATCGCGTTCACCCTCTTGGCGAAGCGCTTCGACAGCCTCGAGCATCAGCTGGCGGGGCTGGGCGTGCCGCCCGAGTCGGTGGACTACGTGGCCTTCGACCACTTCCACAGTCAAGATCTGCGGGGGCTCTTGGGTACCCGTGACGGCGCGCACGCGGCGCGCTTTCCCAACGCCAAGCTGTTGGCGCAACGCGCCGAGTGGGACGACTGGGACGATCTGCACCCGCTGCAGCGCGCGTGGTTCGTGGCCGAGGGCAAGGCTGGGGTGCGCACCGATCGCGTGGCGCTCTTGGACGGTGACTTCGAGCTGGGCGACGGCGCGCTCTTGCTGCGCACCCCGGGGCACACCCGCGGTCACCAGACGCTGCTGGTCAACACGCCCGACGGGATCTGGGGGGTGGGTGAGAACGGTGTCTCGGCCGACAACTGGTCCCCACACGAGAGCCGCATCGCGGGGCTCGCCCGCACGGCGCGCATGCAAGACCTGGACGTGATCTTGAACGCGAACACGCCGGAGCAGGGCGCGCTGCAATACACCTCGATGGTGCTGGAGAAGACGCTGGTCGACCGCGTGAATCGCGCGCTGGGCTTCGTGCAGATGTTCCCCTCGAGCGAGGTCACGCCCAGCCCGCTGGCACCCGGCCTGAGCCCCAGCGTGGTGCACGGCGGCCTGGTCTATGGCGAAGTGACCCACGCCGAGGCCAAGCGCGCTCTGCGCAGCAACGGCTCGGCCTTTGCCGCGCCGGCGTGAGGCCGGCGGTTCACTTGCCCGCGGGCATGGCGTTGATGTCGACCCGCGGGCCGTAAGAGCGCAGGACGGCGCGCTCGCGCCCGAGCTCGTCGCCGATGGTGCCCTCGGCGTCGAGCGAGACGATGCCGATGTCCGGGCAGAACACGGTGGTGACGCGCTTGCGAACCGCGGCGCTCTCTTCGATCGTCTCGACGCAGCCGGTGAAGCGCCCGGCCGGCACCTGGACCTCGGCGTCGGTGCTGCGGATCACGACCTGGCCGAATTGACCCTTGAACTGCGCCGCCACGGTCAGCGGGGCCTTGAGCAGCCAGCCGCCGGTGGTCAGGCGGATGCCCTGCTTCTCGATCTCGAGCCGTTGTGACTTGCCGCCCACCACCAGCACGGCCTGGTTCGCCCGCGGGCGATCGACGTGCATCATCAACACGCCCTTCTCGCCGCTGTTCTCGATCGAAGTCTCGAAGGCGTAGACCGTGTCGGGCTTGAGCGGCATGTAGCGCTCGATGTCGGTGACCGCCGGCTCGGTGGGCCCCAGCTTGCTGCCGTTCTGCGCCGCCGGGCCACCGCAGCCCAAGGCCACGAGCGCTGCGGCAAGCTCAATGTTTGTGCGCATACGCATGGAGCACCAAGACCACCAAGAGGATGACGGAGGCGAGCAGCAAATACCTGATCAGCGGGTCGGGGTCGATGCGCCGCCTGAGCTCGAGGGCCGCGTCGCGGACGCGCTCGTCTTCGGCGCGCTCGGCCAGCGGCAGCGCGCCGGCGCGCACCGCCGCGAAGTCCCCGCGCTCGAAGGCGGCGACCAGTCGATCCAGCTCCGGATCGGACGGGAACGACAGCACGAAGCGCGGGCGCTCGCGGCCCGCCGCGTCCAGCTCGGCGCGCGCGGGCGCGGGTGAAGCGTCGAGCCCTTGCTCGGCGGGCTTGCGCTTCTTCTTCTTCCGCTTGGGCGGCGTGGGCTCTTCGGCTTCGGCCATGGCTCAGAACTGAAAGTACACGAAAGGCACCGCGTCTGCCGTGGCCATGGCGGTCAGCGCCAGGCCCACGCAGAACAAGGCCATGCCCTGCGCGGGGGCGGGCATCTGACTGAACACGGTGCGCGCCCCCTGGTACCAGCGCTCGGGCGCCCAATGCGAGAGCAGGCCCAGGGCCAGCACCGCCAAGATCGGGGTGGGCAGGTTCGGGTGATAGGTGGTGAGCGTGCCCAGCTGCGTGAAGACGACCGCGGCCTTGGCAAAGGTCTCGGCGCGGAAGAAGACCCAGGCCACGCACACCAGGTGGAAGGTGCCGAGCACCGAGAGCACGTGCACCCCGAGCGAACGGCGCTTCGGGACCTCGAGGCGGTCGCGCCACTCGGTGTACGCCCGCGTGACGGCCAGCGCTGCACCGTGGATGCCGCCCCACACCACGAACGTCCAGTTGGCGCCGTGCCACAGGCCGCCGAGCAGCATGGTGAGCATCAGGTTGACGTAGGTGCGCACCTCGCCTTTGCGGTTGCCGCCCAGCGGCACGTAGAGGTAGTCGCGCAGCCAGGTAGAGAGCGAGATGTGCCAGCGCCGCCAGAAGTCCTGGATGTTCGGCGCCTTGTAGGGCGAGTCGAAGTTGAGCGGAAAGCGCACCCCGAGCAGCAGTGCCGAGCCGATGGCGATGTCGGTGTATCCCGAGAAGTCGCAGTAGATCTGCACGGCGTAGCCCAGGACCGCCGTGTAGCACTCGAGCGCCGAGTATTGCGTGGGCGCATCGAACACGCGATCGACCAGGTTGAGCGCCAGATAGTCGCCGATGGCGATCTTCTTCAAGAGCCCGGTGGCGATCAAGAACAGCGCTTCGCTGCCCTCGGCGCTGTTCCACCGGGCGGGCCCGGACAGCTGCGGCAGCAGATCGCGCGGGCGCACGATGGGGCCGGCGACCAGGTGGGGAAAGAAGGCCACGAAGGCCAGGTACTCGACGTAGCTGTCGTGGGGCTCGATGTCCCGGCGATAGACGTCGATGACGTAGCTCATCGACTCGAAGGTGAAGAAGCTGACGCCCACCGGCAGCGCGACCCGCAGCGCCACCTCGGGCACGTGAACCCCCGCATGCGCAAAGACCGCGCGGGCCGAGTCGATGCCGAAGTTGAAGTACTTGAAGATCCCGAGCACGCCCAGGTTCAGGATCACCGTGCCAATCAGCCAGAGCTTGCGGCGCCGATCGGTGCTGGCCTTGGCAATGGCGTGGCCCAGCAGCCAGTCGATGGTGGACGAGCCCCAGATCAGCGGCAGGAAGCGCCAGTCCCAGTGGGCATAGAACACGTAGCTGGCGCCCAGGATGAACAGCAGGCGCACCTTCTTGGCGCGCACCAGCGCATACAGCGCCACCGGCGCGATCAGCAGAGAGGCAGCCAGCAGAAGCGGGCTCTTGGGGATCGGCAGGCCAATGCCCCCGAGGGCCAGGCTGAGGGGGTCGCGCCCGAATTCGCGGAAGGTGAGCCACGAGAGCGCTGCCAGGTTGATGGCGACCGCCGCCGCGGCCACCCGCCCGCGGGGCACGGCGTGGGTCGGCTCGCGCCGGCACAGCAGAACCGTCAGGCCGAAGGCGATCACCGCGATGCCGATGCCGTGCAGCGCCGGCGGCCGGAACAGGGCGTAGCCCGCCAGGGCGAACCACGGCAAGAGCGGCACCCAGCGCCGGCTGACCACGACCCACGCCACCACGAACACGAGGGCGAAGAACTTCGCGTAGGCGAGGGTGTTGAACAGCACGAAGCGCCCCCCTACCACAGCCCCAGCGAAAACTGGCAGGCGCGCCGCCGGTCAGCGACGGCGAAGGGCCCACCAGCCGCCGACGAGCGCGGTCGCCGCGAGCGCGCCCAGCGACCACGGCAGCCAGCGCGGCCAGGCGCGGCGCGCCCTCAGCGTGACCACGCGGCGCGCCGTGAGCCCGCTGGTGCGCGGCCCGGCTCCGTCCTCGAGCACCACGCGCAGGTCGCTGCCCGCCAGGCGCGAGTCGCGGGGGACCACCACCTCGACGAAGCCCGGGTCGGTGCGGGTGGCGGTGCTGCTCAGCCCGGTGCGAACCAGGTCCGAGCGGCTCTGCTCGACGCGCGCGGAGTCCGCGTCGTCCAACGTCTGGGGCAGCAGCGTGCCCCGCGGAAGAAAGTGAGCGTGCGCGCGGGCGCGATCGGAGCCCCAGCAGAAGCGGCCATACACCCGCAGCGTGTCGCCGGGCGCGACCCCGCCTGCCCGGTCGACCTCTCGCGCCGTGCGCTCGAAGTCGACGGCCAGCGGGAAGCGCAGCGGCGCGCCGAGCGGGACGTCACGGAATGTGGCGTCGCCGACGATCGGGCCGCGGGCGCGGGGGAACTCGAGCCGCAGCGACTGCGTTGCGGTGGGCGCCACGCACGGCAGTCGCCAGCGGACCACGTGCATCGCGTCGAAGCGCTTTCGCACCTGGGACACGATCGTTCGGGCGCTGTGCTCGCTCCACGCATCCACCGCGTGATACGCGCCGCCGACCCCAGGGTTGGCCAAGGCGCGCATCAGCTCGGCGGCGTTGTGTCGGTGCTCGGGCAGCACGTCGGTGGGAAAGGCGACGCTCACGATGGGTATGGGCGCCTTCGGTGCCGACGTGTTCTCTCTGGGCAGTCGCCCCTGCTCGAAGACGCGAGCCAGCTCGGCACCACCCGGCCCGGTGGACTTGGGGTCCGCGCCGCCGTACCCGGTGGAGAGCACGACCCAGGCCTGATGCAGCGGCATGCCGCGACTCAACTTGGCGCCAGGCAGCGCGCCGAACGCGGTCTTGCTCGCGCTCTCGAGCAGGGTCAGAAAGCCGCGATTGCGCTGCGCGCCGCCCAGCGACACGCCGCGGATCGAATCGGCCACCGCGGCGCGTGCCGTCGTGTCCCGCCAACCCGTGTCGGCAACGATCTGGCGATCGTCGACCACCACCACGTCGATGGCGTCGCCTGGGCGCAGACCCGAGGCGAGCTCGAGGGCGACCTCTTTGGCGCGGGCCAGCCCCGTGCCCATCCGGCGGTCCGAGTCGAGCACCACCAACCACGCGGTGCCGAAGCCCGGTTCGGTATGGGTCGACCAGAGGGTCCGGTCGACCAGCTCGGCGGGGCGGGCTGCGCCCTCGAGCAGCAGCGTGGCGTCGGCCGGCAGCTCTCGGGCTTCGAAGCCCCCGGGCCCCAGGTCGCCCACGTCGATCAGCGTCGTCAGGAGCGGGGTCTGATCGCCGTCGGTGGAGCGGGCATCGACGCGGATCAATCTCGCCTCGGTCGCTGCCGCGGCACCCGAAGCGGTCAGGCAGCAGGCAATCGCGGCGCAAGCGGCCGTCCGTCTTGGCATGTGTCCCCGAAGAGCAATCGGCATGCCCCGCCGCCGCAACCTGGATCCGCGGTGTTGCCGCTGCGGCAGCGTAACAGTGACGCGTCACGACGGGGTTGACGGCTGACCGCGCGAGGAGAACCTTATCGCCACCTTGCTGAAGCGCGCGCTGTTCGGTCTGCTCAAAGGTACCGTGATGGGTGGCTTGCTGGGGGCGGCGCTGGTTTTCGGGTTGGGCATGCCGGTCTTCGCCGCGTGGCTGGCCTATGTGGCGGCCGCGGTGACCGGCGCGCTGACCGGGCTCGTCGCCGGCAAGGGGATCTGGGAGAAGGACGCGCGCATCGAGGCGGGCTTGAAGGCGGGCGTCGGCGCGCTGATCGGCGCCGGGGCGATGTTCGCCATCCGCCGGTGGCTCTCGATGAACGTGGATCTGGGTCAGCTGGGTGCCGGCGCCGTCGGCGATCTGCCGATCGCCAGCCTGCCGCTGATCGCCACCGCGCTGGCGCTGTTCTACGAGCTGGACAACACCGGCAGCTCGGAGGGAAGCGCGCCCACGACGAAGACCCGTGTGGACCCGACGGGCGCCGCAACCGACGACCGAGCCGAGCTGGAGCAGGCGCTGGACGAACAATCCGAAGCCGACGCAGCCCGCAAGGCCACCAAGCACTGATGCCGGCCGCGCGGATCGTGCTCTGGGTGACCAGCGTCGCGGGGCTTGCGCTCTTGGCGCGCAGCGCGCTGCTGGATCCGGTGCCCATGTGGGTCGCGCTCGGCGCCTTCGTGGGTTATGCGGCGCTGTGCACCACGGGGGTGCTGGTGCCCCAGCTGCAGATGTTCGGCGACGTCGAGTGGCGCGGCGAGCCCGGCGCGAAGGCCGTGGCGCTCACCTTCGACGACGGGCCGAACCCCAAGACCACACGCAAGGTGCTGGAAATTCTGGCGCGGGGTGGCCACAAGGCGACCTTCTTCGTGGTGGGCAAGAAGGCGCTGGCCCACGCCGACGTGGTGCGCGAGATCCATGCGGCGGGCCACGAGATCGGCGTGCACGGTCACGTGCACGATCGCCTGTATTCGCTCAAGCCGCCGAAGTACGTCGCCGAGGACATCGCCCGGGCGCAGCGCGCGGTCGAGCAGGCGTGTGGTCTCTGCCCGACGTTGTTTCGACCGCCCGTGGGCTACCTGAGCTCGCGCACCGCCGCCGGGGCCAAGCGCGCCGGCGTGCGCACCGTGGCCTGGTCTGCCCGGGGGCTGGACGGCATCGGCCCCACCGACCCAGACCCGGTGTTTTCGCGCATCGAGAAGCGCCTGATCGACGGCGCCATCGTGCTGATGCACGATGCTGCCGAGCGGGATGACTTCGAACCGGCCAGCGTCGAGATCTTGCCGCGCCTGCTGGAAGAGCTGGCCGACCGGGGGCTTGCCGCGGTGACGGTGTCCGAGCTGCTCGACGGAGCGAAGAGCGCGTGACCTCGGAGCTCGAGTTCGATCGCGACGAGCGCGGCCGGTGGCGAGCCCGCACCACCCTGCGCGGGCGCGGGCTCACCTTCAACGAGCTCTTGAACAAGGGCACCGCGTTCACCGCCGACGAGCGCCGAGCGTTCGGCATCGAGGGCCTGGTGCCCCACGCCGTGACCACCCTGCGCGATCAGGTGGCGCTGGCCCTCGAGATCGCTCGCGACAAGACCGACGCGCTCGAGCGCTACATCTATCTGGCGGCGCTTCAGGACCGGAACGAGACGCTCTTCGATCGTCTGGTGCTCGAGAACCTGGAAGAGCTCTTGCCGGTGGTGTACACGCCCACCGTCGGCCAGGCCTGCCTGAAGTACAGTCACATCTTCCGGCGCGGGCGCGGGCTGTGGATCACCCCCGAGCACCGCGGCCGGATCCGTCAGGTGCTGGGCAACGCGCCCAGTCGCGACGTGCGGCTGATCGTCCTCACCGACAACGAGCGCATCTTGGGGCTGGGTGACCTGGGCGCAGGCGGCATGGGCATCCCCATCGGCAAGCTGGCGCTCTATACCGTCGCCGCGGGCATTCACCCGTCTCAGGTGCTGCCCATGAGCCTGGACGTGGGCACCGACAACGAGAGCCTGCTCGGCGACCCGCAGTACCTCGGGGTGCGCGCAAGGCGGCTCCGGGGCGAGCCGTACCAGAGCCTGGTCGAAGAGCTGGTCGAGGCAATAGCCGCGGTGTTTCCCGGGGTGCTGCTGCAGTGGGAGGACTTCAAGAAGGCCAATGCCTTCACCCTGCTCGAGCGCTATCGCGAGCGCCTGCCGTCGTTCAACGACGACATTCAGGGCACGGCGGCGGTGGTCATGGCGGGGATGTTCGCGGCCTGTCGCGCCCAGGGCGAGCGCCTGGTCGATCAGCGCGTGGTGATCGTGGGGGCCGGCGCTGCGGGCGTGGGCACGGCGCGCCAGCTCTTGGCGGCGTCTGCCCGCGCGGGGGATGCCCGTGGCTGCGTGGCGGTGCTCGACAGCCAGGGCCTGGTGGTCGAGGCGCGCAACCTGCGTGACGAGTACAAGCGTGGCGTTGCCTGGTCCGAGGCCCAGGTCAGCGCCGCGGGGCTCGACCCCGAGCGTGAGAAGAGCCTGCTCGAGGTGGTGCGCGCGGTGCGGCCCAGCGTGCTGATCGGCGCCTCGGGCACCAGCGGGCTGTTCACCGAGGCCGTGGTGCGCGAGATGGCGCTGCACTGCCCGCGCCCGCTGATCTTGCCGATGAGCAACCCGACCTCGAAGTGCGAGGCCAGGCCCGAGCAGGTGCTCGCGTGGTCCGAGGGGCGCGCGCTGGTGGCCACGGGCAGCCCTTTCCCGCCGGTGATGGTCGGCGAGCGCAGCCGACGCGTGGCTCAGGCCAACAACGTGTTCGTGTTCCCCGGCGTGGGGCTGGGCGTGCTGGCCACGGGCGCGCGCTTCGTGTCCGATGCGATGTTCTTGCGAGCGGCCGAGACGCTGGCGTCTTGCGTGGGCGCGCGAGATCTGGCCGAGGGTGAGCTCTACCCGCGGCAGCGCGAGCTGCGT
This sequence comes from Polyangiaceae bacterium, assembly GCA_023150915.1. GTDB lineage: Bacteria > Myxococcota_A > Polyangia > Polyangiales > Polyangiaceae > JADJKB01. The sequence goes on from JAKLKA010000070.1 coordinate 28,522, forward strand.
CAGGTGGCGCGCGCCATCGCCGAGGCCGTGGCGCGGCAGGCCCGTGACGAGGGCCTGTGTGCCGAGCTCTCGGACGACGAGATCGTCGAGCGCGTGGGGCGCGAGATGTGGCAGCCGGACTATCCCGAGCTGGTCAACGCGGCGGGCTGAGCAGCCCGAAGCTTGCCAGCGGCGACCCCGGAGTGCCGGTGGCGGTCAGCGCGAACACCGCCCGCGCGTCGTGACCCAGCGCCTGCACGCGGTGTGCGTCGACGGTCTGGCTCCAGATCGGCGTGGCGCCGTTCTCGAGCGGAAGCGCCCACGCCACGAGGGCGGCCACGCCGCTGTGATCGTCCCCGGGCTGCGCCGGGCCGCGCGAGCCGCCGGCGTAGAGGTGCGAGCCCACCGCCGTGATGCTCTCGAGTAGAACGTCGGACTGGGCGAACGCCGTGACTGCGCCGCTGGACACGTCGACCGCAGCCACGAATCCAAAGGGCGCCGCGGCCCCCGCGCGGGCATGCCCGACGACCCACGCCGCGGAGTCGATGACCAAGAGGTCGCGGGCGCTGGCCGAGTCTGCACCGGGCAGCGCCAGCGGCGGCGACGTCGTGATCGCGGTGTTGCACCCGGCGGCGCCGAGCCGCACCAGGCTGAGCTTGCCCCCCGCCTCACTGACGACCAGCGCTCCGTCGCTCAGCGCGGCGATGGTGTGGACCACGCCGCTGACGGCACCCGAGCAGATCTTGCCGCCCGCCAGCTGGCCCACGAACGAGCCGCCGGCCTTGGACTGACCTGCGAGCCAAGCGCCCGACGAGCCCAGGGAGAGATCGACCACGCGCGCGTCGGCGGGGAGCCCCGGCAGCGGGTGCGCTGCTTTCTCGACCAGCGTGGTCGAGTCGAGCTCGGCGAAGGTGACGACCCCGTTGCTCGAGCCGGCCACGATCAATGCGGCACCTTGCGGCGCCACTGCTTCAAGGGACGAACCCTGGTCCGAGAGCGGAAGCGCCGCCTGGGTCAGCGCCCCGGTGCAGCCCTCGACCCGTTGCAGCATGGCCCGGGGCGGGCGCCCCTCGTCCCCGGCGCTCGTACCCGTTGCGTACACTTTCGTGTCGAAGACCGCGAGGGCACCCGGAACCGGGATCTCGAGGGTGGACTGCCAATCGTTGCAGATCGGCTCGCAACTGCCGCTGGGCCCGGGCTTGGTGCCGGCCGGGCACTGCGCCGGGCACTCGTCGGTGTCGCAGTTGCTGGGACCGTGGCCGCCGGGCCCTCCGTATTCGAACGCATCGGGCGTGCAGGCCCACAGCCCCAAGCACGCGAGCAGCGTCGTGCGAAGCTGCCAACACATGATGAATGACATAATATCCCAATCCCACGAAATTGGGTGAGCTTCCGTGCGTATCCGTAACTATTCGAGCAGGGTGCGGTGATGGGGCCCGGCAGCGTCGTCTCGAACAAGTACCGACTCTTGCGCAGCCTGGGCGAAGGCGGCATGGGCGCGGTGTGGGAGGCGCTGAACCTGCGCACCCAGCGCCGCTTCGCGCTGAAGCTGGTGCGGGGCGACGCCTCGACGGCGCCCGAGCTTCGCGAGCGCATGCTGCGCGAGGCGAGCGTGGCGGGCCGGCTCGAGCACCCGAACGTGATCGAGGTGTACGACGTCGGCGAGACCGAAGCGGGCGAGCCCTATTTGGTGATGGAGCTCTTGCGGGGCGAGAGCCTGGCCGATCTCTTGGAGCGTGTGGGCCGGCTCGACACGGTGCGGGCAGCAGCGGTGGGCGCCGAGATCGCGGCAGCGCTGCAGGCCGCCCACGCCGCCGAGATCGTGCACCGCGATCTGAAGCCCGCGAACGTGTTCTTGCATGAAGACGCGGGGCACGGGCGGGTGGTCAAGGTGCTCGACTTCGGGGTCAGCAAGCTGATGACGCCGGGCTCGCCGTCGGCCACGGCCACGGGCGCCCCGATCGGCACACCGGCCTACATGAGCCCCGAGCAAGCCGAAGGCCGGCGGGACGTGGACCACCGCACCGACCTCTGGGCGGTCGGCGTGATGCTGTTCGAAATGGTCAGCGGCCGGCTGCCGTTCGGCGGCGCGACCGCGTTCGCGGTGGTGGGTGAGGTGCTGCACGCGCCCATCCCACGGCTCGACGCGGTGGTCAGCGACGCAGATCCGCGGCTCTCTCACATCGTTGCGCGGTGTCTGAGCCGCGACCCCGGCAGGCGGTTTGCCTCGGCGCGGGAGCTGGGCGCCGCGCTGGAATCGCTCTTGCCGAAGCGCGCCAGCGCCGTGATCGTCGACTTTGCCGACGACGCCACCCTGTCGCGCAAGGTGCCGCGCCAGGCTGCGCCACCGGCCGAGATCTCGGACACGGCGACCACGGCCGTGGTGGCGCCCCGCGTGCTGGCGCCTGCCCAGACGCCCCTGGCGGCGCCGCGCAAACGCCCGGCCCTGGTGCTCGGGATCGCCAGCGTGGTGCTGCTGTTCGTGGTGGGGCTCGCGCTCGGGACATGGCTGCGCGCGAAGCCCGTCGAGGCGCCGGTGGTGCAGCCCACCCCGTCACCGCCGGCGCCGGTGGCCGCATCGGTGCCTGCGGCGCTGGGGCCGACTGCTGCCAGCGAGCCGGCGAAACCTGCCGCCGATGCCGGTCATCCAAAGAAGGCCCCGGTGCGCGCGCTGCCCTGCCCGAAGGACAAGCTGCTGATCGACCCCGCCACCGGGAAGCTGACCTGCGTGCGCAAGTAGCGCGCTCAGAACCGCCAGCGCACGCGGGTGGTGGTCCCCACGCTGACCGCCACGCGCTGCTCCGAGCTTCCGCCATCGAGCGCCCACCACACGCCGCCCGCGACGAGCGCGCTGGCGCCCACCCCGAAGGCGACGTTGCGCCAAAGCTCTGCGCGACTCGCGTCGTCCTTCAGCTCGCGGTGCGCCGGATCGTTCTCCAGGCTCGACGGGCAGCTCCACCCCGCGCCGGTGCGGGTGCAACCCGCCGCCGCGTCGTCGAGCTTGTCGTTGCGGCGGACGTGAAGCACGGCGCCGACGGAAAGCGATGCCACGCCGACGCCTGCGAGCACGATGGCGCCCGTGGGGGGGCCGCTGCGGGCGCTCTCGACCCGAGGCGCTGCCCGCTTCGCCGGCGCGGGCGGGGGCGGGCTGGCCTTGGGCCGCTGCCGCTCGAAGCGCACTTCGAGCGCGCGCCGCTCGCCCTCGGCCAGGCGAAGGTCGTGCACGAACGGCTTCTCACCCGCGGCGGTGATCGTGAGGCGATGCGAACCCGGATCCAGCTCGATCTCGCCCTCGACGATCTCGACCGGGCGATCGCCCACCCGCGCTTCGACCTTGGCCGCGTCGCGCGGCAGGCGCAGGGCGACGCGAGGCACGCGCGGGCCGAGGCTGGCCAGCGCTTCGTCGGCCAGGCGGCGCACGTCGTCGGCACCCTCGCGCTCGGCCAAGGCGCGCGCGCTGATGAAGTGCCGCTTGGCGCTGGCCACCAGCCCCAGGTTGCGCTCGGCCTGGGCCAGATTGAACGAGCCGACCGCGGTGGCCCGCAGTGCCACCGCCGCCTGGAACTTGTCGCGCGCCAGGCTCCACTCGCCGCGCGACGCGAGGTCGGCGCCCTCGAGGTAGAGCTGCGCCGCCGGGTCCGCGGCCTCTTGGGCGACTGCGGGGGTGGCCAGCAAGAGCACCGCGGCGACGAGCGCGAACGAGACACGCATGGCAGTCTCGAAGACTAACATACGTCCAGACGGGGCGCGGCTGCGCGCGTCCCCGGCGGGAACTCAGCGACCAACGCGAGCATGTCGGCGACGGCCGGATGGGGTCCGGCGCGGGCCGAGCAGGGCGAGGCTTGGTGGGCTCCACTCGCGCGCTCACCAAGCCTTCTCGAGCGCATCGAGGCTTGCGGTCGAGAAGCGAAGGAAGCGGCGCGGCGCCGCCCCAGCTCAGGGCGAGCGAAGAGGAGGGAAGTGCTCCACCTTCCAGTCCGGGTCTTGGGGCGGGCCGCTGCACCGGACCAGGTAGGCTTCGTTTGTCTGACATGCGGACTGGACGAGCCCGACTCGGGAGCACCCGCACCTGCACGCCGCGTCTTCGGAGCGGAAGCACAGGGGGCCCGCCCCCAGCCCAGTGCCAATTAGGAAGCACTCACGGTGCTCTCTGGTGATGTCGTACCCGCGCCGTCCGCTGCGGCAGGGTTCGGGCCAATTCGGCGCCGAGTGGGAAGCCACCCGCTCAGCAGCATCGGGTCGGTCCATCGGGTGGCGCTTGTTTACGATGTAGACATCAATCCACCCGTCGGATCGCTGCCAGGTCGTACCGTACTGGATCCCAGCCCAGTCCACGTGCGGGCCCTCGGGCCGCTCAGGAGGCCGAATGATGAACGCGATGAGGCAGGTCATTCGCCGGCACTCCACGGCGACCAGCCGGCGATCGGGCGTGTTCTCGAAGCGCTGTTTCAGAATGTGCTCGATCCGCGGCGCCCACTCTTGGTCCAGGGGCTCTCTTTCACGGACCAGCCGAAACCCATAGGCAATCCACTGGTCCTCCGGCTCGATGCTGGCAGGCTCCCCGACGGCTCTTACCGGGACCCCGGCGTCGGGCTTGGCAACGAGCGGCGGCTCGATCTTCCCTGGGCGGGGATGTGGCCCGGAGCACCCGGCAGCCAGAAGGAGCGCGACCCGAGCACACCTCGGTGTCTTCATCATCCCGCTCCGCCGTAGCACTCGGCGGACCCAGCGCTCTTGCGCGAAGGCTTGGTCGGAGCAGAGGCCGCCACCAGACACGCCTGGCAGCGGACCCTTCGTGCGAGGCAGTGAATTGAAGTAGCAGAGCTTGGACGTCGCCGACTTCGCGCACACGGCGTCAGTGAGTCCCGGCGTGCGCCCCAGCACTGCGACGGAGTCTGTCCACTGGAGCACCTGCTTGTCGCCAGCGAACGCCACCACGTTCTTGCGGCTGTCCGCGCCGAAAAGGACGGGAGATGATGTCCCGCCGCGCTGCGATGCGTCTTGCTCTCCCCCGCAAGCGATCGGGGCAGCCGCCAGCAGCGTCAGCGCGGCCGCGAACGGTCGTTGCCACGACGCAGCGCTGCGTGCTGCGTGCTGCGTGCTGCGTGCTGCGTGCTGCGTGCGTCATCGCGAACCCTCCGCCTTCCCCCGCCCCTCGGATGGAGCTTGCCTCACGCGAGCCGCTGCCGACAAGCCGGGCCGGCCTCTCGAACGCAATTCGGTGTGAGCAGGTGCGATACGAAGTGTGTGCCCGATCCGTACGGCGACGCTGCCTCTGGACTTCACCCCGGCCGTCGACTCGACTTCGCGGCGTCGCCGCGCGGCAGATCGAGCACGAAGCGCGCGCCGGTGTCGTGGCTTTCGGACAGGCCGTGGGTGCCGTGGATAGCCCCAGCAACGGTTCGACGCGGCGCTGCCCCTACGGCATCGGCGTCCGCGCGAACGCTGCGTCGTACAGCGCAAGCAGGGCCGCATCTCGCTCCCGCGTGGGCCTCGACCTGCACTCGAGCTGCGAGATCCGCGACGTCAAGAGGCCGGCGGTGGCCGGGAGCGCCCTGAGACGTGCCTCCACCGCGGAGCGCCAGCCAGCAGCGCCCTCGGTGAGGTAGATGAGCGAGCAAGCGTCGAGATACGCCTCAGTCACGGTCCCAACTCGCATGCTCTTCTGCGACTTGGCGATCGATGTCTTCCTTCGTGCGCGTCCCCGGCGGGAACGTAGCGACCAACGCGAGCATGTCGGCGACGGTCGGATGGGGTCCGGCGAACGGGCGGATGGTCACCTCGACTTCGCCGTCGAGCGCGTCGACGTCCTCGTCCAGATCGATGTGCCTCCCGCGAAGGCGTCCGCGCACGACAACACGGCCTTCCATGCATGAAACCTAGCTCCCTTTCGTGCTCTTGGCCACCACGCGAGGCAGAGCGAACCGGGCTCGGCTCCCTTCCGCCGCAGGATGCGTTCATGCACGGCTAGGTTCCCGCCGGAGCTTCACCTCGGCCGTCGGCTCGACTTTGCGGCGTCGCCGCGCGGCAGATCGAGCACGAAGCGCGCGCCGGTGGTGAATGCCTCGTCGAGGCTGATGCTGCCGCCCGCGGCCTCGACCAGGCCGCGGCAGACCGCGAGCCCGAGGCCGGTGCCTTTGCCCACGTCCTTGGTGGTCACGAAGGGCTCGAACAGCTTGGCGCGGACCTCGGGCGCGACGCCCGGGCCGTTGTCCTCGATCTCGAGGCGCACGCCGCCGGCGTGGCCGCGCGCGCGCACGGTGATCTTGCCGCCGGGCCCGCAGGCGTCGGCCGCGTTCAGCACCAGGTTGAGCACCACCTGCACCAGGTGCTCGCGGCTCAGGCTGACCAGAGGCAGATCGGGGAAGACGTCGACCGCCAGCTCGACGTCGTGCATCGACTTCTGGGGCGTGACCAGCGCCACCGTGTCGTAGACCGCCACCTCGACGCTGCCGGGGCTCACTTCTTCGCCCCCGGCTGACTTTCCGGGCCGCGCGAACTGCAGCAGGTCTCGCAAGATGGCGTGGATGCGCTCGCTCTCTTTGCGCATGCGCTGCAAGAAGTCGCGCTGCTCTTCTGGTTCCAGGCCGCCCTCGAGCAGCAGGTCTTGCATGCCCATCAGGGCGGCAATGGGGTTGCCGATCTCGTGGGCCAGCCCCGCCGCCAGGCGCCCGACCGAGGCGAGGCGCTCGGAGCGCACCAGGCGATCTTGGGCCTCGCGCAGGCGCTCGGTGGCGCGCTCCACCTCGTCCACCTTCTTGCGCAGGGACTCTTCTTCCGCCACCAGCTTGTCGGTCATGGTGCGCAGGTTCACGCCCAGCTCGGCCAGCTCGCGGGCGCCGCGCGCGGGCACCTCGAGGTGGCGCGCGCCGCCCACTACCCGCTCGGCCGCGCGCGACAGCTGATCGAGCGGGCGCACGATCAGTCGCGTGAGCGCGAAGTAGGCGGTGACCAGCAGCGCCAGAGCCACCAGCGCGGTGTACAGACCCACCAGCTTCACCAAGGGAGCCGCGCGCGCGGACTGGTCGTCGGTGCGGACCACGGCCACCACCGCGCCGCCGGGGTCGGGCACCGTCACGGCGATGGCGCGGCCGTGGGTGGTGGTCACGTCGAACACCCGCTCGCGGGTCACGTCCACCGCCTCGCCCAGGGCGAGGGCGGCCACGGGATCCCCGAGGCGAAGCACGGGCTTGCCGGCCCGGTCATAGACGCCCACTGCCTCGACGCCCTCGGTGCCGATCTCGGACTCGAGCAACGCCGACAGCTCGGCGGCCGAGCGCTTGTTCCGGGCCTCGCCCACGTGGCTGGCCACGGCCCGACCCAGCGAGCGGGCGCTGCTCTCACGCACTTGCTGAAGTGTCAGCCGGGTGTAGGTGGCGACCGCGAAAAACAGCGGCACGAACGCGAGCAGCATCAGCCCGCCGAGGAGCATCAAGATCTGGAGTCGGAGCCCCGGCTTCACCGCGCGCTCATTGTGGCCGATCCGCCAGGCAAAGGCGCGAATCTGGTCAGGACGCACGTGTCTCCGGAAAGTGGGCCGACGGCCTCGCCGCCTGGTAACCGAAAGACCTCGAATGGATCCTCTCGTCCGCGTCTCGGTGCGTGTCCAGCAGGCGCTGGCGCGCGTCACGGGGGTTGGCCTCGGCATCGGCTTCGGCGCTTACCTGGTGTTCAGCGTGGCCGAGGCGCCCGGGCTGGTCTGGGATCTGTGCGCCCTGGCGCTGCTCTTGGGCGCGATTGTCTGGAGCTGTTCACGCACCTGGTGGTGCTGGTGTTCGGCCTGGTGGCGTACGCCCCCGGCAAGCTCGACGGCGCCTATCACCCGGCGGTGTATGCGCTGGCGATGGTGGCCGCCGCCTTCGCGCGGCCGCCGGCGGCGTTCGGCACTGCGGCCTTCATCATTCTGCTCGAGTCGGCCCTCAGGCTGATCGCACTGGGCCAGCGGGTCGAGGACTTCTGGCCCAGCCTGGCGTTCGTGGGTGTGTTCGCCTTCCTGAACCTGAGCTTGTTCCGCGCCGAGATCGCCCGGGTGCGCCGCCTGTCGCGGTTGCACATCGAGGGCGAGATCGAGCGCATGAAGAACGCCGCACGGTCGTATCGGCTGATCGGCGCCCCGAGCTCGGCGCTGGAGCGCGGCTCGGTGCCGCCGCGCAACGAGGAAGAGCGCCTCTTGCGCTCGGGGGTGGACGAGATCCACCAGGCGCTGGAGTTTGCCCTCGACCTCTTGCGGCGTACGCTGGGTCTGCGCACCGCCGTGGTGCTGTGGCTCGACGCGCCCGGCAAAGAGCTGCACATCCAGGAGATCTCGACCAGCGACGACAGCATCGTGCCCGGGCCCTTCTCGGCCAAAGACGGCATCTTTGCTGCGGCCTTCGGGCAGCGGTCGCCGGTGGCCGTGCAGGGCGCGAAGGCCGCGCAGCACACCCCCTACTACGGCGAACAGCCGCGGGTGGGCGCGGTGTGCGCCGCGCCGCTGTTCGAGCACGGCCATGCGCGGGGGCTGCTCGTGGTGGACCGCGAGAGCGCCGAGGCGTTCAGCGCCCAAGAGCAAGAGCTGCTTGCGAACGCCACCACCTTCCTGCTCCGCGCCATCGAGAACGAGCGGGTGTTCGTCCAGCTCGAGCGGGCGAAGATCGAGCAGGGCAAGCTGTACCGCGCGGTGGACACGCTGAACACCGCGCACACCGAGGCGCAGGTGATCGAGGCGTGCGTGGCCTCGGCGCGTGAGTTCACGGCCTTCGACTTCGCGGTGGTCACGCTCTACGACCGCAGCACCGGCGAGCACGAGATCTGCGCGGTCAGCGGCGAGGGTCAAGACGCGCTGGTGGGGCAGCGCTTCCGCCACAACTCGGGCCTGGTGTCGATGGTGGTGGCGAACCGCCATCCGCTGCCGTACCGCGGCGACTACGACCCCGGCCGGCAGGTGGTGTTCTCGCGCCGGCTCGCGCCGCCGCCCATGCCTTCCCTCTTGGTGCTGCCGCTCTTGGTTCACGAGCGGGCGCTGGGCACCCTGGTCTTGGGCTCGCAACGCAGGGGTGCGTTCGGCGAGAGCGTGCGACCCACGCTCGAGGTGCTGGCCAGCCACGTGGCCGTGTCGCTGGCCAACGCCCGCATGCTCAAGCGCCTGGAGGAAATGGCCACCACCGACGGCCTCACCGGGCTGTTCAACAAGCGCGCGCTGATCGAGATGGCCGCCCAGAAGATCAAGAGCTCGACCCGCTTCAAGAAGCCGCTGAGCGTGCTGGTCTGCGACATCGACCACTTCAAGAAGGTGAACGACACCTACGGCCACGACGTGGGCGACATCGTGATCCGCGGGTTTGGCGACGTGCTGCGCCGCACCAAGCGCGACACCGACGTGGTGGCCCGCTTCGGCGGCGAAGAGTTCGTGCTGGTGTGCGAAGAGACCGACTCGGAAGGCGCCGCGCTCTTGGCCGAGCGCATCCGCGCCGAGATCGAGGCATCGACCTTCCACAGCGCCGAGGGCTCGCTCGAGGTCACCTGCTCGGTGGGCGTGGCCACCTTCCCGGCGGCGGGGCACGACTGGGACTCGCTCTTCAAGGCCACCGACGAGGCGCTCTATGCCTCGAAGCGGGGCGGGCGGAATCGCGTCACGGTGTGGTCGCCGCGCGTGGGCGTGGCGGCGTGATCACCGATAGGCGCCCTGCGCGCGCCGGGGGCTGAGCCGCCGCGCGACGGAGCGCATGGTGTCGACCAGCGTGCCCAGTTGATCGGGGTCGCTGACAGCCGAGTTCACGGCGAGCTCGAGCTCGGTGGGGGTCAGGGTGACGCTGTCGGCCTGGCGCGACACCTCGAGCAGCTCCCGGCGCAGGTCGGCGTCGAGCACGCCCTTCACCTCGTCTTCGGGCTCTCCGAACACCACGAAGGTCTGGTCGAAGCGCGCGTCGCCGAGCTGCAGGTCCTTGTGCTTGAAGCGCTCGAAGAACGACTGCTCGGCCTCGAGGCCCAGACGCAAGTCGAGCGGGAGCGGCTTGTCGAAGATCAGCGTGAGCCGCGTGCAGAACTGCTTGCCCGTGACGTGATCGACGAACGCCACGAGCTCGCCCTCTTCCAGGTTCAGCCGCAGCTCGTCACCCACCAAGCGACCGCCCAGCCCCTGCGCCAGCGCGGTGAACGCGTCGTGAACCTGCTGCTCGAGGGCGGGGCGCTTGAGCTGGCCCCGGGCCTCGAGCAAGGCCTGGGCCGTCTCGATCACCCACATCAAGGCCGCGACGCTGCGGTCGACCCCGCTCGCGGCGTCTACCGAGAGCGACAGCATGTCGTCGTCGAGGCGCAAGTGATACCCGCGAGACGCGCCGCTCATCAGCAGCTGGCCGGCGCTGCCGGAGAGCAGGTCGCGGGCCTGATCGGCGTGCAGCGCGTCGACCTGAAAGACGTGGTCGAAGTCGTCGGAGACGACCGGATCCCCGCCGTAGGCGTTGAACGCGCCGCGGTGCTTCAGCCCCAGGTCGAGGCCCAGGGAACGCGGGAAGCGCGCCACGCCCTTGAACGTGACCGGCTGGGTGCCGTCGGGCTCGACGGCCAGCTCGACGCGCAATTCGCCGACGCGACCGGTGACGACGTCCACGTCGTGCTTCAGCCCGTGCGCCTCGGCGACGCGCGCCAGCACCCTGTCCCCTTGGGTGTACGCGCGAGCCACGCGCTCGCGCGGCGGGTTGGGCTCGATGGGGGCGTGGGCGCTCTTCCGAACCGCGAACCACAGCACGGCGCCGAGGATGCCCACGTACGCCATGATCGGGAAAAGGACTTCCACTTCACACCTTCCGGAAGGTCATGCCCGCAGCGCGGGCGGCGGCGCCGTCGGCGTCTTCGCGATCGCCGATCACCAGACAATCGGACGGCTCGACCCCCAGCCGGCGCGCGGCCTCGAGGTACCCGGCGGGGTGGGGCTTGAGGCGGCGCGGACCGCCGGCCTCGCCGCTGGCCACGACCGCGTCGAACAGCCCGGCGGCCGCCAGCGCTGCCAGCTTGCCGCTGGCCGGATAGTCGCTGACCAGCGCCGTCTTGCCGCCGGCCTGGCGGAACGCGGCAATCTCGTCGAGCAAGCCGCCGCGCTTGAATCGTCGAATCCACTTCTGCGGGCGCTCGATCATCCACTCGGTCACGTGGCGCTCGACCACGGAGCGATCGACCCCCAGCGCCGCCGCCGTGCGCTCGACCTGGATCGCGAACGGGCTGTCGACGTCTTGGTCGAATTCCTCTCGCATGCGCTCGTGCTCGTGGCGGAACCGCCGCAGGGTGGCCACCGCACCCCAGCCGCCGACGGCCAGCTCTGCGGCCATGGCCAGCTTGACCCACCGCGGCGCATAGAGCGTGCCGTCGAGATCGACCAGCCAGGCGCGGGCGGTCATGCCCGACCCCCGGCGATGCGACCGAGCTCGGGCACCGGGACCCCCAGCCGCTCGGCGTGACCGAGAGCGCGGGACAGTCGCACCGGGGCGCTGCGCCCGGCGCAAGCGTGCGCCGGATCGGCGGCGATGGCGGCTTCGAGAGCGGACAGCATGGCGGCCTCGTCCAGGTCCACTTCGCACAATCGCCGCTCGAGGGCCAGCACGTCGCGGGCCACCGCCAGGGCCAGCGCGTGGTGCTCGGACCACAGCGCACCCACCGTGCCGCCTGTGACCAAGCCGGCGATGTTGGTCACGCCGATGTAAAGGTTCTTCTTCGCCAGCTCGAGCGTCAGCTCGCCCGGGCTGGTGGCGATGCGAGTGGTGACGCCCACGGCTGCCAGCGCGTCGGCCAAGAGATTCGCCTCGGGCCCGTGCAGCACGGTGGGCAACAGCTGGCGGATCGACGACGCCGGCTTCTTCTCGAACCAGACCACGGCCACGGTCGGGTTCTCGATGCCGTGCGCCAGCCACACCGCGGGGCGCAGCTCGTTCTGCAGCAAGCCCAGCGGCCAGGTCAGGGGGCGTTGCGCCAGCACGTCGTCGAGATCGGCCTCGCCCACCGCCACCAGCGCCAGCGCCGGATCGGGCACCACGCGGGCGACCTCGGCCATGCGCGTGCCGCGCGTGACCGGGAACACGGCCCGACCGCACTTCAAGAAGCCGAGCGCAAAGACCGAGCCCAGCTCCCCGACGCCGACCACCACCACTTCCTGCATTCGGACGCGAGTCGTAGCATGGGATCACACGGCGGCGGTGCGGTACGGCCCCTCGTTCTTGACCTTCTTGGGAAAGATGCCCGCGCCGCGCGTGGCGACCAGCGCGCCGATGCCGAACAGCACCACCGCGGCGGTGACCAGCCCGCCGACCCACGGCAGCCACGACGCCACCAGGAACAGCCCGCAGCCGATGGCCAGGTGAACGTAGGGGCTCTGGCTCTTGTGGTGGAACACGGCGGCGCCCAGCGTGGTGAGCGTGGCGCAGATCCCGGCATAAGTGCCGAGCACCCCCAAGAGCAGCGCCACGATGGCGATGGGGATGCCGACCACGGTCACGCACAGCGCGATCACCGCCACGGCGGCCACCAGCGAGCCGACGATGCCCAGCGCCAGGGTGCGCATCGGTCGCGCCGCGACCTCGCCCTGCATCGCGTCCATGCGCCCGGTGGCCAGGGCCAAGAGCACGGTGCCGAACACGAAGAGCAGCGCCGTGCGCGTGATGCCGCCGCCGAAGTCGCTGACGGTGCGCGCCAGCCCGGATTTGTCGCCGTCGCTCTTGGTCACCCCGATCTGGATGTTGCCGTCCCCGCGGCGCGCCTTGCCGCCCACCACGTCCACGTCGCCATCGACCTTCGAGCCGTCGTCGGCGTCGAACGAGCCGCCCACCACGCTCACGTCGCCCTTGACGTGACCGCCCTTCCGCAGCTTGACCGAGCCGCCCATCACCGCCACGTCGCCGGTCACGGTGCCCAGCACCTCGGCCGAGCCGCCCATCACCACCAGGTCGTGCACGGTCTCGCCTGCTTCGACCCGGGTGCTGCCGCCGGTGACCACGCGATCTTCGCCGCGCTTCTCTTCGGGCGCGGGCTTGGCTGCGGGCGGCGGCTCGGGGGCCGCGGCCTCTGCCGCGGGCTCGGCGTCGGCCGGCGCGGCGTCGGCTGCCTCGACCGCGGGCGTGATGGAGATCAGCGAGCCGTCACGCTTCGCGACATAGCGACCGTCGGTGAGCAGCAGCTCGAGGATCTTGTCCGCGGGTTGGTCCTTGACCTCGACGTCCACCGGGGTGGTGCTGGGCGCCTCGATCACCACGCTCCAGCCGGCCTTCTGGGCGAGCTGCTTCACCGCCTCGGCGCGCGGCAGCTGCTTCACCGAAAGCGACACCTTCTTCTCTTCGGCGGGCCACTCGCCCTGTCGCGTGACCTCTGCCGCGGCCGAGCCCGCCAGGCACAGGACCGCAACGCCGGTCAGGATTCGACGAGACGTCATCAGCGTGCTCCCTTCCATTCTGCGCGGCGCGGCACCCAGTGCGCGACCGCCAAACCCAACACCCCCATCACCAGCGTCGCCCCGAGCCACACCATCCACAGCGAGGGCCCGGCCGAGCTGGCGACCCGGACCATCGAGCCGAAGACGCGCAGCGCCACCGGCGCGGTCTGCACCAGGGTGCGCGGCAGCTGGCCCACGAAATCGGGCAGCCGCGCCAGCATGGGCAGCGCGCCCACGCCCGCGAAGATCAGGCCCGCCACCACGGCCCACACCGGAAACGGCTCGGGCTGTCGGGTCAGCGCGGCAGACACCGACAGGCTGAGCGTGGCCATCTGACCCAGCCGCTCGGCGCAGGCGTCACACGCATCGGCGTGGCTGGCCGCCTTCGGACTGAGCAGCCCCGGCTCGCCGTCGGCCAGCGCCGTCAGCGAGAGATCGCTCAGGTGGCCGTCGGGCTGCCAGAGATCCTGGTCCGAGAGTCGTTCATCGCGGGTCATGCGACATTCCCTTCGTGTCCCAGCGCGTCGGCAATGCTGCGCCGCCCGCGCGAAATCCAGGTGCACACCGTTCCCATCGGCACGCCCAGCTTTGCGGCGATCTCGCGATAGGGCAGGCCATCGACGTGGAACAGCTCCATCGCCTTGCGGTGATCTGGGGGCAGGCGCTCCATGGCGGCGCGAATCGCCGCCGTGCGCCGCGCTCGCTCGAGTCGCTCGTCGGCGCCGGGCGCCGAGTCGGGCACGCGATCGAGCGGGTCGTCGTCATCGGCGCTCGGCCGCACGCTGCGCGCGCGGGTGCGTGTGCGCAGGCGCACCGCGTCCAGGGCCACGTGACGCGCGATGCCGAGCAACCAGGGTCGCAGCGGCTCGCCCGCTCGCAGACGCGACTGCCCTTCCAGCGCGCGACGGAAGGTCTCGTTGGTGCAGTCTTCGACGTCCGGGTGCATGCGGCCTTCTCTGAGGACGTTCGCTGCCACGGCGCGCACCAGAGGCCGAAGGGCCTCGACCTCGACCCCGAAATTGCCGACGAGCGCTGGCCGGCCGCGGGGGGTCTCGGGTGATTCCATCCGGACGGCGAGCATCCTCGCCTCTCTTTCGCCGGCCGGCCGAGATTATTTCAGGGGTCAGCCGGCCGGGTTTGCCAGGGCGAACGCGACGCTGAAGCGCGCGCTTTTTGGCTCGATCACCCGCACGATGCTCGGGGATTCGGCGTCCAGCGAGGCGCCGTCGAGGCCCCTGAGCCGAGGTCGCTTGGGGTCCGGGCTCACGTCGGGCCCGACCACGGCCCAGTGCCCCCCGGTCACTTCGACCACCGTGCCCACCGGGAGGTGCCCGACCGCACTGGCCAGAAGGCCCAGCGCCACCCGGTCTGCCTCGGGCTGCGTGCACAGCGCGCGCAGCGCCGAAAACGGCGACACGCCGACGTCGTGCGTCCGGGGCGCGACACGCGAGAGCAGGGCGCGACACGCGACCAGCACCCGTGCCATCAGGCGCGGCGCAAGCTCGCCGCGATAGAGCGGACCCAGGCGCGGGCGCTCGAGCCACGCCACCTCGAACGCCGTCAGCGCGGCCCACTGCCGCAACGTCGGGCGAGTACCAGTGATGGCGGCGGCCACCGTGGCGGCGGGGGCCAGGTGATCCAGCGAGTCGGGCAGCTCGCTGAACACGCTGAGATCGAGCGACGACGCCGACGCCAGGCGTGCGCGGCCGGCGTCCACGTACAGCGCGGCCAGCACGGCGGCGGTCCGATCGTCGGCCGAGGCCCCAGCAGCGTGGGCCACCCGTGCAGCGATGAACGCGCTCTGCACGGCGCGCGAGGCGTCGTCGCTCTCGGAGGGGGCCAGCGCCAGCGCGATCGCCAGCGTGGGGTCGTCCGAAGCGTGAACGATGCACTCGCCGACGTGGTCCAGCTCGTCGAGCGGGGGGACGTGCTCGCCCATCCGCCCGTAGCAGTGTCGCGCTGCCACGACCGAGCTCGCGTAGAGCTCGATGGCCAGGGCTGCGTCGCTCATTCCGTCCTCCCGTCGCTGGTCAGGCGGGTCTGCACCAGGGCCAGGGCGCGCTCCGCCGCTTGCCGGACCCGGTCGCTGTTCCCCAGCCGGCGTTCGGCGTGATGCGCCAGCGACTCGAGCGCGGCTTCGGTCCGGCCGACCTCGCCCAGGGTGACGGCTGCGATGGCGCGGGTCTCTTCGTGGGAGCCCAGGCTGAGCAGCTTCTTCTGGTCCAGCACCTCGATGGCCAGGCTCTCGGCCCGGGCCGGCGCCAGGATCGCCAGGGCGTGGAACAACGAGCGGCGCTCTTCCAGCTCCAGCGCATCGAAGCGAGGCGACTTGATCCGGAGGGCGATGAACGGCGCCGCCACCCGCACCTCGTGATCTGCCAGCGCACGCAGCGTGTGGATCCGCTCGATGCCCAGGCCCTCTTCGAGCCTGGCCTTGAGCTCGAGGCGCAGGGCCTCGGACGACGGGCCACCCGCACCCAGCGCCTCGATGCGCACCACGGGGTGGCGGCTCTCGGCGGACGCGGCCACGGCGCTCTGGGCCGCGAGCGTGTCGATGCTGGGCCGCCAGCGTGTCGATGCGAGTCAGCAGGCGCACCACCGCGACGCCCAAGCGAGGCTCGGCGCCGCGCGCCAGCTCGCCCAGCGCGTGCTCGTGGCCGCTGAGCTCGGACTCGAGGTGGTGCAGCACCTTGGCCTGAAGGGTCAGGTCGGTGATCTGTGGTAGCGCGGTGGCCAGCTCGGCGGCGTAGCTCGTCCCCAGCGACGGCAAGAGACCGATCAGCGCGTCGAGTCGCTTCGAGTCGGTCGCGCGCGTCCCCAGGCGGGCGAACAGCGAGCGGATCAGGGCCGGTGCGGCGATCGCCTCGATCACCCGCTGGCGCTCGGTGGCCAGCAGCGACTTGGGTGCGCGCACCGACTCGCCGAGCAGCGTGAGCAAGGCCAAGGCCTCGGCGGGGGCAGTGGCTGCGGCGGCCTCGAGATGCTCTTTCAGGGCCGGCCCGAAGGCATTCACCGTCGGCCCGAGCGCCGGGCCTTCGAGCGAATCGGCGGCGACCCGAACCAGGCGCGCCGGGTCGGGGGTGCCCGCCGCCCCCAGCTCGCGCAGCAGCGCATCGTCGGGCTCGGGCAGCGCGGCCAGGATCATGGCCAGCTTGGCCTCGTGGTCGCTCTCTTCCAGCGCGGCCTCGGTGCGGTCGGCTCGCGCGCGGTCCGAGTCGAGCCGCACCACGACCTCGTCCCGCGCGGCATACAGCTCGTCGCGCTCACCCAGGGTCTGCAACGGATCCAGGTCGGGGGGCAGGGTGGCGCGCGTGATGGTGGGCGTGCGGGATGCGGGCTCACCGCTGGGCGGCGTGGGGCTGCGCGGGGCGAAGATGATCGGGTCGGGGGCGCGCTCGGTCGGCGCGTGCGGCGCGGCCGGGGCGCTTTGCGCGTGCTTCGTGCGGGGAGTGGGCGGCGGGCGTGAAGAAGGGCGCGACGCCGGCGTCCGGTGCGGGCTGGCGGGCGGCGTCGAGCTCCAGCTCGGGTCCGCCATGGGCGCCTGGGTGATGCGTGCCGGATCGAGCAGCGCGTGGCTGCCCGAGTCGGACGAAAGCGCGCTGACCAGCGCGTGCGCGTACATCACCTCGCGATCGTCCGCGGCTTGCTTCATCGCCGCCAAGAGCGTCCCGGCGCTGGAGAAACGTCGGGCCCGGTCCACGCTGAGAGCGCGCGCCAAGAGCTTCGTCAAGCTTCGAGGGGCGCGGGGAAAGACCTGCTCCAGTGACCGCACGCGCTCGGGCTCACGCGGGTTCACCGGGGTCTCGTCCGTGAGGAGCACGAACAAGAGCGCAGCCACCGCCCACAGGTCGCCGGCCTCGTCGGGGGAGCGAAAATCGTGGTTCGGCGCCACCAGCGAGCGATCGGGTCCAAGGCCCAGGGCTGCTCGCAGGCTGGCCTCGCCGAAACCGATCACGTGCACGCTGCCCGCTTCGTCTATCAGCAGGTGCGACAGCGAGAGCGCCCCGTGACGGACATCGTGAGCGTGTGCCGTGCCCACGATCTCGAGAGCGTCCCCGGCCACCCGCAGCGCTTCGGACGGTGGAATGCGCCCGCGGCGACGCGCCACCAGGTGGCGCGCGCTTTCGCCGGAGATCAGCGGCGCAATCACCGTCTGGACTGCGCGACCCGTGATCTCGAGGGGCGCCACGGCCCTGGGGTGACCCACCTCTTCAGCGGCGCGCAGGGCCCAGAGCTCTCCCGGTTCGGCCCGCAGCTCGGGGTGGATGATCTTCACTGCCACACTTCCGGTCGCGTGCCCGTCGGCGGCGTAGACCGCGCCCAGGTCGCCGACGGCGATCAGGCGCGTGAGCCGCAGCCCGCCTTCGAGCACGGTGCCGACGCGCGCGAGTGAGGCTTGCTCTCGGTCTCCCAATTGCCCTGCCCCTCGTGACCCGCGTCAACGCCCGCGGAGCGCGGTCGGCAAGAGCTCGAAGTACTTGGCGAAGGTCTTCATGCCCCCCGAGGCCTGACCCCAGTCGAAGTACTCGTTCGGCGCGTGATAGCCATGATCGGGTAGCGAGAGCCCGATCAGCTGGATCGGGCACCCGAGGTGCCGCTCGAGCGTGACCACCGCGCCAATGCTGCCGCCTTCGCGCACGAACGCCGGCGACTTGCCGAACCCGAAACGCAGCGCCTGCACGGCCACCTCACCCAGCGGCCCGGACGAATTGCCCCGGAACGGAGCGAGCGCGCTCTCGCCGTGGACCACCACGTCGGGGTTGAGCCGCTTCACCTCGGCCCGCAGCAGCGCGAGCGCCTTGGCGGGGGTCTGGTTCGGCACCAGCCGAAGGCTGACCTTGGCCTCGGCAAAGGGCGGCACGATGGTCTTGATCCCGCGGCCTTGATAGCCGCCGGCGATGCCGTGCACCTCGAGGGTGGGGCGCGCCCAGATGGCCTGCATCACCTCGAGCGGGTCCTTCGACCGCAGCGACTTCAGGCCATACACCTTCTTGAACCGCGGCAGCGAGAAGCCGCAGCGCGAGAACGATGCCAGCTCGGCCCGGGTGGGCTTGACCACGTCGTCGTAGAACCCCTGGATGTGGATCTTGCCGGTGCCGCCGTCGTGCAGCGCGGCGATCACGTTGCAAAGCTCGACCATCGGGTTGCGGGCTGCGCCGCCGGTCAGGCCCGAGTGCACGTCTTCGGTTCCCGTTTCGAGCCGCAGCGTGGCCCCCTGCAGCCCCCGCAGCCCCGTGGAAACCACCGGCTTGCCGGGCGCCAGCCACACCGTGTCGGAGACCACGACCACGTCGGTGCGCAAGGCCTTGGCGTGCTTCTGCATGAAGCCGTCGAAGTTGGGGCTGCCGATCTCTTCTTCGAGCTCCCACACGAACTGGATGTTGAGCGGAACGTCTGCCTGCCGCGCGAACGCCGCTGCGTACAGCACCGACAGCGCCGGCCCCTTGTCGTCGGTGGCACCCCGCGCATAGTACCGATCGCCTTCGATCGAGAGCTTGAACGCCTCGCGCTTCCAGGCTGCGCCCTCTGCCGGTTGCACGTCCAGATGGTTGTAGATGGTGACGGTTGGGTGCTTGCGATCGTTGCCGAAGCGCCCGACCACCACCGGATTGCCACGCGTCTTCAGCACTTCGGCCGTGCCGCCCAGCGCGGTCACGGCGCTGGCTGCCGCCTCGGCGCAGCGCTGGATCGACGGGCGGCTCTCGGCCATGAGGCTGATGGTCGGCAGCTCGACCCAGCGGCGGAGCTCGGCTTCGTACCTGGGGCGTGCGGCGCGGACGTACCTGTCCAGTGCCTTCGAGTCGACCATGGCGCGTATGCTAGTTCAGCGGGCGCTCGATCGCGACGCCGAATCGGTCACGAGGGGCAGTCCCACTTCAGACCGCTGTTCCACCGACAGCGACAGAACGAATTCGCGTACGCGCAGATCGCCCCACTGCTCGCACAGCCGCTCTCGTCGGTCGGCTTGGTGGCGGGGCAAGTCAGGCAGGACCAGTTCTGGGAGCCGCCGCCGCTGCAGCCGCACGCGTTGGTGTTGCCGGTGCCGTAGTTGCACGAATCCCCGGAGCTCGGGCACGACGGGTTGCCGGTCGGCGGATTCTGCGGGCAGGGGTTGCAGTGCCAGGTTCCGCCCCAGCACGTGCACTGGCTGCTGGTGTTGCCGGTGCCGGCGTAGTCGCACATGGCGCCCGGCGCGGAGCACGCAGAGTTGTCGGTGGGCTGCGGCGACGGGCACGTGCCCGTGCTTCCGCCCGAACCGCCGCTGCCGCCACTGCCGCCGGTGGCGCCGCCACTGCCGCCGGTGGCGCCGCCACTGCCGCCGGTAGCGCCGCCACTGCCGCCGG
>JAKLKA010000071.1 GCA_023150915.1 Polyangiaceae bacterium
GCCCCCGGGCATGAAGCTGGAGGAGAAGCGCGCCGACAAGAAGAACAAGGACGGAAAGCCGACGCCCATCGCGATGCGCAGCGACTTCGGCTCGCTGGCGGCGTTCGTGCCCAAGCTGACCACCGACGCCCAGGGCCGCACCGCCACCAGCGTGAAGCTGCCCGACAACCTGACGCGCTATCGCATCATGGCGGTGGTGGCCGCGGGTGAGAACCGCTTCGGCTCGGGCGAGGGCGCCGTCACGGCGCGCCTGCCGCTGATGGTTCGCCCCTCGGCCCCGCGCTTCCTCAACTTCGGCGATCGCTTCTCGCTGCCGGTGGTGCTGCAGAACCAGACCGCGAGCCCGCTCAGCGTGGACGTGGGCGTGCGCGCCGACAACCTGAAGATCACCGAGCCGCACGCGCTGCGCGTGAGTGTGCCCGCTCACGACCGCGTCGAGGTGCGCTTCCCCGCGGCGGCCATGTCCGCGGGCACCGCGCGCCTGCAGGTCGGAGCCGCCTCCAGCGCCGGCGACGATGCAGCCGAAATCGAGCTCCCGGTCTGGACCCCGGCCACCACCGAGGCCTTCGCCACCTACGGCCAGCTCGACCAGGGCGCCATCGCGCAGCCCATCAAGATGCCAAGCGGCGTGTTCAAGGAGTTCGGCAACGTCGAGATCACGACCTCGTCGACGGCGCTTCAGGGGCTGACCGACGCCTTGCTCTATCTGGTGCGCTACCCGTTCGAGTGCAACGAGCAAGTTGCCTCGCGCGTGCTGTCGATCGCGGCGCTGCGCGACGTGCTGGAGGCCTTCGATGCCGAAGGGCTGCCGCCGCCCAAGGTGCTGAACGAGACGGTGAAGGCCGACCTGGAGAAGCTCAAGGGCCGGCAGAGCTACACCGGTGGCTGGGACTACTGGCGGCGCGATCGCCAGCCGGTGCCCTATGTGAGCGTGCACGTGACGCACGCGCTGATCCGGGCAGAGAAGGCCGGCTACGCCGTGCCCCGCGAGATGCGGGAGTCGGCGCTACGCTTCCTGCGCAACATCCGCAGTCACTTCCCCCACTGGTATCACCCCGACGCGCGCCGGGTGATCGAGGCGTTTGCTCTCAACGTGCGCTGGATGGCGAAAGACGCGGACCCAACCCGGGCGCGCGGCTTGATCGCCGAGGGCGGCGGCGTGGAGAAGCTGCCGCTGGACGCCCTGGGCTGGCTCTTGCCGGTGCTGAGCAAGGACGCCGCGTCGAGCAAAGAGGTGGAGCAGATCCGGCGCCACGTGGACAACCGCACCAGCGAGACCGCGGGCAAAGCGCACTTCGTCACTCGCTTCGACGAGAGCGACGAACACGTGCTCTTGGCCTCGAACCGCCGGAGCGACGCCATCTTGCTCGAGGCGTTCATCGAAGACCGCCCCGACAGCGATCTGATCCCGAAGGTGGTGGGCGGGCTGCTCGGCCACAAGAAGCGCGGGCGCTGGCTCTCGACCCAAGAGAACGCGTTCGTGCTCTTGGCGTTGCACCGCTACTTCACCACCTACGAGAAGGTCACGCCCAGCTTCACCGCTCGGTCGTGGCTGGGCCCGCGGCTGGCCAGCGAGCACCGCTTCCAGGGTCGCAGCACCGATCGCAAGCACGTCGACATCCCCCTGGCGATGCTGGCCGAGCTGCCCCAGCCGGCCAGCCTGGTGCTGGCCAAAGAGGGTGACGGGCGGCTCTACTATCGCCTGGGCCTGCAGTACGCCCCGCAAGACCTGCGGCCGCCGCCGGCAGAGCACGGCTTCTCGGTGAGCCGGCTGTACGAGGGCGCCGAGAAGGCCGACGACGTGCGGCGCGACGCCGACGGCACCTGGCGCATCAAGGCCGGGGCGCTGGTGCGGGTGCGCCTGGCGATGGCCGCGCAAGGCCGGCGCTATCACGTGGCGCTGGTCGATCCGCTGCCAGCGGGGCTCGAGCCCCTGAACCCAGCGCTGGCCACCACCGGGTCCATCCCGGTCGACACCAAGGCCGACGAGAAGTCGAAGACGCCCTGGTGGTGGTCGCGGACCTGGTACGAGCACCAGAACCTGCGCGACGAGCGGGTCGAGGCCTTCGCGTCGCTGCTCTATGCCGGGGTCTACGACTATACGTACGTCGCGCGCGCCACCACGCCCGGCGACTTCGTGGTGCCGCCCCCCAAGGCAGAAGAGATGTACGACCCCGAAACCTTCGGCCGCGGCGCCGGTGACCGGGTGATCGTCGAATGAGCCGCGTCGCCTTCGCCCTGGCCGCTTGCCTGGCGCTCTCGGGGTGCAGCAGCAGCGACAGCCAGCCCGAGCCCGAGCCCTTTCCGGAGAAGGACTGGCCGGCAGAGGCGGCCACGCTGCTCGAGGGCAGCGACTGGTATCGGCACGCGGTGTTCTACGAGGTCTACGTGCGCTCGTTCCAGGACTCGGACGGCGACGGCATCGGGGATCTGAAAGGCCTGACCTCACGCCTGGACTATCTGAAAGAGCTGGGCGTGGATGCGATCTGGCTCATGCCCATCATGCCCACGCCGTTCAAGGACTCGGGCTACGACATCTCGGACTACGAGGGCATCAACCCCGACTATGGCAGCATGGCCGACTTCGAGGCGCTCTTGGCCGCCGCCCATCAGCGGAAGATGCGCGTGATCATGGACCTGGTGCTCAACCACACCAGCGACAGCCACGCGTGGTTCTCCGAGTCGCGCAAAGACAAGACCAACCCCAAGGCCGACTGGTACGTGTGGTCCGACACGCCCTCGGCGCCGAACAACGGCTGCGGCACCGCCAACCCCACCTTCGGCGACTCGGCCTGGCAGCTCGATCCGGCGCGCGGGCAATACTATTTCCACCGCTTCTATCCCGAGCAGCCGGATCTCAACTACCAAAGCCCGGCGGTGGTCGATGCCACGCTCGGCGTGGCGCGTTTCTGGCTCGACAAGGGCGTGGACGGCTTTCGCTGCGACGTGATCGGCCTGCTCTTCGAGTCGGCCAGCGAGTGCGACCTGGTCCCCGAGACGCGCGACTACATCAAGAAGCTGCGCAAGGTGCTGGACGAGTACCCGGGTCGCGTGATGGTGGCCGAGCCCTCGAAGCTGACCGACGCCAGCGGCTATCTCGGCAGCGGCAGCGACATGTTCCACATGGCCTTCCACTTCGGCTACGGCTACTTCTGGGGGCTGCCGTTCGCTGCGCAGAACGCGGATGGCATCGTCGACACGTTCGAAAAATCGCTGGCCACCTATCCGGCCGGTGCTCAAGACGCGCTGGTGATCGGCTCTCACGACGTGCAGCGCGCGTTCACCGTGGCCCAGGGCGACGACACCAAACACCAGCGCGCGGCGCTGATCCAGCTCACCGCCAAGGGCACACCGTTCGTGTATTACGGTGAAGAGCTGGCGCTTCGCCCCGGAAAGCAAGAAGTGGTGGACCAGCGCGATGCGGCGCGCACGCCCATGCTCTGGGACGGCAGCGCCGGCCACGGCTTCTCGACCGGCCAACCCTGGATCGCCTTTGGCGGCGGCGCCGACCAGTACAACCTGGAGGCCGAGCAAGGTGACCCCGAGTCGATGTACGCCTTCTATCGCGAGCTCTTCGCTCTGCGCCGCGGGCGCGCGATCTGGGGCACGGGCGCGATGGAGGTTCTGGAGACCGGGACCCCGACGGTGTTCGCGCTGTACCGCGCCGACGACTTCATGGCTTACGTCGCGGCCGTGAACATGAGCGACGAAGCGCAGGTCGCCGAGCTGGTGCGGCCCGAGCTGGGTGCCCGCACGAGCCGCGTGCTGGGCGCGGGCACGCTCACGCTGACCAGCGGCGGCGCCACGCTGAGCCTGCCGGCCCAGGCCGGCGCGATCTTCCGGGTGAGGTAACCGCCCGGCAGCCCCCGCGTCAGCCGCCGTCGCCCAGATCGCACGAGCCCGAGTCGGGCGCGGGGCACGCCCCAAGGTCTTGCGACGTGAGCGCACACGACCAGCTCCCAGAGGTGCAGGTGCAGGTGTAGAACTGCCGGGGCGACTGCACGTTCAGACACGGGCAGCTCCGCAGGATCAGCTTGCACTCGAGCTCGCCGGGGTCCGGCGTGCACGCGCCAGTGGGCAGCGTGTCAGAGTCCCGCCGCGCCACGGAATCGGTGGTGGTGTGAACGCAGGGCGTTGGGTTGCCGTTCAGCCCGCTGTCGGTGTCGTCCGAGCTGGGCGAGTCGGTGCCGCAAGCGCAGAGAAGCAGAGCGAGCCAGATCGTGCGGGGCATGCCTTCCTCCTTACTTCGTGGACGCGTCCGGATAGGTTTGCTGTTCCTCGGGCGTCTTGAATTCGTTTCCGGCGGAATCGAAGTGGCGGGTAGTGGCAAACCCACCGCTCTTGTAGTTGACGTCGTACGCTGCGCGCGCCCAGAAAGTGCCACGATGAGCGAAGGACGTGTGCCGAATCACCACCTTGCCGGGGCCGGTCGCGCCCTTGGGTAACTTGTCCGCCACGGTCTGTACCCAGGCTGGGGCTGAAGCCGCGGCCTTCAGGCTCTCGGCCTCCTGCAACACGGCAGCCGGGATCGGCGGCCAATAGACCGTTTCCGCGACAACGTCGTCGTCCGCGCTGAACCGGGCCCACGCGACTGAATCTGGGACCGGCGTGCCCGAAATTTGACGACGCAGTACGGTGTACCAGGCAACGAATCGCTCTGCGCGACCTCCCTCCGGACCGCCGCTGAGAAAGTGCTCGGAGCTCGCACCTACTGCGTCGATCTGGTTCTTGGGGAGGCCGGCCGCAACGAAGTACCCCACCACGCGGGTGTTGTGGCCTTCTGGGCCTCCCGCGGGGGGTGGTGCTGCCAGGGACGGCGCGTCGGAGTTGGGCGTGGCGAGAACAGCCCCATTGTGCGCGAATGTCGCGAACACCCCCTGCTCGCCGGCGGTCTTCACGAACCCAAGCTCTTGCTTCTCGTGAACGCTCCCGCCAGGCTTGAACCGGGACGCGGCGAACGTGTGCTGGTAGCCGGGCGCTTCAGAAAGCACGCCGCGCTGGACGACATTGGATTGCGAAGGTGACTCATCGGGCGCACCGCCGCCGCACCCCGTTACGACCACGATCAGACACGCCGAGCGAGAGATAGCATTCATTGGTAGCCTCTGCGTTCAGGGCAAATGGTAGGGGTACTGGGCCTGGTTGTAGTTGCAGATTTGTCGACCAGCCCACCAGCCGCTACTCGTTGCGTCGTTGCTGTCGAGCTTCACGCCGACCCAGCTCTCGGTGTTCACGTACCAGTTTGCCCAGCTCGCGTGCTGGGCCTGGACCCAGTTGCAGCCGCAGCCGTTGATCCCGCCGCCGCTGCAGTTGGCACCACCCAGGTCAAGCACCACGTAGATCCAGGATCCAGCCACGGACTGCCACTCGTTGGAGGCCCAGCGCGCCGCGAAGGCCGAGCCCCGATTCGGAACGTCCGCCGTGTCGCCGGTGACGGGCATGATCGTCCCGATCAGGTGAACTCCCGCGAATGCCTGGCTGAGCTGCTGCGGCGCGAACTGGGGAAGCACTCCGCAACTGACATCCAGGATCGCCATGTTGACTCCACCGTTGGTGCCAGCGCCGGACCATCCACCCGAGGTCGCGCTCTCACCCAGCTTGACCTGGCCGCCGGTGTAGTTCACATCGTTGTTGTGTGCAGACGATGTGCTGCAGGTGAACGCGCGACGGGGTGTGAAGTAGTGGCACCAGCCTTGTCCGAGCGGGGGGAATCCCGATCCGGGCGGCCCCTGCTTGCACGATGAAGGCATGGTCGCGCCCGGTGGTGGGCTATTGCACTGCGTGCTGGACGTGCAGAGTGTCGTGGTCGCTCCGTCACAGACACCATGCCCACTGAAGAACGCGATGCCATCACCGGCCCGATCGAAGTTGTTTGTGTCGTTGTCGAGCGCATTCCCAGTACGCTCCGGATCGTACATGTCTCGATCCCAGACGGAAGAGTTCGTGTAGTTTGCGCCAGCGGTCCACCGTCCGTCTCCGGTGATCATCCCGGACCGAAAACCGTTGTTGTTTGCTACGCGGTTGTTGAGTGCCCCACCCCAGCCGCACTGGTTTGCCACGTACTGATCGACGGCTTCGGTCGTGATCTTCGTGCCGGCAG
This sequence comes from Polyangiaceae bacterium, assembly GCA_023150915.1. GTDB lineage: Bacteria > Myxococcota_A > Polyangia > Polyangiales > Polyangiaceae > JADJKB01. The sequence continues at coordinate 6,101 of JAKLKA010000071.1, forward strand.
CCGCAGGGCCGCCCGCGGCCACGGCCCCAAGGAGCGACGCTCCCAGCCCCGGGCGCCGCCACCACCGACCAGCTAAGAAACGCACCCGGGTCCGCATCTCCATCTCCGCCCTTTCTTCGTTCGCCACGGCCGGAGCGACTCGCGACCGCGTTCCCAACTCATACACGCCGCAGACGTCGAGCCGAGTTATTTTTGCGTTAGTTTTTTTCTCGACCGGCCGCTCGACTCGCGTCGCTCCCGGCGGCAGCATCCGGGCATGGCTTCTGGCAACGGGCAGGGTCGCCCGTGGGTGGATCGGACGTGCCGGCTCGTGCTGGTCGAATGCGAACCCGACTCTGAGGGTGTCGAGCAGGCCGTGCTCTCCGCGCTGGGGGATCCGAGCGTGACGCGCGCGTTCCCCGTGGTCGTGCGGCCGTACACGGACGGCATGCTGGAGGACGCGCATGTCGTGGTGGTCGCGCAGCGGGAGGAGGGCGTTTCCCTCTGCGGTCGTGGCGAGCGAATTGCCGCGGCAGGGTTCCCAGGCCCGCTCGTCGCGGTGTGCGATCGGATGGACGAGGATCTGGCGGTCCGAGGCTACTCCGTGGGTTTCCACGCGTGGCTCACGTTGCCGCTGAGAGCGCGGGTTTTCGCCGCGCAGATCGAGGCGCTCGCGGCACGCATGATCGGGAACGTCGGGCCCCCTCAGGTCGACGTTTCGCTTCGCCGTGACCGCCGGCAACTCACGATCGACGGAACGTCCGTTCGCCTGACAGGCCGGGAGTTCGACGTCTTCTGTTACCTGCTCGCGCGGCGCGAGATCTGGACCGACTCGGCCAGGATCATCGCGGAGGTCTTCCCGGGGAAGCACGCTCCCAGCTCGGCCGTCCTCCGGGTGCAGATCCACGCCATCCGCCACGCCCTCGGGCCGGCCCTCGCCTGGGTTCTGGAGGGGGCCGAGGGGAAAGGCTACCGGGTCACGCTCCGCCGCGACTCGACCGCGGCGTTGCGGGGAAGCCCGCACCCGAGGTACCGGCGCTGATCCGGGGGCCGCCCGGTGCCGCCCGGGTGTCAGATGCGCGCGGTGTGTGCCGGCGGGTGGTGCGAGCCAGCGCTCTCCAAGGCATGCGACGGCTGACCCCGCCAGCGCCCTGCCTCAGCGATCGACTTCGCCCATGATCGGATCCACGCTGCCCAGGATCACGATCGCGTCGCTGACGCTGTGCCCCGGCAGCACGTACGGCAAGCAGGCCGCCGCGTGCAGGCTGGGCGGGCGGATCTTCAGGCGATAGGGGCTGGTGCCCTTGTTCACGCCGCCGCCGATCACCCAGGTGCCGAGCTCGCCCCGCGGGCTCTCGAGGGCGGCATAGGCCTGACCGCCGGCGCTGCGCTCTTGCAGCACGATCTTGATGGGCTTGTGCCCGCAGATCGGGCCCTCGGGCACGCCGTCGATCAGCGCGCGAACGATCCGGATGCTCTCGCTGATCTCGCGGATGCGAACCAGGGTGCGGGCCTGGCAGTCCCCGGCCGTCTCGGTCTGCACGCGCACCTCGACCTCGTCGTAAGCGTGGTACGGCGCGTCGCGCCGCATGTCGTAGTCGACGCCAGCGGCGCGCGCCATGGGGCCGGTGATGCCCAGCTCGAGGCACAGCTCGCCGTCGACCACACCCACGCCGCGCGTTCGCTTCACGAAGATGCTGTTGTCGGTCATCAGCTCTTCGTACTCGGGCAGGCGTGACTCGATCACGGCGAGGGCCTGCTTGACCAGCGACGCCCAGCCTTCGGGAATGTCGTGGCGGTTCCCGCCCACGGTGTGCGTGTTGTAGTGGAAGCGGCAGCCGGTCAGCGCCTCGAACAGGTCGAGGATCAGCTCGCGCTCGCGGAAGCAGTGCAAGAACACCGTCGAGCCGCCGCCCAGGGCGCCCCCCAGATCGAGCGCGAAGGTGCCGAGCCAGAGCAGGTGGCTGCCAATGCGCTGCAGCTCGGCCACCAGCGTGCGGAGATAGCGCGCGCGCCGCGGCACCTCGGCGCCGAGCAGCGCCTCGAACGCCAGGTTGATGGCCTGCTCGTTCATCATCGGCGAGACGTAGTCGTTCTTGTCGACGATGGGCGTGATCTGGGTGAACGCCAGCTTCTCGCACAGCTTCTCGACGCCCCGGTGCAGGTAGCCGGCGAAGGGCACGGCCTTCACGATGATCTCGCCGTCCAGATACAGCTTCACGCGGAAGACGCCGTGGGTGCTGGGGTGCTGGGGCCCCAGGTTCAGCACCATCAGATCCGCTTCGGGATCATAGTCCTCGATGTCCAGGTAAGGATCCGCGCGCTCGATGGGCGCCACGGCACCGGGGATGAGCCAGGCGGGGCCGGCCTTGGCCGCGGGCTTCTTCGCCGGTTTCTCCGGCGGGGGGTCGACGCTCAGCTCCACGGTCATCACCTCCACGGAGTGCACGCCGTGTCGATGGCGTAGTCCTTGCGCAGCGGGTGCCCCTCCCAGTCGTCGGGCATCATCAGGCGACGCAGATCGGGGTGGTCGTCGAAGCGCACGCCGACCAGATCGAACTGCTCGCGCTCTTGCCAGTCGGCACCGGCGAACAGGCCCACCAGCGACGGAATGCCCTCGCCCACGGCCAGCTTGCAGCGCCAGGCAGCGAGCGTGCCGCCCTGGGTCGGCTTGCGCAACGCGGTGGCGACCTCGAAGTGCTCCGGCTGCTCGGGGCCGGCTTTGCTGGCGGCTTGGGGCAAATAGTGGGTCGCGACCACGGTCACGTAGAGGCGATAGCCCAGGGCCTTCAGCCGCGCGGCCAGCTCGAGGTGCCGCGCGCGATCGACCAGCGGCGGTGCGTCGGACGGAAACTCGGTGACGCCGAACTCGGCGGCGAGGAGCTGCTCGAGCTCTTCGTTCTTCGGGGCACCTTTCACGCGCTACTCCTTCTTCTCGGCCGGCTCGGCCGGCGCGGCCGGGGCCCGCAGGGCCGCCAGCTTCGCGGCCAGCGCCTCACCCGCCTTCGAGCGACGCAGCTCGATCAGGTTCATCTCGGTGCCATGCCCCAGGCTGCCGGCGCTCTGGGTCTGGAGCAGGCTGAGCTCGTCGGGCCGAGTGGGGTCGTCCAGCCGCGGCAGGCTGGGCCGGCGCATGTGCTCGGGGGTCGGCGGGCGCTCGGCGGCGCCGCGGGGCTTTCCGGCGCGAAACGCCCGGATCTTCTCTTGCAGCCGCAAGAGGCCGTGCATCAGCTCTTCGGGGTTGGGCGGGCAACCCGGAACGTAGACATCGACCGGCAAAAAGGTGTCGATGCCCGGCACCACCGAGTAGATGTCCCGGTAGAAGTCGCCGCTGATGGCGCACGAGCCCATGGCCAGACACCACTTGGGCTCGGGCATCTGATCCCAGAGCTTCTTCACGCGCGGCGCCATCTTCACCGTGATGGTGCCGGCGACGACCATCACGTCGCTCTGCCGCGGCGTACCGCGCACGATGGTGCCCATGCGGTCGAGGTCGACGCGGCTGGCGGCGGCGGCCATGAACTCGATGCCGCAGCAGCTGGTGGCCATGGGGAAGATCCAGAGCGCGTTCGACGCGCCCCAGGTGAGCAGCTTGTCGACGCTGGTGGTGGCCACGTCCAGGCCCGGCATGCGGGCCATGAAGTCGTAGAGCGGGTGGGTGAACGCGCGGTCGTCTTCCATCACTGCCACTTCAAGGCACCCTTCTTGATGGCGTACCACCAGCCGAGCATCAAGATGGCGACGAAGACCACCATGTCGATCACGGCAACCAGGCCGAGCTTGCCGACGCTCACCGCCCAGGGAAACAGGAACGCGGCTTCGACGTCGAACAGCACGAAGACCAGCGCGACCACGTAGTAACGCGGATGGAACTTGAGCCACGCCGGCCCCTCGGGCTCTTCGCCGCACTCGTAGGTCTGGTGCTTCAGCGGCGAGTCGTGCCGAGCGCGCACCGAAAGCAGCCGCGCGATCACCAGCATGCTGACGCCGACGACGGCGGAGAGACCGAGAAAGGCCAGCGCTGCGGCCCAGTGGTTCACGACGTTCTCCGTAGAAAGCCTGATGCCACGAGACGTGGCGTCGAGCCGGCGTTTCTAGCACGAGTCCGCGAGGCGACCGATACTCCAGATTCGCGGGGGAAACCCGGGCTTGCGCTGGGGCCGGGGGGCTCTAAGCAAGCCGGCCCGGCGGGGGGGAAGATGCGGGCTCTGGCGTCGGTATGAGCCCCCGGCGTCGTGTGTCCGCTCGCTGGTGAGCTTCACGATGCCCCCGCCGCGGGAGGGTCGCAGCGGGCACTTCTTGGAATGGGAGCAGACATGAACATCAAACCTCGATTGAAACTGCGTTCGGCGATCATCACCGCCGCAGCGCTCGCCGCCATCGCGGCCGCCCCCCTCGCGGGTTGTGGCAGTGACAGCGGATCATCGACGGGAAGTCCGGGCGGCGACAGCGGTGTCGGCGGCTCCGCGGCAACCGGCGGCATGGGCGGCAGCGGCGCCACGGGTGGCAGCGGCGCCACCGGCGGCAGCGGCGCCACGGGCGGCGGCGGCGGCCAGTGTCCTGGAGCGACGCTGTGCAACGGCAAGTGCGTCGACACCACCCTGGATCCGGCCAACTGCGGGGCGTGCGACGCGGCCTGCAAGACGGGCGAGCTGTGCTCGGCCGGCAAGTGCGCGTCGTCGTGCCTGGGTGGCACCACCGAGTGCAGCAACAAGTGCGTCGACACCCAGATCGACCCCGCCAACTGCGGCGCCTGCGGCACCGCCTGCAAGTCCGGCGAGGTCTGCTCGGCCGGCAAGTGCGCGTCGTCGTGCCTGGGTGGCACCACCGAGTGCAGCAACAAGTGCGTCGACACCCAGATCGACCCCGCCAACTGCGGCGCCTGCGGCACCGCCTGCAAGACCGGCGAGGTCTGTTCGTCGGGGCAGTGCGCCAGCCAGTGCCTGGGCGGCACGGTGCTGTGCGGCAACAAGTGCGTCGACACCCAGATCGACCCCGCCAACTGCGGCGCCTGCGGCACCGCGTGCTCGGGCGGCCAGGTCTGCTCCACCGGCGCGTGTGGCCTGACCTGCACCGGCGGCACCACCAAGTGCGGCACGGTGTGCGTCGACACCAACACCGACAGCGCGAATTGCGGGGCCTGCGGCACCGCCTGCACCGGCGGTCAGGTCTGCTCGACCGGCACCTGCAGCTTGCAGTGCTCGGGCGGCGCCACCAAGTGCGGCACCACCTGCGTCGACACCAACACCGACCCTGGCAACTGCGGCGGCTGCGGCAACGCCTGCCCCAGCGGTCAGGTCTGCTCGGCAGGCGCCTGCAGCTTGCAGTGCTCGGGCGGTACCACCAAGTGCGGCACCACCTGCGTCGACACCAAGACCGACGGCGCCAACTGCGGCGCTTGCGGCAACGCCTGCACCACCGGTCAGGTTTGCACCAACGGCGCGTGCGCCAGCGTGTGCGGCGGCAGCCTCACCAAGTGCGGCAACTCGTGCGTCGACACCCAGACCGATCTGGCCAACTGCGGCACTTGCGGCAACGCCTGCGCCCCCGGCGCCAAGTGCGTCACTGGCACCTGCCAGCAGTGCAACAGCGCCACGACCGACTGCGACGGCGACGGCTGGCTCGCGTCGGAAGGCGACTGCTGCGACAAGCCCGGCACCTGTGGCAGTGAGCCGCAGTACGTGAACCCGGGCGCGGTCGAGGTCGTGGGTAACGGAATCGACGACAACTGCAACGCCAAGGTCGACCTATTCGACCAGGATGACGCGCTGCCCTGCGACCAGACGCTGGCCTCGAACTCGGCCACGGCCACCGACTACGCCAAGGCCATTGGCGTGTGTCGCACCACCACCGAGACGCCGGCCCTGAAGAAGGACAAGACCTGGGGCCTGATCAGCGCAGAATTGCTCCGCGCCGACGGCTCGGCGCTTGGCGACGCACGCGCGCGCTCGATCCGCCCGAAGTTCGGCACGAGCAACGTGCCGATCGAGGGCAGCTCGATGGCGGTGTTCTCCAGCGGCATCGCGTCCGACGCCACCCAGACCCTTCCGGGTCCGAACGGCGGCGCCCCGGGCAGCAGCAACGTCAGCACGACCCACGCACCGTCGAGCTCGGTGGACGTCGCCGCCTGCACCGACGCACGCTGCATCAAGGACTGGTTCACCACCGCGAACCCGCCGCTCAAGGCTGCCAATGCCTTGCCGGTGGCGCCGAACTGCGGCTCGGGCACCTCGGGTGGCCCGAACCTGGCCCGCGACTCGGTCATGCTGCGGCTGCGCCTGCGCGCTCCGACCAACGCTCGCGCGTTCTCGTTCAACTCGTATTTCCTGAGCGCGGAGTATCCCGAGTACGTGTGCTCGAACTTCAACGACCAGCTGGTCGCGCTGGTGGACACGCCGAGCGGCGCGCCCTCGCCCATCCCGAACCCGGTCGACAAGAACCTGATGACGTACCTGGACTCGGCCGGAAAGAAGTGGCCGATCGGCATCAACATCGCGGCGGGCACCAGCTTGTTCGCTGTGTGTGAGAGCCAGACGGCCAACCCGGGCTGCTGGGACACCAGCGTGAACACCGCGTCCTGCGCGGCGGGCATCGGCGGCCTGCTGGGCACCGGCTTCGAGAAGTCGGGGTCGTGCACCGTGGGTGGCGGCACCTTCTGGCTGACGACGGCGGGCAACGTCGTCCCGGGTCAGATCGTGGAGCTGCGCGTGGTGGTCTGGGACGTGGGTGACACCGCCTTCGACTCGGCCGTGCTGCTCGACGGCTTCAAGTGGCTGTCGAACGCCACGCTGCCGGGCACCGGCTGATCGGCCCGAGCCGAGGCACACGGACGCCGCGGGTTCCTTCGGGGACCTGCGGCGTTCGTGTTTGGCGGGCCATGGTGCTCAAGCACCGTCCCAGCTCAGGGCGAGCGAAGAGGAGGAAAGTGCTCCACCTTCCAGTCCGGGTCTTGGGGCAAGCCGCTGCACCGGACCTGATACGCTTCGTTCGTTTGGCAGGCTGAGGGCGCGAGCCCCAGCAAAGAGCATTGGCACCTGCACGCGGCGCCTTCGGAGCGGAAGCACAGGAGACCCGAGCCGAACGGAGAGCCAATCACGAAGCACTGGCGATGTTCTGAGGTGACATCGTACCCTCGTCGCCCGCTGCGGCAGGCTTCGGAGGAATTTGGCGCGGCGTGGGAAAGCACGCGCTCTGCGACGTCCGGTCGGTCCATCGGATGGCGCTTGTTTACCAAGTAGACATCGAGCCACCCGTCCGAGCGCTCCCGGATGCTCCCAAATTGGACGCCAGCCCAGTCCGCATGAGCTCCCTGCGACTTTTCAGGAGGCCGAATGATGAAGGCGATGAGGCAGGTCATGCGCCGACACTCGACGGCGACCAGCCGGCGGTCGGGCGTGTTCTCGAAGCGCTGTTTCAGAATGTGCTCGGTCCGCGGCGCCCACTCTTGGTCCAGGGGCTCCTTTTCACGGACCAGCCGAAACCCATAGGCAATCCACTGGTCCTCCGGCTCGATGCTGGCAGGCTCGCCGACGGCTTTCGCCGGAACCCCCGCGTCGGTCTTGGCAACGAGCGGCGGCTCGATCTTCCCTGGGCGGGGATGTGGCCCGGAGCACCCGGCAGCCAGAAGGAGCGCGACCCGAGCACACCTCGGTGTCTTCATCATCCCGCTCCGCCATAGCACGCGGCGGAGCATTGGCCCCCTGCAGGCGACCCCGGAGCGCCGCCGAGGCACGAGACGGGCGCGAGCGTCTTTGGCGCCAGCTTGGGTTTGGTCGCGCAGAGCGACGCGCAGGATGCGCTCGCAGAGGCGAGCGGCTGTTCCGCGCCGGCGGCCGCGACCAGGCAGTCGCGCATACAGGCCGCTTCGCCTCTGCCGTCCGGGCCGCCGGACGTGCATTCCGGGTCGCCCATGCACGCGGTCAGCTCTGCGCAACACTGCACCCTGGCGCAACGCTCGCAGTCGTCCACGTCATCTCCTATGGGGACACAGACCGCGGCCGCCGGCGGTGCGGTCGAGACGTACAGGGGACCACCGTCGCCGCAAGCCATTCCGTTGTGTGGCACGCAGACCTCCAGCGCACCAGTACACGTCGCGCCCGTCGGATCGGACGCCAGGGCAGCATGAACCCCGACGCGGTGATTACCCAAGGCAAGCTGAAGCTCCGAGCTGAGCGCTCGGGCAAGGGGGACGGGCGCGTCTATCATGTGCACTTCCGGGCCCGAACGCGTTGTTGTCCGTCCCGAGACAATGCCCCGCGGTCGCGAAGAGCCTGTCGCCAACGCGAAATGCCGTACAGTCCCCGACCCAACGCTCTTGCGCGAAGGCTTGGTCGGAGCAGAGGCCGCCACCAGACAAGCCTGGCAGCGGACCCTTCGTGCGAGGCAGTGAATTGAAGTAGCAGAGGTTGGACGTCGCCGACTTCGCGCACACGGCGTCAGTGAGTCCCGGCGTGCGCCCCAACACTGCGACGGAGTCCGTCCACTGGAGCACCTGCTTGGCGCCAGCGAACGCCACCACGTTCTTGCGGCTGTCCGCGCCAAAAAGGACAGGAGATGATGTCCCGCCCCGCTCCGAGGCGTCTTGCTCTCCCCCGCAGGCGATCGCGGCAGCCGCCAGCAGCGTCAGCGCGACCGCGAACGGTCGCTGCCAGCACGCAGTGCTGCGTGCTGCGTGCTGCGTGCTGCGTGCTGCGTGCTGCATGCGCATGAGCCGACCTCCCCGTGTGCTCCTGCAAGCTACGGGGGATTCGCAACGGCGGTCAAGCAGGCAGCGATGTGTGGGAGTGTGCGCGTTGATCGTGATCAACGCCGCGGCGCGGCGACCTCGCAGCCGCCCGTGCCATACTGCCGGCACGCGGCGACTGCGGGGCTCAAGCAGCTGGTTCACGACGCGGTCGATGCGACCACCCAGCTGGTGAAAGAGGGGCACGGTCGGGCAGCTGAGCCGCGAGTGCCCGATCAGACGTGGACGCCGCGGCGGCCGTCCGATGACCCGACGACGCCGCCCGAGCACTGCAACCGACTACGCCAAGGCCATCGGCGTCTGTCGGACCACCACCGAGACCCCGCACGGTGCACTTGTCCTTTAGGCACTTCTCGAGCGGCACGTTCCACTTGCTCGGGTCCGGATCATCTTCGTAGCGGCAGTTGCACCAGCGGAGGCCGGCGGTGAGGGCCGCCGAAGTGGTCTGGTAGCCCTTCAGCTCGTCGCGCCCGCTGCCCGCGCTGGTGATGAACCGCACCCGCTTCGTGTAGCCCCCTCGGATGGAGCTTGCCCGATGTGAACCACTGCCGACAAGGCGGGTTGGCCTTCCCACGGCAATTCGATGCGCGCAGGTGCGACACGCAGCGTGTGCCCGATCCGTGCAGCGGCGTGGCAGTCACCGCCGCGGGCTCCGTCACCGTTTCGGTCTCGGCCACCGCCACCCGACCCCGGCACGCACCCCTCCCGCGGCCGCCGCGAGCGGCAGCGAGCGCGGACGCTTGGGAGGGGCAGCGCGCGAGGCCGCCGCTTGGGCGGCGAGCGCGCTGGGGGTGGGCATCATCGCCCGACGGAGTCGAACCGGGCCGAGCGTGCTGCTCGACGGCTCAGTGCCACCGCGCTGTGCCCGAAGCCCGCGTTGAGGTACACCATGGCTGGAAGCGACCGCAATGACGCCAGATCCGACCACCGAGGGGCCGAGCATCGACGTCCTCCATCAGCAAGCCGGCAACGTCGTGGCGTTGATCGACAAGCGCGTGGTGGTGTTCGCGCGCACGCAAGCGCTGACTCTGGCGGCGTTGGAGGCCGCCGAGCTGGCGGTGCGGCTGGCGGCTTCCAGCGCCAACCAAGACCGGCCCGGCGGCGCGCTGGCCATCGTCCCGGCCGACGCCGGGCTCAGTCGCAACGAGCTCCTCGACCGACAGCGCCAGCTCATCGCTGCTGCCCGCACCCGCAAGCACGTGTGGGTTGCCTTCTGCGCCCACGGGACCGGTCCGCAAGTGACGGTGATGCGCGCCGTCATCCGGATGTTCCTGCTCGGCCAGCGCAACATGAAGATGTTCGACACCCCGGCCGAGGCCGTGCGCTGGTTGGCCGAGCGGGTGCGGCTCGAACCCAATGCGTTCTCGAAGCACGTCGACCAGCTGCGAAAAGGGTGAGCCCCTGGGAGGCGCAACGTGAGGCGGCCGCTCGGCCAGCGCAAGCGCATGCCGCTCGATCCCGAAGCGACGACGGCCTGTTCCCCCCGTCCGGACGGGCATGGTATGCAAAGGCGATGCCCAGGTACCTGTTCGCGATCGTAACGCTCGTGGCTGGCTGTTCGTCGTCGTCTACGAACGTCGCTGGCTCGTCCACCGGGGGTGCTGGCTCTGGCGGCGCGTCCACCGGCGGGTCTGCGGGTGCGGCGACTGGCGGTGCCGCCGGCTCCGGTGGCCAGGCGACTGGGGGCGGCGGCGCGGGTGGGGCGGGTGGAGCGGGCGGCGCGGGTGGAACGGGCGGCGCGGGTGGAACGGGCGGCGCGGGTGGAACGGGCGGCGCGGGCGGCGCGGGCGGCTCCGTGACTTGTACCTCTCAAGACACCTGCACCAAGAGCTGCGTCGACGCGCTCGCGGGGTCCGGCGCTGCCGCCGTCGTCAAATGCGCGAAGTCGCCGACTTGCTGGTGCGATCTGGCGTGCATGTTGTCGGGCTACTGTGGAACCAGCCCCGGATGCTCGCCCAACGCGGACGCGAGCGCTGCGCTGAAGGAAGTATGCAGCATTCCGAGCTGCTCGTTCGTGCCGAGCGTTGCGTGCCAGTGAGCGCGGCGGTTGGCAGTCACCGTGCGGCTCGTTCGCGGCGGGTTGCTCGTGTGCGCCGAGGCGCCTGCGCTCGCGCAGTTCTCGGCGATTGATCTGGAGCTCGTCGCGCCCGACGAGGCGACGCTGACGCTGACGGCCGAGGTCGTCCAGCCCGCGGACACGCAAGCCTGGTGGGGGCGCACGGTTCGGTCTAGACCAAGCAGATGACGCCCGCGCCTCGTCGATTGCGCTAGCATGCCCCCGTGATCCCGACCCCTCGCGTCCCCACCGAAGGCACCATCGAACGCTGGTGCTTCGAGTACATCACCAGCACCGAGCTGGCAGCCAAGTTGTCCCCTCGTCCGGCCCCCGACTCGGCAGACGAGCGCGCGTGGGAGGTGGGGCCCGAGCCGCTCAGGCTGACGCGACCGGGCCGCCCGCCCGAGCTCTGCATGGTGGCGGCTGGCGAGTCGACGCGCCTGTGTCGAGACCTGAGCACGGCATCGGCGCGAGGCGCGCTGTTCCATCGCTTCGCGCATCACGAGCTGCAGGCCGCCGAGCTGTTCGCCTGGGCGCTCTTGGCGTTTGCCGACGCGCCGCGGGCCTTCCGCCAAGGGCTGCTCGCTCTGGTGGCCGAGGAGATCGCCCACCTGCACCTTTATCTCGGCTACCTCCGAGAGCAGGGCCTCGCGTTCGGCGCGCACCCGCTGCGAGACTACTTCTGGGAGCGCATGTTGGGGTGCACGACGCCGCAAGCGTTCGTGGCGCTGCAAGGGTTGGGGCTCGAGGGGGCGAACCTGGATCACTGCCTGCCGCTCGCGCGCCAATTTCGCAAAGCCGGCGACGAGCTGGGGGCCCGCGTGCTCGAGCGGATCGAAGAGGACGAGATCGGACACGTGGCGTTCGCCAAGCACTGGTTCGAGCAGTTCACGGGAGCCCCCCTCACCTACGCGGCGTGGGGAGCAGCGCTGCCCGAGCCGGTGACGCCGTCGGTGTTGCACGGGCGGACGCTCAACCGCGAGGCACGGGCGCGCGCGGGGCTCGACGCAGCGTTCCTGGACGCGCTGGCCAGAGCCCCGTCGCCGCATCTCCCGCGGACGAAGTCTGCTTGACTCATCCGCTTCGAGCGTGGGCGCTCACGGGCCGAGCGGCAGCGCGCGGGGCCGCCGCGTGGACGGCGAGCGCGCGGGGCGTGGGTGTCATCGCCCAAAGCAGTCGAACCGGGCCAGCGTCACGCTGCTCGTGCCCGACCCCGAGTTGGCCTGCCAGGCGACCACCGCCGAATTCCCCGAAGGCGCACCGATCACCGAGAGCGGGCCGAAGAAGCCGGGTTCGAACGCGAGCGTGCCGAGGCTCGCACCGAACGGGTGGAACAGCGACAGCGTCAGGTCCGGCGGGTTACCCGCAGGGTCGTTACCCCAGGCCACCAGCAGGCGATCGCCCAGCGCGGTCGCGTCGAACTCCAAGGGGAAGTCGCCCGGCCCTGAAACATCCTGGGGACCGACGAAGTCCCCGGTGGACGCGATGAGGCGCAGCCAGCGGATCGGCGCAACCTCTCCACCGCTGGCGACGCGATACACCACGTACGCGCCCTCGGGATGCGGCGCCATGGCGATGTGCATCACCGGCGCGCCGACCACGAGGTCTTCGACCGGCTTCACCGAGCCGTCGGGCCCGACTTGCAAGAAGTCGATCCGGATGGGCGGCCCCGGATCCGAGTCCCCGCAGCCCAGGGGTGGGGCGTTCGAGCCGACCGCGACCGCAACCAGCCAGCCACCGGCGAAAACAACCGCGTCGCCGATGGGGGCGAACCCGGCGCAGCCGAGCGTGCTGGTCGCGACGAGCTGGGTGGCCTGGAAGATCTGACCGTAGAGCTGAGTGTCGTCGCGCGTGCCAACCAGGTGAAGGCCGCCCTCGCCTCGCGCCACCAGCTCGGGTGTGGAGCCGGCGGGGGTCGCGGTCGGGCCGCCGCTGGAGGCGCCCGCCGCCACCTGCGGCGCGAAGCTGGTGAACGCCTTCGGACCGGCCTGGTGCGCCACGAGCAGCGCCAGGCTGTCGCCGAAACCGGCGCCTGCGCGGAATTTCCCCGAGAGCTGGGGGCTCGAGAAGCTGTCGTGGACCGGCGCGAGCTGTTTACCCTGGGGCCAGGCGGCCCAGGGCGAGAGCGTGGCGTGCTGGATCGCGTTGAACGCCACCGGCGTCTCGACCGGCTGGCGCACGAACGCGACGCTGACCTGCTGTCCGTCGGCACTGGAGGAGACCAGCTGCGGGGCCGAGTCTTGGTCCTTCGCCGGCTTCTGCACCTGGATGCCGTCGCCGACTTGAAACAGGCCCGCGCACTGCACGCCGCCGGCCACGCCACCGAAGCCGCCGTCGCTCCCCGCGACACCTCCGAAGCCGCCCGTGCTTCCGCCGAAGCCACCGCCGCCCTGACCTGCAATGCCGCCGGTGCCGGCAGTGCCACCCGCGTTCGTGCCCAGATCGAGCAAGCGTGACCGCGAGCCGCACGCCGCGGCGCACACTGCGAGCGCGACCGCGGCGGCTCTCACTTCAGCTTGCAGGTACCGCCCTGGCACACGACGCCCTTGCCGGCACATGGATCTTTGAGGCAGCTCACGGTGGTGCCGGTGCACTTCGGATCCGCCTCGCCCGGTTGCAGCACGATGCACTGGCAGGGTGCCGTCGAACAGTAGGACGAGAACAACTTGCAGTCGGCGTCGTAGGTGCACTTCGACGGGCCGCCGTCGGTCTTCCCACCGTCGGGCTTTCCGCCGTCGGTGCTGCCACCGCCGGTGCCGCCGCCGTCGGTGCCGCCACCGCCCGTGCCCGCGCTTCCGTCCGTGCCTGCGTCTGTGCCCGCCATGCCGCCCGAGCCGCCGGTGCTGCCGCCCGAACCGCCGCTGCCGCTCGAACCGCCGCTACCCGCGCCGCCGCCCGTGCCCGCGCTGCCACCGGTGGCGCCGCCCCCGGTTCCGCCCGTGCTCGCGCCGCCGGTGCCTGCGCCGCCCGTTCCGCCCCCGTCGTCGCCGTCGTCACCACAGGCGTTGAAGCAGAACAGCGCCAGAACCAGCCCAAGACCTTGGATCCGCATCGCCCAATCATGCCACGACTTCGGGCCGAGTTGGCTACTCTGGCGGGGTGCTGCTCGAGCTCGCGCACGTCAGCAAGGCTTTTGGCCCGACCCGGGCGCTCTCGGACGTCTCGTTCGGCGTGCGGGCCGGTGAGGTCCACGTGGTGGCCGGTGGGAACGGCGCGGGCAAGAGCACGCTGATCAAGATCCTGTCGGGGGCCATCACCGACTATCGAGGCGAGCTTCGGATCGGTGGCGGAACTGTCCGCTTCCACGAGCCGCAGGCGGCGGTCCGCGCCGGCGTGGCGACTCTCCACCAAGAGCTCTCGCTATTGCCAGCGTTGTCGGTGCTCGACAACCTGCTGCTCGGCGAACGGCGACGGTTGATCAGCGCGTGGCGGGGCAGCGCCCGTATCGGCGAGTGCCAGGCTCTCTTGCAGCGAGTCGGCCTGAGCATCGATCCGATGCGCCGCGTGGAGACACTGGGGCTCTCGGAGCGGCAGCTGGTCGAGATTGCGCGCGCCCTGGGGCACGCCGCCCGCGTGCTCGTTCTCGACGAGCCCACCAGCTCCCTCGCAGAGCCCGAAGCCGAGCGCCTGTTCGATCGGATCGCCGAGCTTCGCTCCCAGGGCAAGGGCGTGGTGTTCATCTCGCACCGGCTGGACGAGATCTTCCGGGTCGCCGATCGCATCACCGTGCTGCGCGACGGGCAGGTCGTCTTCTCGGGGCCCGCGTCCGAGCTGGACGAGGGGTCGTTGGTAGAGAAGATGGCGGGCCGGGCCCTCGACGAGGCAGACGTGCCCAGGCCTCGAGAGCGCGCCCGCGTCACCCTGGCCGTCTCCAAGCTGGGCGTTCGCCCAGGGCTCGCCGACCTCTCCTTCGAGCTGGGCGAGGGGGAGATCCTGGGCGTCGCGGGTCTGCAAGACTCGGGCGCGAGCGATCTGCTTCGAGCGCTGTGCGGCGCCGCCCCCCACCGCGGTGACGTCACGCTGGCAGGGCACCCCTTCTCGGCGGCGTCGCCCCGCGCTGCCCTGGCGCGCGGCGTTTGCTTCCTGGCGCGGGACCGCTCCGAGAGCGTGTTCCCCGCTCGCCCGATCACCGAGAACGTCACGCTCTCGAGCCTGGGTCGGCTCTTTCCGTCCGGCGTGCTCGCCCTCGGCCGCGAGCGTGCGCTGACCGCCAGCGCCACCGAGCCCATGGCACTGGTCGCGCCATCGCTGGCCGCGCCCGCCGGAGCGCTGTCCGGCGGTAATCAGCAGAAGGTCGCGCTGGCCCGCTGCCTGCTCGCCGAGCCGAAGCTGCTCTTGCTCGACGATCCGACCCGCGGCATCGACGTCGCGGCCACGGCCGACGTGCACCGCTTGGTGCGAGAGGCCACTGCGCGAGGCACCAGCGTGCTCTTGGCATCATCGGACTTCGACGAGCTGCTCACCCTGTGCGATCGCATCCTGGTGCTGTTCCGGGGAGAGCAGCGCGCCGTGCTCGGGCGCGAAGAATTCGACCGGGCACACCTGCTGGCCCTGGCCATGGGGGCAGAGGCCGCGTGAAGGCCCTGGCCTGGCTCCGCACCAGCTCGGGGCGCGCGCTCGTGCCTCTGGCAGTGGTGATCCTGATCGGCTGCCTCTTCCACCAGAACGGGGCGTTCTTCGAGTGGAGCACCCATCGCGCCCTGCTGCGCGAGATCAGCGTGCTCGGCATCCTTGCCTGCGGCATGACGCTGGTGATCGTGACCGGCGGCATCGACCTGTCGGTGGGCAGCGTGATGGCCGTAGCCGCCGTGCTGGTCTCGCTCATGACCATGCCGCTGGGCTGGGGCGGCCTTTCTGCGACTGCGCTGGTGCTCATGGCCGGCACTGCGCTGGGGCTGGCCTCCGGAGCGCTGATCGCCCGCTTCCGGGTGCAGCCGTTCATCGTGACCCTGGCGATGATGGTGTTCGCGCGGGGCCTGGCCAAGCTGCTCTCGGGCGGGAAGAAGGTCACCAATTACGTCACCCTTCCCGACGGCTCGTCGTCCACCGTGGATCTGCCGGCGCTGTTCCGCGCCATCGACAGCAAGGTCCTGGGTGACCACGTCTCGGTGGTCACGCTGATCTTCGCCGGCTGCGCGCTGGTCACCTGGGTGGTGCTCGCGCGACTCACGGCGGGGCGCTACTTGTACGCAGTCGGCGGCAGCTACGAGGCGGCTCGCCTCTCGGGCGTCCCGGTGGGGCGCACCGTGCTCCTCTCTTACGCGCTCTCGGGCGCGTTCGCCGCAATCGCGGGGATCTGCCAGGCGGCACAAGAGACCCACGGCGACCCCGAGACGGGAGCCGGCTACGAGCTCGACGCCATCGCCATGGTGGTGCTGGGCGGCACGTCGCTGTCGGGTGGGCGAGGGGGCGTGGGGCTGACGCTGGTGGGGGCCCTGACCTTGGGAATGCTGCAGAAGATCTTGAGCCTGAACGCCTTCAGCACCGAGGCGCGCTTGATGCTGACCGGCGGCATCCTGGTGTTCGCGGTGCTGTTCCAGCGGCCGTGGCAGAGCCGCGCGTGACTCATTGAATGAGCATGGGGCAGACCTTCGAGCAGTGGGTCTGTAGGCACGACGACATGTTCACGAAGATCAAGCTGGCGCCCAGACACGCAGGGCATGCCACGGGCACGCAGTTCGTCGCGCTCTGGCCCAGGCAGCTCTCCAGGTAGCACTTGAGTTGCTGCGCGCAGGTCGCGTTCGCCAGGCAAGCGTCGGTCTGGGTGCAGCAACTCTGCCGCCCGCAGGTATCACAGGCAGAGTCGCCGGTGGTCACCAACGGGTCGTTGCAGGTCTTGCCGAAGAGCTCGCTGGTGCACTGGTTCACGGGCGCGTCTGGGCCCGCGTCGGTCGAACCGCCCGAGCCGCCGCCCCCGCCGCTGCCCCCGCCGCCGCCGACGGCGGCATCCGAGCCCGCGTCGCTCCCGCCGGTCTCACCGTCGCTCGAGAATTCGTTTCCGCCGCAGGCCGTCGCGCCGCACGCGACGACGCACAGCCCGACCCACCAAGCCAAGCTACCCATCGCCCGGCATTGTTCGCCGAAGTCGCGCCTTCCGCAAGCGAGCTACTCTGCTTCGGGCTCGCCGTCCCAGTAGTCCAGGCTCTCACCCTGGCGCGAAATCCAGCGGTGGACGGGCTTCTCGAACGCCCCGGCCGTGCCCGCAACCTTGTTCGAGTCGGGATAGGCGACCACGTCGACCTTCTGCACGGACGCCGACACGCACAGGTAGACCAGCGGCTCGGCGCCGTCGTTGATCATCTGGTGGGGGTGCTCGGGCCCGGCCGGAAACGCGAGCCAGTCACCGGCGCGCACCGCCACGCGCGACTCGCCGATGCGCGCCGTGCCCGATCCGGACAGCACGTAGACCGCCTCTTCGGTCGCGCAGTGGTAGTGAAACGGGAACGACACCGCTCCGGGCGGCACCTCGGTCAAGTTCGCACCGATCAGCTGCCCGCCAGCCGCCGCGCCCAGCCGGCGCAGCTGCATGCGGTGCCGACCCTTTTCCATGTTCATGACGGAGACTTCGTCGCGATGCACGACGTTCGGGTGGCGGCGCTCTTCACTCATGGGCCGAGGTGTGGGGGCACGCCGGCCGGACGTCAACGCACCAGCGTGATCGCGTGGGTGGTGACGCCGTCGACGCGCACCCAGACCGGCACCCGCCGACCGAGCTCGCCCCACGGAACCCTCACGCGCCACAGCCCGGTCGGTGTCGGCTCGGCGGCCAAGAGACGGCGATCGGGGAGGAGCAGCTCGACCGAAGAGACGTCGGGGTCGAAGCGCGTGCAGGGGGCGGCGACTTCGTCTGGTGGCCGCGGCACCCAGCGCGTGTGGGTCTCTTCCGAGTCGATCGGCTGGGTGAAGGCGGTGGCAGCCCCGGCGAAGACCAAGGTGCCACCGAACAGCCTTCGCTCGACTCTGCTCAGGTTCGTCCACGGGACCGTCGCCATCCACACCCCCAGACCTGCGACCAGCGCGCCGGCCACCAGCGGCCCTTGCCGGGCCTGCCGCCGGGTGACAACGCGCAGCAGCCGCTGGTTTTGCACCAGCGCGAAGCAGGGTGGGTCCCGGTTCACGCGCAAGAGCACCCCTTCATCGTCCGACCGCACCACCAGCCCAGGTGGCGCAAGGCGCTCGCCCAGTCGCACCTCGTGCTGATCGAGCACGGTGACCTGGTGTGTCACGCGATGGCCACAGCCGGCCAGCACCAGCGCCGCCCACCAGAACGCCCGCACCACTCGGTCAGCCTAGCAGTCGCCGGGCCGATTGCACCCCCAGCGCGAGTGAGCAACCCTCGGCGCCATGCTCGTACGCCACGCGCTCACCATCTTGGCCGTCAGCGATCTCGAGCGCGCGAAGCGCTTCTACGCGGCAGCGTTCGGTTGGCCGCGCACGGTGGAAGTGCCGGTGTACGTCGAGCACGAGCTGCCGGGCGGGATGCGCCTGGGCCTCTACGAGCGCACCGCTTTCGGAGCGAACACCGGGCAGGTGCCGGCACCGATCGCTGCCGGCGCGCTGGCGCCCACCGAGCTGTACTTCTACGCCGACGACGTGCCCGCCGCGATGGCCCGGCTGGTGGCCGCGGGCGCGCGCGAGCTCTCGGCGCTGGCGCTGCGGCCTTGGGGGGACCACGCGGCGTACTACGCGGATCCCGACGGCAACGTGCTGGTCGTGGCTCGCCCGGGTTGACGGCGCTGCGGCCTGGCTCACAGCTTGGCGGGCAGCTGCCAGCGCACGATCTCGGCCTTGGTCGGCCAGCCCAGCGTCAGGTGATACAGGTATCCGTCGGGCGCGATGGTGATGCGGCCGACCTCCGGGGCAGTCTGGAAGGTCTGGAGGTCCGAGCCGTCTTCGGCGAACGATACGAT
The DNA here is from genome assembly GCA_023150915.1 of Polyangiaceae bacterium. Classification (GTDB taxonomy): domain Bacteria; phylum Myxococcota_A; class Polyangia; order Polyangiales; family Polyangiaceae; genus JADJKB01. The sequence goes on from JAKLKA010000071.1 coordinate 24,789, forward strand.
GCTCTTGTCCGCGAGCTCGGCGTAGATGCGCCCGCTCCACGCGTCGCGGACCAGGCTGGTGGCGTGGGTGGCGAGGGTGATCAACGCCTTGGGGGCGCCGCTCTTCCCCAGCACCGGCACCAGCTGCACCTCGCCGCCCTCGAGGACCACCATCATCCGAGCCGCGTCGAACGGCGCGCTGGCGATCACGCGCTTGCCGAAGGTGGCAACCACCTTGCTGGTCTGCGTGGTCAGATCCAGCGCGTGGTAGTCGCCGTTGGCGTCCACGTTGCCGACGTACAGCACCTGGTCGAGCCCCCAGGTCAGGCCGTACGGCCCGGTATCTACCGAGGGCTTGCCGAACGGCCCGGTGCCGGACGAGAACTTGGCGGTGGGGATCTTCATCGGCAGCGTGCCGTTGCCGAAGTCCAGCGCGGCAACACCCTGCGGGTTGCCGCCGGATCCGGACAGCACGCAGCCGCAGGCGGCACAACAGATGTAGGTGAGCGCGATGTCGTCGAGCCCGCCCCCGAACAGCCCGCCCTTGCCCTGAATCGCCGCGACCTCGCCCATGTTCAGGTTGGTGACGCCGGCGTACTCGGTCACCTTCCCCTGCGGGTCGATCTTCCGCAGGTAGTCGGTGCCCGAGATCATGGTCACGCCCCAGGCGTTGCACTTCTGGTCGAAGTCCAGATCGAAGATGCCGCCGTCGCAGCTCGAAAGCGAGCCGCAGCGCGAGAACTTGGGGTCGTTGAGCGTGCCCACGTCGCCCACCTTGCCGAGCGGCGCGGGGGCACACGCGGGCGGCGGACGCGTGCAGGCGCACTCGGTCCCGTGGCAGGTCTGGCCGTCGCACTTCATCGATTTGCAGGGCAACGCCGGGTAGCACGCGCCCGCGCCGTCGCAGCGGGTTCCCGGACCGCAGGTGAGCCCGGCGCAGGTCGCAGGCTGCGACGTGACCACGCAGCCGCTGCCGGGGACGACGCACTTGCCGGGGTTGTCGTCCCCCACGTGGCACACCGTGCTGCCCGCGCAAGCGCTGGCTCCGGGCGCGCGGCAGTCCTCGACGCAGGCCCCGCCCACGCAAGCATGTCCGGGTGAGGCGCAGCTGGCGGGCGTGCAGCCGCCTTCCATGCCCGCATCGCCCGCAGCCCCGGCGCTGCCACCGTTGGCCGTACCGCCAACGCCGCCGCTGGCAACGATCCCGCCGGTGCCCCCGCCGGCGCTCGAACCACTCTCGTCGGAGCCGCCGCAAGCCATGAAGGTGCAGGCGAGCAGGACCGAGACCACGATGCGTCGCATGGGTAGATCCTACCATGCTAGCGTCTCGCCCCATGCACGCACCGACCCAGGCTGCCCTCGTCACCGGGTGCGCGCTCGCGCTCGGGGCGTGCAAGCCGTCGGCAAAGTCCGACGCTGCGCCCTCTGCAAGCGCCAGCGCCCAGCGCGGCACCGCCCAGAGCCCGTGGCTCATCGGCATGAGCCAGTGCAACCTGGGCGAGCCCTGGCGCGTGCAGATGAACCAAGACGTGAAACTGGCGGCCGAGAAGCACCCCAACCTGAAGGTGGTGTTCAAGGACGCCCAGAACGACTCGCTGCGCCAGCGCGCTCAGGTCGAAGAGCTGGTGGCGCAGAAGATCGACCTGCTCATCATCAGCCCCAAGGAAGCGGCGCCCCTCACCCAGCCGGTGGCCGAGGCCCACCGGAAGAAGATCCCCGTGATCGTGCTGGACCGCGGGGTGCAAGGCGACGAATTCACGACCTTCATTGGCGCCGACAACGTGAAGATTGGACGCGAGGCGGGCAAGTGGGCGGTGAAGGCCCTGGGGGGCAAGGGGCTGATCGTCGAGCTCGAAGGGCTGATGACCAGCACGCCCGGGCAAGATCGCCACAAGGGCTTCCGCGAGGGGCTCGAGCTGGAAAAGCACCCCGACCTGAAGGTCGTGTTCGAGGCCGACATGCAGTGGCTGGAACCGAATGCGCGCAAGGAAATGGAGTCGGCGCTGACCACGCAGAAGAAGATCGACCTGGTGTATGCCCACAACGACCCGGGCGCACACGGGGCATACCTGGCGGCCAAGGCCGCCAGCCGCGACAAAGAGATGAAGCTGATCGGGATCGACGCCCTGCCCCACGAGGGCGTCGAGTACGTGAAGCAGGGGATCTTGGACGCGACGTTCCTCTACCCCACGGGCGGGGTCGAAGCGATCGACACGGCGCTCGATCTTCTGGCGGGCAAGAGCGTGCCGAAGAAGGTCGTGCTCGGGACGCGCGCCTTCACCAAGGACAACGTGAGCCTTGGGGGCGAGGCCATTCCGTGAGGGCCCTTCGCGCCACGGTCCTCGGCGGGTGCTGCGCGCTGCTCGGCGGCTGCGGCCCGTACATCGACGAGGTGGTGAAAGAGCGCGGGCCCCGCGTCGAACAGAAAATCTCCGCGGTGAAGGCCGTGGGCGACGAGCTGTCCAAGACCCCGCTCTTGGACAAAGACGAGCCCGCCAACCTGAAGGCTTCGTTCCAGATGACCTCGGGCACGCCCGCTCCGGCGAACGCTGCCCTGGTCTACGCCGAAGACCTGCGCGAGCTCGACGAGCTGGGCCTGGTCTACGCCCGCGTCAGCGGCACCCAGCTGGTGAACACCTGCGCGGCGTTCGTCCACACCGAGCGGCACCCCTGGGATCCGCTGCACCCCGAGGTGGCGCCGAGCTCGGGCACCGGATACACGGCGACCAAGCACTTCGACCTGTGCGAGAAACTCGACTTCCTGTTGGTGCTACGCACCCGAGGGTTCGTGAAACCGTCGGTGGGCCGAGCCGGCTCGAGTCGACAAGAGTTCGACGGCGGGTGGATCGACGCCGACTTGCTGGTGTTCGACCTGGCCAGCAAGAAGAAGGTGGGCGGCGTGCGCGTTCAGGCCGAGAGCTCGGAGCAGCTCGAGGGCGCCAGCGCCTTCGAGGTCGAGTTCGATCTGCAATGGAACCTGCAGAAGGCGGTGGTCGCTGCGCTGAAGCAGCACCTGCCCAACGTCGAAGTGAAGGGAGGGCCGAGCTGATGTCGGGCGATCACGACTGGCTCGGGGCTGACGCCAAACGTCGCGTCGAGCAGGCGGTCGTCGCGCTCGAGGCCCGAACCTCGGCCGAGGTGGTGGTCACCGTGCGCCAGGCTTCGGGCAACTACCGCGCCGCAGATCTCGGCTTTGCCTCGCTGGTCGCAGGTATCGGGCTGTTCGGCTACGTCTACCATCCGGCCGAGTTCGCCGACGACCTGGTTCCGCCGGCGCTCTTGGTCCTCTACCTGTGCGCCGCCTTCTTCTGCGCGCAGGTGCCCGGGCTGCGACGCCTGCTGGTACGCACCGGCACCCTCCGCGACAGCGTGCGCCGCGCTGCCTTGACCGCGTTCCACGAGCAGCGCATCGACGCCACCTCGGGCCGAACCGGGATCCTGATCTACGTCTCGCTGTTCGAGCGGGTGGTCGAGGTGGTGCCCGACGTCGGCATCGACGCGAAGCGCCTGGGGGCCGACTTCGGGCGCGCGGTCGCCGAGGTGACGGCCGCCGTGCGCGGCGATGGGGTCGCCCAGCTCGAGCGGGGGCTGGGGCAGATGGCCGGCCCCCTGGCCAGGGTCTTGCCCCGAGCCCACGACGACGTGAACGAGCTGCCCGACGGGATGGTGGCATGAGGCGGGCGCTGGTCATCGCGCTGCTCGCGGCGTTTTGCCTGATCGCCCACGGCTCCGCGGCGCGGCCGGGCGGCGGCAGCTCGTTCAAGAGCAGCTCGTCTTCGTCGTCGCGTTCGTCGTCCAGCTCCTCCAGCTCGTCGTCTCGCAGCTCCAGCTCCAGCGGCAGCTCGTCCCGCTCGAGCTCGGGCTCGTCGTCGACCAAGAGCGGCAGCTCGACCCCCAGCACGCCGGCGCCCAAGATCTGGGTCTACCGTGCGAGCCTGCCGCGCGAGCGGGCCGCGGCGTGGTCACCGGGCGCGCCTTCGGTGTACGGCGTGGTGCCGCCGCGCCCCGCCTCGACCCGCGTGCGAGGCAACAGCGAGCGCGAGGGCGAGATGGTCGCGCTCGGCTTTCTGGGCTTCGTTGGCTTGGTGGCCACCGCCATGCTGGGCCTGGGTGGCGTGCTCTTCTTGCGCTGGGTCAGGAAGCCCAAGGGTTGGAGCACCGCTGCCCCGCCGCCCCCCGAGACGGTCACTTCGGCACGGGCGAGGCTCGAGGCGCTGAAGCAGTCCGACCCGGACTTCTCCGTGGTGAGCTTCGAGGACTTCGTGTACGCGCTGTACGCCGAGGCGCACACCGCACGCGGTGCCGGCAAGCTCGACACGCTGGCGCCCTACCTGCAAGCCAGCGCCCGCAGCGCGCTGGCCTCGCTGGGGCAAAGCCCCGTCACCACGGTGGTGGTCGGCGCGATGCGCTACGACGACGTGCGTGTGAGCGACGACGGCGCCCGGGCGGTGATCGAGCTCGAAGCCAACTACACCGAGGCGGCGCCCGGCGCGCAGCCGGCCAGCTACTGGGCGCGTGAGTCGTGGGTCTTCACCCGCAAGGCCGGCGCCAAGAGCCGGCCGCCCGATCGGGTGCGGGTGTTTTCGTGCCCGAACTGCGGCGCGCCCCTCGACCGCGTGATGGGTTCGAGTTGCGGATATTGCCAGGCGGTGGTCGACACCGGCGCGTTCGATTGGGTGGTCAGCGGCGTCGCGGTGCTGGGTCGCGAAGCACGCCCGCCGATGCTCACGGGCACTACCGAAGAGCAGGGCAGCGAGCTGCCCACCCGCATCGATGCCGGCCTCGACGCGGCGCTCGCGGCGCTGCGCCAGCGTGACCCGGCGTTCGATCCGGACACCCTGTTCGCGCGCGTCGGGCTGGTGTTCCAGACCATGCAGGTGGCCTGGTCGTCGCTGGCGTGGGACAAAGCGCGGCCCTATCTGAGTGACAACCTCTGGACCGCGCAGACTTACTGGATCGATGCCTACCGGCGCTCGGGCCTGCGCAACGTGATGGAGAGCCCGCGCATCGGCAAGCTCGAGCTGGCGCGCATCACCAGCGACCGCTGGTTCGACGCCGTGACCGTCCGCGTGTTCGCCGCCGGACGCGACTACACCGTCCGCGACAGCGACGGCGCGGTGGTCGGCGGCGACAAGAGCCGGGACCGCGAGTACACCGAGTATTGGACCTTGATCCGCGCCAGCACCGCCAAGGGACCGGCGAAGCGCGACGACGCGTGCCCGAGCTGCGGCGCGCCGCTGGCGATCAACGCCGCCGGGCAGTGCGGGCACTGCCAGGTCAAGCTCACGTCGGGCCAGTTCGACTGGGTGCTGTCGCGCATCGAGCAAGACGAAGTCTACGAGGGCTAGGCGCTTGCACTCGGCCCGCGGCGCTGTCAGGGTGCGCAGCATGCGTGTGTTGCTGTCTTTCGCCTGCGTCTCTGCGGTCGGCTTCGCGCTTGCGGCTTGTGCCACCAGTGCCGGCAGCGGGGGCGGCCCAGGCGGTGCGGCAGGCGCCGGTGGGGGCGGCGCGGGCGGCGCGGGCGGCGGGTCCGGGGGCTTCGCCATCGACTCGGGCACGGATGGGTCGGCGGGCAAGAGCGCGCTGGTCTACGTGCACACCGACAGCACGCTGTTCCGCATCGACCCCACCGCGCCAGCACCCAACCTGGAGCAGCTGGGGGACTTCGACTGCGTGGGGGCGACCGGGCAGGACCCGGCCATGACCGACGTGGCCGTAGACAAAGACGGCAAGCTGTGGGGCATCAGCCACACGCAGGTGCACGAGCTCGAGGTTTCGAACAAGGTCGTGCACTGCGCCAAGTCCACACCGCTGGCGGTGGGCGTGGACGTGAAGTTCTACGCGCTCACCTTCGCGCCCATCGGCGTGGTCTCGCCCACCGAAGAGGTGCTGGTCGCCGGCAACACCGCGGGAGAGCTGTGGGCCATCGAGAAGAACGGCGATGTTTCGCAGCGTGGCACCTTCGGTGACGTGCCGGTCAGCGACGGCAATGGACACGTTTACCCCAAGACCAACCAGAACAAGCCCTGGGAGCTGTCGGGCGACATCGTGTTCGTCGAGAACGACGGCAACCCCATCGGTTACGCCACGGTGCGCGACTGCCCGACCCCCCCGGCCACCAGCAACTGCAACACCACCGACACGCTGATCGAGATCGACATCCCGAAGCTGAACAAGGCCTCTATCTTGCCGGTGACCAAGGCGGTTCGCGGGCAGATCGTCAAGCACGCCACGTGCAGCGACAGCCAGAACGCGGCCTACGGCAGCATGTACGGCATCACCGCCTGGGGGGACAAGGTCTACGGCTTCTCCCGCACCGGCAAGCTGGTGGAAATCGACACCAACGACGGCAGCGCCTGCCTGCTCGCCGCCTTTCCGAACGCGGACTTCGGCGGCGCCGGCGTGACCACCCAGGCCGTGGTGATTCCGCCCCCGCCGAAGTGAGCTAAGTATTTCTCCATGGCGAAGCAGGTCGCGATCTTTTGGCCGGGGGATGGTCGTGCGCGCCCCAACGAGCAGGCGCTGCCGAACATGGAGGCGGCAACCCAGAAGCTCGAGTCGGCGCTGAAGAAGCTGGGGCGCACGCCCTACCGGGTGCCTGGCTTTCTGACCAAGCCGCACGAGTCGATCGAGAAGCTTGGTCCAATCTCCGATCCGCTGATCGGCATGTTCGTGCACTGGGTGTACGGCCCGCACACCACCGACGGCGTGGTCGGGAAGGAAAGCCCGCTCTTGCTCGCGTCCAACTTCAGTGGCCAGTGGCCGGGCCTGGTGGGCCTGCTCAACACCGGCGCCTGCCTCGAGACCGTGGGGCGCGCGCACTCGCGCATCTGGACGTCGGCCGAGAGCTTCGAGAGCGACCCGGCTTTCATGGCTCGCCTGGACGAGTGGTGCACCACCGGGAAGGTGGGCTACTCGGAAGCAGCGCTCGCGTGTCACGCGCCGGTCAGCCCCGCGGCCTCTGCGCTGGCCAGCCAGGTCGCCGCGGGCATCCGCCGGCGACACCCGCTGGTGTTGATGCTGGGCGACACCAGCATGGGCATGATCAATGGCTACTTCGGACCGCGCCTTCTGGCGCGGCACGGCTTCGCCGAGCACAAGATCGACCAGGCGTGGCTCATCGATCGCGGGCGCTCGGTGGCCGCGCAGCGCATCGACGACGCCTTCCGCTTCGTGGTCGACCGGGGCGTGACCTTTCACTGGCGGGGGGCGGGCGCGGCCGATTTCGACGAGGCGGCCACCCGCGAGCAACTGCGCGACTATTTGGCGGTGCTCGATCTGATCGACGAGTACAAGGCCGACTGCCTGGGCTGGCAATACCAGCTGGGGCTGCTTTCGCTGCGGCCGCCCAGCGACTTCGCCGAGGGCTTGCTCAACTCGGTGTGCCGCCCCGAGTCGAACGGCGACACGGTGGCGTGCGCCACCGAGGCCGACCAGGGCAACGCGCTGCCGATGGAGATGTTGAAGCGCCTGCTCTTGGCCAAGGGGCTGCATCAGGCGGTGATGTTCCACGACGTGCGCTGGGGCGCCGAGCACGACGGGCGCTTCTTGTGGGTGCTCCTCAACAGCGGCTCGTGCGGCGCGTACGCTTTCAACCACGACCCGACCACGCTCTCGGGCGTGCACAGCTACCGCCAACCTGCGGGCTACTTCCCGGTGGCCGGAGGCACGTTCGCGGGCGAGAGCCTGCCGGGCGCCATCACCTGGGCGCGCGCCTACCTGAAAGGCGACGTGCTCTGGATGGACGTCGGCCGCGGAGAGGTGGTGCGGCTGCCACCGGCGGTGCGGGACGCCTGGTGGCAGGGCACCACCCGCGAGTGGCCCTTCATGGCCGCCGACCTCGGGGTCTCGCGTGACGATCTGATGGCCCACTTCCTCTCGAATCACGTGGCCGTGGCCTACGGCGACGTGTTCGGCGAGATGGTCGCGCTCAGCCAAGAGCTGGGCTTCAAAGTGCGGATCCTGGCCTCGAAGCCATAAGTTCGGCAGCCGCGCCGATTTCGCCTAAACTGGGCGCCCCTCGATGGCTCAGGATCCCGGACCCCGCTCGCGGCAAAGCGTCCCGGTGTCGACCCGCAACCCGGACGCGCTCGACGTGCTGGTGGTGGACGACGATCCGCGCTGGCGACAGTACACGGCGGACCCGTTTGTGCGGCGGGGTGATCGAGTGCGAAGCGTGGCCGACGGCCTCGAGGCGCTGTCGATGTGCATCGCGGATCCGCCCGACGTGGTGCTGACCGACGTGAACATGCCGCGGATGGACGGCTGGCAGCTGCTGCGCATGATCCGCGCACGTCCCAACCTGGGCGGCGTGCCGGTCGTGTTCCTGACCACGCTCGACGGCGACGAAGAGCGACTGAAGGGCTACCAGCTGGGCGTGGACGCCTACATGCCGAAGCCCTTCCACCCCGACGAGCTCTTGCTGCGCGTGCACCGGGTGGTTCGCCGGCGGCGCCAAGCTGCCGAGAGCGACACCGCGGGGACGCTGCGCGGCGATCTCGAGAACGTCTCGGCCGCGTCGCTGCTCTCGTTCTTGGCGGTCGAGCGCAAGACGGGCATCTTGGTGGTGGTGGGCGATCGGGTGGCCCGCGTCTTCTTGCGCGAGGGCCGGGCGCTGCGCGTCGAGCTCGAGGGCGAAGGCGGAGCCCTTCCCTCGCGTGACGCCTTGATGGACATCTTGGGGTGGCGCTCGGGCCAGTTCGAGTTCACCCTCGAGCGCGTCGGCGGCGTGGACGAGATCCGCGCGGCCATCTCGGCGCTGGTGCTGGAGCACGCCCGGCAAACCGACGAGGCCGGGCGGTAGCGCAGAGCAGCGTGGGCCCAGGGCTCACGCCCGCGCGGGCGCCATGCTCGCTGCTCGGCCGTTCTTCTCGCGCAGCTTCACCGTGAGCACGAAGGCGCTGCCCCGCGGCGAGGCGGCCTCGACCCAGGCGCGCCCGCCGTGGGCCTCGGCGATGTGCTTGACCAGCGCAAGCCCGATGCCGCTGCCGCGGATCTGCTTGGATTGGACGCCGCGACCGCGCTCGAACCGCTCGAAGATGCGCTTGCGATCCTCGACCGGGATCCCGGGCCCTTCGTCCACCACGCGGATCTCGATCTGATCGCTGGCGCGGCGCGTCAGCACCTGCACGCTTCGCCCGTCGGGCGCGTATTTGAGCGCGTTGTCGACCAGGTTGATGACCGCGATCTCGATGGCGCGCTCGTCGATCTCGGCGGCGAGCAACTCGTCGGCCTGCGTCAAGACCAGCTCCACCTGGTCGCGCTGCGCGCGCACGCGGCACGCCTCGACCGCGCGGGTGACCACGTCGCGCACGTCGGCGGTCGAGAACTGGTAGGCCGCCTTGCCGCGCTCGACCTTGGCGAAATCGAGCACGTTCTCGATCAGCGAGCCCAAGCGCTCGCTCTCTGACACGATGATCTTGAGGTATTGGGCGCGTTTTTCGTCGTTTTCGACGCGCCCGCTCTGGAGCAGCTCGCCGAACATTCGCACCAGTGAGAGCGGTGTCTTCAGCTCGTGCGAGACGTTGGCGACGAAATCGCTCTTGAGTCGCGACAGTTTGCGCTCGCGCGCGGCCGCCACCAGCACCACGGTGAGGCCGACCAGCACCACCAGCCACGACGTGCCCACCAGCACCAGCTCGAGGGTACGCCGACGGGCGACCGCCTCGGTCAACTCGGCGGCGCTGACCAGCGTCACGTTCACGCTCCACTTGTAGAGCGTGGTCTCGAAGCGCCGGCCCAGCGTGAAGCTGCCGCGGCTCAAGCTGGGCCCGAACACCACCCGCGAGCTCTCGTCCACCACGTTGACGCGCGCGTTCTGATCGCGCTCGTAGAGCACGGGAAAGAGGTCGTGGACCACGCGCGGCACGTCGTGCCACGCAACCAGCAAGAGCCGGCGCCCGCGGGCCTCGCGCTGCCAGTAGCTGAGCAGGTAGCTCTGCCCGTCGACCGTCTTGTGCAGGTGTCTGAGCTGGGCTCGGGGGTCGCCCAGCTCGAGGTCGGGCACCAGCTCGCGCACCAGCAGCCGCCGCTCGCTCTCTGCCTGAAGCGGCGGCACGCGGGTCGAGAACGCGACCACCTCGCGGTCTTTCGAGTCGAGGTCGATCAAGAACACGTTGCTCACGGTCGGGGTCTGGCGCGCCGCCACCGTGAGCCACTGCTGCCCGAAGGTGTCGCGGTCGGCGACGTCGATCAGCGACAGCACGGCGTTGTCTTGCTCGATGATGCGCTTGTCGAGCCGGTCGGCCTTCTCGTTGGCCAGGGTCAGCGTGGCTTCGACGACCGACTGCTCGCGCAGCTTTTCCAGCTGGAAGCTGTTGCGGAAGGTGACACCCAACAGGACCACCACGGCGAACACCAACGCCGGCACGAAGATGAACGTGAGCACACGTTCGCGTCGGGTCCGGACGGCCATGGCTGTTCAAACATACATTCAGCGCTTGCCAAGCACCACGTCGGCGTCGACCACGATGGGCCGCGCCGCCAGGAACTCGGCCAGCTGCTCGCAGATGTAGTCGAGCGCGTGGGACTCGTGCTCGGTGTACGCGCCGCCGCCCTGCGGGTTGGCCAGCTCGATGGCGCCCAGGTAACGACCGTGCTGCTGTACCGAGCCGATGATCGCGACCTCGGGGGTGACACCCAGAAGGCTCCACCGATCGCCGCGGTAGGTCTCTTCGCTGGAAGCGTTCTGGGTCACGACGGCGCGGGTGCCTCGCATCACGCGGCGGAACATCGCCTCGCGATCCGGCGTTCGGTGCAGCACCACCGCTTGGGGTGACACGCCCAGGGCTCGGACCACGACGAACTGCCGCGAGTTGATGTCGAAGATGTGGATCAGGATGGCTTCGCTCGGGAGCGTCTTGTTCAAGATGCCGAGCACGAACTCAACGCCGGACATCATGTCGGGCATGAAGTGAAGGTCGTGCATCGACTCGAACAGCTCGCCGATCAGATCTTCGTCCGCGCGCCGCTTCTGGGCGGCCGGCGCGGGCGCAGGCGCGGCGGCCGGCGCGGGCGCGGGCGCGGGCGCGGGCGCAGGC
>JAKLKA010000072.1 GCA_023150915.1 Polyangiaceae bacterium
GGGGGCACGGGCGGCGGGGGCACGGGCGGTGGCGGCACGGGCGGCGGCGGCACGGGCGGTGGCGGCACGGGTGGCGGCGGCACGGGCGGCGGCGGCACGGGCGGTGGCGGCACTTGCACCAACGGCACCTGCGTGCCGACCCCGCCGAGCGGCTGGCAGGGCCCGGCGGTCTACTACGAAGGCGTCGCGAGCCCGCCGTCGTGCCCCAGCAGCTATCCGACGATCAAGCAGACCGCGAGCTCGGGCTTCGAGGCCGGGAACGTCACCTGCCCCACCTGCCAGTGCGGCACGCCGACCGGCGTTTCGTGCCAGGCCGACGTGACGTTCTTCGACGGTCTCACTTGCGGTGGACAGGGGTGCTGGGGCTCATGGCCCGGGGTCTGCGGCGGCACGAACCCGCTCACCGTGTCGTCGGCGTGCAAGGCCCAGAACATTTGCTGGGACGTGGTCGGCCCAAACACCTACAAGCCCCAGTCGGCGGCGTTCACCAAGCTCACGCTGGCGGGGGGCACCTGCAACTCCACGTCGCAGGGCACCATCAACAAGGTCGCTCCGAAGTACACCAAGTCGGTGCGCGCCTGCGGCGATCCGACCGGCGCCACCGGAAGCTGCGGCGCCTCGAACGTGTGCGTGCCGCAGGCGCCTTCGGGCTTCACCAACAACATCTGCGTCTATCAAAACGGGGACGTGCCGTGCCCCGGCGGGGCCTGGGCGAAGAAGTCGGTGTTCTACACCGCCAGCCCGACGGACACTCGCGCGTGCTCGGCCTGCGGTTGTGGCTCGCCCACGGGGAACTGCACCGGCGCCAGTCTCGAACTTTACACCGACGCGAGCTGCACCCAGGAGAAGGACACCCTCGCGACCCCGGAGATGGGCGGCTGCACCAACATCAAGGTGGACTCGTCGCCGATCGCGGCGCCCGGCTGTAACAGCACCGGCGGGGACAGCCGCTCGATGAAGCTGGTGGGCGGCACCGCGTCGGGTGGAAGCTGCCCGACCACCGGCGGCACGGTCACCGGGTCGGCGGACCCCGCCGGGCCGGTCACCTTCTGCTGCCTCTGAGCCGATGGCGCTGACGCGTCGCGAGTGGCTCGCGCTGTGCGCCAGCACGTCGCTGGCGCCCGGTTGCAAGCGCTCGCCCCGGGACATTGCCGGCACGATCGTCGGGCCCAGCGTCGGCGTGGGCCACCGCCTGCGCGACGCAACCGTCGAGCGCGCCGGCGGCGAGAGCAAGCACGTGCGGGTGGTGATCGCCGGCGCGGGCCCCAGCGGGCTCTCGGCGGCGTGGCGGCTCGAGCGTGCCGGGTTCAAGGACTTCGCGCTGCTCGAGCTCGAGCCCGAGCCCGGTGGGACCAGCAGCTTCGGCACCCACGGCGTCGTGCCGCACCCGTGGGGTGCGCACTATGTTCCGGTTCCGACCCGCGACAACCGCGCGCTCGTCACGCTGCTCGACGAGATGGGGGCGCTCGAGGCCCCGGGGCCCGACGGCGCGCCGCGCGGCAAGGAAGAGCTGCTGGTGCGCGAGCCGGAAGAGCGGGTGTTCGTCGACGGCCGCTGGCACGAGGGGCTCTGGCCGTCGGCCATCGCCGACGCGGACGATCGCTCCGAGCTCGCGCGCTTCCAGCAAGAGATCGACCGCTGGGTCGCGTGGCGCGACGACAAGGGGCGGCGCGCATTCTCGCTGCCGCTGCGGCGCTCGAGCGACGACGCCGAAGCCACCGCGCTCGACAAGATGAGCGCCGCGGCCTGGCTCGCAGAGCGCGGCTTTCAGGGCGAGCTGCTGCGCTGGTGGGTGGAATACGCCTGCCGTGACGACTATGGGGCGTCGCTCGAGGACACCAGCGCCTGGGCCATGTTGTTCTACTTCTGTTCGCGGGTGCCCGCGCCCAGGGCCGAGAGCGCGCCGTTCTTGGCCTGGCCCGAGGGCAACGGCCGGATCGTGCGCCACCTGGCCTCGATGGTCGGCGCGCGTCTGGCGACCGGGCAGCTGGTGACCGACGTGGTGCCGAACGAGACCGCGGTCGAGCTTTCGGTGTTCGACACCCGCGCCGGGGCCCTGCGTCGCCTCACCGCCGACCGGGTGATCTTGGCGCTCCCCAAGCTGGTGGTGTCGCGGGTGCTGCGACCCTTCCGCGACGCGCCGCCCGAGCACCTGCGCGCGTTCGACTACGCCGTGTGGTGGGTGGCCAACGTGCACGTTCGGCGGCGCCCCAGGAGCCGCGGCTTCCGCATGGCCTGGGACAACGTGATCTACGGCGGCGCATCGCTGGGCTACGTGGTAGCGACCCACCAGCGGCTCGAGGACCATGGCCCGACCGTGCTCACGCACTACCGGCCGCTGATCGACGCCGACGCGCGCGGTGCGCGGCAGCGTTTGCTCGCGATGGAGCACCACGAGTTCGTGGGCGAGCTGGTGCGCGAGCTGGAACCTGCGCATTCGGACATCGCCGAGGTGATCGACCGGGTGGACGTGATGCGCTGGGGTCACGCCATGGTCAGACCCCGGCCCGGCTTCGTGTGGGGCAGCGCGCGCCAGCGCGCCGCCGAGCCCCGGGGCCGCGTCCACTTCGCGCACTCGGACCTGTCTGGCGTGGGGCTGTTCGAAGAGGCGCAAGACCACGGCGTCCGCGCGGCGGAAGAGGTGCTGCGGGCCGAGGGCCACACTTTCGAGACCTTGCTCTGACTTCCGCCCGGGCGCGCGCGGTGGTACCGAGGCGGCAGCCATGGACAAGGTGATGAAGAGCGCCGCCGAGGCGGTGGCCGACGTCGGGGACGGCGCCACCATTCTCGCCGGCGGTTTCGGGTTGTGCGGCATTCCGGAGCTGACGATTCAGGCCCTGCGCGACAAAGGCGTGAAGGACCTGACCTTCATCAGCAACAACTGCGGCGTCGACGAGTTCGGCCTGGGCATCTTGCTGCAGAACAAGCAGATCCGGCGCATGGTCTCGAGCTATGTCGGCGAGAACAAGGAGTTCGAGCGCCAGTTCTTGTCGGGCGAGCTCGAGGTCGAGCTGGTGCCGCAGGGCACGCTGGCCGAGCGGATGCGCGCCGGCGGCGCGGGCATCCCCGCGTTCTACACCCCCGCCGGCTTCGGCACCCAGGTGGCCGAGGGCAAAGAGGTGCGCGAGTTCGACGGTCGCATGTACGTGATGGAGCGGGGAATCACCGGCGAGTTCGCCATCGTGAAGGCGTGGAAGGCCGATCGCTACGGCAACCTCTGCTACCGGCTGACGGCGCGCAACTTCAACCCGCTGGCCGCCATGGCCGGCAAGATCACCATCGCCGAGGTCGAAGAGCTGGTCGAGGTCGGCCAGCTCGATCCGGACGAGATCCACACCCCCGGCGTGTTCGTGCAGCGCGTGGTGGTGGGGGGCGGCGCCCACCAGAAGCGCATCGAGCGCCGAACCGTCCGCAAGAGCTGAGGAGCCAGACGATGCTGACGCGAGAACAGATTGCACAGCGGGCCGCCCAAGAGCTGCGAGACGGCTTCACCGTCAACCTGGGGATCGGCATGCCCACCCTGGTTGCCAACTACATCCCGGCCGGGGTCGAGGTGATGCTGCAGAGCGAGAACGGCCTGCTCGGCATCGGCCCTTACCCGCTGCAGGGGCAAGAAGACCCCGACCTGATCAACGCCGGAAAAGAGACCGTGACCATGGTGCCGGGCTCGTCGATCTTCGACAGCGCCACCAGCTTCGCGATGATCCGCGGCGGGCATGTCGACCTGGCCATCTTGGGCGCGATGGAGGTCAGCCGGGCAGGGGACCTGGCCAACTGGATGATCCCCGGCAAGATGATCAAGGGCATGGGCGGCGCCATGGACCTGGTCCACGGGGCCAAGCGCGTGGTGGTGATCATGGAGCACACCGCCAAGAACGGCGCGCCCAAGATCCTGAATGCCTGCGCGCTGCCCCTCACCGGCAAGGCCGTGGTGCACCGCATCATCACCGATCTGGCCGTAATCGACGTCGAGCCGTCCGGGCTGCGCCTGGTCGAGCTGGCGCCCGGCGCCAGCGTGGACGAAGTGCGGCAGAAGACCGAGCCCGAGCTGAAGGCCGTGGGCGCCGTGCCGTTCATGACGCTGTAGGTGGTCGCGCTGCGGCGCGCCGTCGCACTTCGGAAGAGCGTGTGGGCTCGGGTGGGTGTCGTGTGCGCGTGCCGCGTGCGGCGTTGACTCGCGGCGTGACTCGGGTATTGTCATGGACAACTCTCGGGGGAGTTTCGGCACCGAACGAAATTCGAGGAGCACCATGCGACACCTGAAGATCTCTGCCTTGCTCGTTGCCAGCTCAGTCATGACCTTGGCCGCCGTCGGCAACTCCGAAGAGACCAAGTTTGCTCGCGTGAAGCTGAGCGACTTCGTCCGCGAGTCGAACACCCTGGTCGGGGCGGTGCCCGGCACAGAGATCAACCCGGGCTACTTCAAGCGCCTCGAAAACACCACGCACCTGCCGGGGATCGGCGGCCCGAACTACCCGCCGAACCCGTGCAACGCGCACATCTCGGTCTACAACAAGATCATCACCAAGGTGCCGGAAGGCCCCGGCCGCCTCAACGCCACGCTGTCGGTGCTGACCAACCTGGCGCGCTCCAGCTGTTGCGTCGACACGCAGTGGACGGGTGATGCCACCTCCGAGGCCAGCGTGCTGCAGCTGCGGCCCGTGGCTTGCGACTTGTAACCGCCGCGGGCGCTGGCCCGCGTGATAACCTTCATCGTCGATGAAGCTGCGTAACGCGCGCGATCTGGCGCTCGAGGCCTTGTCGCGCGGGCTGATGAGCCCGGAAGAGCTGTGGGAGATCGCGCAGCTCGCGCGCGAGCCCGAGGCGCCGCCCGAGAAGGTGATCGAGGCCGTGCTTCCGCAAGAGCGCTTCATCGCCGTGACGGGGGGGGGCGAGCGACGGCCCGTGGCCACGCTGCAGGCCTTTCCAGAGGTCCCGGCGCCGGTCGGATCCGAGCGCGCCACGGTTCCCGGCGAAGCGCTGCTGCCGCCGGCCAGCGTCGAGCTGGGCACCGGCCCGTCACGGCGCGAGATCGGCCTGCTCCCGGGCCGCTTCGAGGGCCCGCGGTATTCGCCGGTCGAGGTCCTGGGCAAGGGCGGCATGGGCAAGGTCGTCGCCGCGCTCGATCGAGAGATCGGCCGTATCGTGGCCGTCAAGACGATGCAAGACCCGGCTCCGGATCGCTCGCAGGTGCGCCGCTTCTTGACCGAGGCGCGGATCACCTCGCAGCTCGAGCACCCGAACATCGTGCCGGTGTACGACCTGGGGGCGCAGGACGACGGGCAGCCCTTCTACACCATGCGCGTGGTCAAGAAGCAGTCGCTGGGCGACGTGCTCGACCGCCCGGCGCTGCGCGAGCAGTGGCCGATGGTGCGTCTCTTGGGCGCCTTCGTGCAGGTGTGTCGCGCGCTGGGCTACGCCCACGCGCGCGGCGTGCTGCACGGTGACATCAAGCCCGACAACATCTTGCTCGGCGACTTCGGTGAAGTGTACCTGGCCGATTGGGGGCTCGCGAAGGTGCACCGCGACAGCACCGTGCGCCAGCACCTGCGCGGTTCGCAGCCTCCACCCGCGTTTGGCTCGCCCACCGGCGGCACGCCGGGGTACCTGGCACCCGAGGTGGCCCTGGGCGACTGGGACGAGGTCGACCAGCGCAGCGACCTGTTCGCGCTGGGCGTCATTCTCTACGAGATCTTGACCGGCAAGCACCCTTTCGGTTTTGCGATGGATGCGCGGGCGCTGGTCGACGCCTACGAGAAGGGCGCCGCACCGCCCCGGCAGATCAGCCCGTCGTGCCCGCTCTTGCTCGAGGACCTGTGCCTGCAGTTGATGTCGCCGCGACCCGGCGATCGGCCGAAGACCGCGGATCTGGTCGCGCAGCGGGTGGAAGAGTTCCTGGAAGGTGCCAAAGAGAAAGAGCGTCGTCGCGACGAAGCGCTGCGCTTGTGCGAGCAAGCGGCCGAGCCCATGCGCCGCTTTCAGGAGCTCGAAACCGAGAAGAAGCAGCTCACCGGCGTGGCCCGGGAGATCTCCAAGGACATTGCCGCGTGGGAGTCGGTCGAGAAGAAGCGGACCGCGTGGCGCGTCGAAGACCGCATCGCCGAGGCCGATCGTGAGGGCGCCCTGGCGCTGGCCCAGGCCATCGAGCTCTACACCAAGGCGCTGGGTTACGACTCGGAGTGCCAGCCGGCGCACCGAGGCTTGGCCGAGCTCTACTGGTCCCGGGCGATCTCGGCAGAAGCCGAGCGCCGCCCGGCGGCGCAAATCTACTACGAGGCGCTGGTGCTGGAGCACGATGCGGGGGAGTTCGGCGCGCTGATCCGCGCCGACGCCCGCCTGAGCCTCGCTTCCAGCCCCACGGGCGCACAGGTCTTTGCGCAGCGCTGGTCCGAGCAAGACCGCGTGCTGGTGCCCGGCTCGGAGCGCTTCCTGGGGCGCACGCCGCTCAGCGACGTGCGGCTCGATCCGGGCAGCTATCAGATCGTGCTCCGCGCGCCGGGCTTTCGCGACGTGCGTTACCCGGTCTCGCTGGGGCGTGGTGGCCGGCACGAGGGGCGGGTGAACCTGTACCGCGACGACGAGATCGGCGAAGGCTTCATCTACGTGCCCGGGGGCACGGTGGCGCTGGGCGGCGACCCGGACGCGATCGATCCGCTGCCGCTCGTGGACGTGGCCGTCGGGGACTTCGCCATCGCCGAGTTCCCGGTCACCCTTCGGCAGTATTGCGAGTACCTGGACGCGCTCGACGACGCGACGGCGCTGCGCCGGGCTCCGCACGACATGCGCGGCTCGGAGGGCATGGCGGTGGTGCGCGGCCCCGGCGGCAAGTGGGAGCCCAGAACCGAGATCATCGAAGGCGAGGCCCGCAAGCACTTCCCCCCGGAAGAGGGACACCTGTGGCGCGTGCCGGTGCACCTGATCGACTGGTTCGATGCGCGCACCTACTGCCGCTGGCTCGCGGCGCGGCTGGGCGCGCCGGTGCGCTTGCCCTCGGAGGTGGAGTGGGAGAAGGCCGCCCGCGGCGCGGATCGGCGGTTCTTCCCCTGGGGGGATCGCTTCGACGCGACCTTCTGCAAGATGCGCGACTCGAGGCCCTACATCCAGCAGCCCGAGCCCGTGGGCTCGTTTCCCAGAGACGTCTCACCGTATGGGGTGCGCGACATGGCCGGCGGCATGCGCGAGTGGGTGGGCGACATCTTCCGCGAGAAGACCGCCGCGGAGCTGGACGCAGAGCCGGAGCCCGATCCGGCCATTGGGCGCGGCGAGTCGGGATTCCGCATGGTGCGCTCGGGCCTGTGGAGCGGCGACGCGGCCTGGACGCGCACGGCGTCGCGCGGCGGGCTGTATGCGTTGACGCGCGGGACCGGGCTGTCGTTTCGCTGCGTGAAAGAGCTGCCGGTGCACCGCGCCAGCTCGCGCCCCCGGCTGTGATCACACGCCCAGGCGCTGCCGGCTGATGGCGAGCGCCACCGGGCTTTGATCGATGCCGACCCAGCTTCGGCGCAGGCGCTGGGCCACGGCCAGCGTGGTGCCGCTGCCACACATTGGATCGAGCACCCGGCCCCGCTCGGCGGTGGTGGCGCGCACGATGCGCTCCAGCAGTCGCTCGGGTTTCTGCGTCGGGTAACCGGTGGCCTCGGGGTCGAGCGGCGTGTTCGCGCGCATCGCCGGGCAGTCGGTCCACACGCTGCCGAGCTGCCGGCCCACGTCGGCGTAGTAGCGGTAGGCCTTGCCGTTGATGACGCGCTCGCGATAGCGGCGACCGTCTTCGTCCACGTGCTTGAAGTGCATGCCCAGGCTGGTCTTGGCGAACGGCTCGCGCAGCCACGGGTCGCCGTGGTTCCACCGCATCGTACCGGTCTTTGCGTAGACCAAGAGGGTCTGGTGGGTGACGCTGGGGCCGCCCCGGCCCCGGGCGCCGTTGCCCGGCACCCAGATGATCTCGCCCTTGAACGCCGCTCGCCCGAACACCCGATCGGCGACCGGCTTGGCGTCGTGCACGGCGCGGTGATCGAGGTGCAGCCACAGGCTGCCGGTGTCGCACAGCACGGCCCGCATGGCAGCCAGGCGCGGTTCGAGCATGGCCAAGAATGCCTCCAGGCCACCCCAGGCGTCGTCGTAGGCGTGGGCCCCGGCGGCGCGGGCGCCCCGGCGAGCGCGGGCGCGATGCGCCAGACCGGTGTTGAACGGCGGGTCGACGTAGATCAGGTCGAAGCGCGCGCGCCCCAGCTCGGGCAGCCGGTCGAGGCAATCGCCGGCCAAGAGGTGCCCGCGCCGTCGCCGTTCAGCCATCGCCGCCTGGGGAAGGGGCGACCGAGAACGCCGCCTCGAGCCCGAAAGGATCTTCGCTGGCGATCTCGCCCAGCGCGCGGGCGTCGAGCTCGGGCAGTGGCGGATGGCTGTCGAGCCACTCCCAGCGCGGGCCACCGCCTTCGCAACCGGCGACCTCTTCGTCGGCCGAGCACGCGAAGCGCACGTGAAAGTGGTCGTCGTGCGGGCTCGAGTCGCCCGGCTCGAGGAGCATGGTCTCGGCGCGCCAGATCACGTGCGGGGGCTCCCCGCGTGCGCGCGCGTAGTCGATCAAGAGCGCTTCCACACCGCGGCTGGCGAACAACCACTGCACCTGGGCCGATCGTGAGGTCACCAGCTCGCGCACGAGCACCCAGTTACGCTCGACGTCGAGGCGCAGGAAAAGCTCGTCTTTGACCGACGCCAGCCCGTCGGTTCCGAACTTGACGAACCCGGGGCTCGGCACGGGCGCCCCCGACGGCGTCGTGACGTAAAACAGCAGGTCCACGTCACGGCCCGTGCGGTGCGAGCGGTGGCCTGGGATCTTGCCGCCGCGCCGCGCGGAGATGTCGCCGACCAAGAGCGGCGCGCCGCCCGGAAGAGCCTCGGCGACCGCCCCGGCCGCCGCCCGGATCCCCGCGACCAGCCGCGGGTTGCCCCAGTAGTTCGGGCTCTTCGGCCGGAGGCGCACGAACCCCGGGCCGCGCACCGGCAGCTCTTCGGCGCCGCGGAGCACGCCCGCGTGGGGCACGCCCACCGACCCGTCGACGCTGGGGGCCAGCGGGGTGGGGACGCCGAAGCACCCCGCCGTGACCAGCGGCAGAAGCAGCGCGGGCCTCACGCGTCGCTCTCTCCGACGAAGAGCGCGATCTTGCTCTCGATGGTGCCGACCGCCGCCTCGTCGGCGAAGGTGTCGGTGAGCGCCAGCTTGCCGTCGACCTTGCTCAGATAGCCCTGGTCCACGAATGCTGCCAGCGCACCCTCGATCAGCGGCTTGCTGACCGACTCTTTCCGGCTGAGCTCGCCGGCGAAGAACATGCGATTGCCGAGAGCCAGCGTCTTCTTGGTGAGCTCTTTCTCGCCCAGCGGGCCCTTGAGCAAGAGGGCCAGCCCCCGCGCCGCGACCCGGTACCCTTCGATGAAGTTGGTCACCACCGCGGAGTACAGCTCGAGCCACTCGCCCCCGCTCCAGCCATCGGCGCCCGGCCCGGGGACCAGATCGCCCGACCCATCGCGGCCCAGGGCGCCGCTCTCGTGCATGGCCAAGAGCGTCTCGTCGAAGATGGCGTCGAAGGGGGCGTCGGCGCGGAAGCGGAACTCGTGCTTGAACAGCCGCGACAGCGCCTGCACCCGCTCGCGCACGGTGTCTTCTGCCACCGGCGGCCCGGGCGCCACCAGCATGGCCACGGCGACCAGCGCGCGCTCCACGAAGAAGTGCACGATGATGTTCTTCGAGGTGTCGAGCACCAGTCGGCGCTTCTCGACCGGGGTCAAGATCGACTCGTCTTCGACGTTCTGCGAGCGCTTCTCTTTCAGGCCTTCGCCCAGGGGCGTGTGAACGTCGACCAGATCGGCGTCGACGTACATCTGCGCGGCTTCGCGGATCGCCTCGGCGCGCAGCGTGCCCGAAGGGGTCGCGGCGCTGCTCGAGATCCGCGCGCCCAGCGCCACCAGCACCTTGGCCAGCCGCGTGGCGCGGTCGACCAGCTCGGTGAACGGGACCCCACGGCGCGGGTGCGAGAGCAACGCCAGCGCCGTCAGCGCACCGGGCGAGACCGCGGTGACCTGGTTGATCTCGTCCATCACCCGGTTGCCCAGCCGGGTCACCAGTGCCCGGCGCTTGGCGGGCGAGCGAATGTCACCCAGCTCGGTGCCCAGCTCGCTGGCGATTTCTGCCAGCGACAGCACCTGCCCGAACTGGAGGTTGATGCGGCCATAGCGGTGGCGCAGCACCTCGGGGGTGCGCAGCAGATCGCCGGCGCCCTCTTTCTTCTTTTCGCCGCCGGCCATCTCGCTCTCGTAGCTGGCGGCTTCGACGATGCGTTCGTAGCCGATGCTGACCGGCACGAAATAGGTGGTGCGTTGGCTCACGCCCAGCGCCGCGTCGACGATCATGTTGAGCAGACCGAACTTGGGCGGCAGAAGCTTGCCGGTGCGGCTGCGCCCGCCCTCGAGGAACAGCTCGATCGGGTAGCCATCGCGGATCAGCCGGCGGATGTAGGCGTCGACCACCGCCGTGTAGAGCTTGTCGCCCTTGAACGAGCGCCGGATGAAGAACGCGCCGCTGCGGCGGAACACGGTGCCGAGGGGGAAGAAGTTCAAGTTCTCACCCGCGGCGATCAGCGGCAGCTGCAGGTTCGACTCGTTGAACACGTAGCTGAGCACCAGATAGTCGATGTGGCTCTTGTGGCTGGGGAGCAGCACCAGCGAGCCCTGCTTCGCGGCGTCGCGGATGCGTTCGATCTCGCTCTTGTCGTACTCGATGCCGGCGTAGATGCGGTGAAAGACCCGGTCGAAGATGGCTTCGAGCCCCTTGATCGCCGCCATGTCCGGCGTGGCCTGCAGCTCGCGCAGCATGCCCAGCGCCCGAGCCGTGATCACATAGCGGTCGGTGGCCTTCTCGCCCGCGAGGTCTTCGATGATGCCGCGCAGGCGAGGGGTCCGCAGAATCTCCATCCGGACCCGATCGGGCGGCTTCTCGGCCGGCCAGGTCACGCTGCGGCGCTCGCGCTCGAGCCGGGCCAGCAGGGCATAGGTGATGCGGCGCACGGCCACGTCTTCGCCGACGCTGCTGTCTGCGAGGAAGGTGCGCAGGTCGAGCGGGGCGCCGGATTTGAGCGCGACGTGCTTGTAGTTGTACAAGAACTGGCCCACCGTGCGGATCGCGGTGGGCCACTCGCGGGGCCCGAGCACGAAGTCGAACGACCCTGTGCCGCGCGTGTCGGGCTCTTTCGACCAGACGAAGACCTGGGGCACCAGCAAGATCGGCCGCTCGCGTTCGCGTTGCAGGCGGATCAGGGTGCGCATCAGGTCGTCACCCTCTTTCAGCCCGCGGCCGTGGCTGCCGCCGGCGGCCACGTCGAGCACGCCCGGCGGGCGCTTGAGGAACAGGGCCGCGGACCCGCCGCGCGCCAGGGCGTCTCGGAGCTCGTCCGAAGGGGTGACGTGGCGGCGGGGGAAGATGGCGTTGAGCCAGCCCTTGCCCATCGGGTTCAGGATCCACAGCCCGAGGTCGTTGGCGAACCGGACCTGCGGCAGGGCGAAGCGCTTGGTCAGGTGATCCAGCGCCAGAAAGTCGATGAAGTTCAGGCTACGCAGCACGTAGACCACGCTGCCGGTGCGGGCCATTCGCCGGACCTCTTCGACCCAGCTCTGATCGACCTGGATCCGATCGAAGAACGGACGATACAGCGCGCGGAGCGCGGGATTCGGTTCGTACGGTTGGGTCAGCTCACGCGGCATTCGCTGGCACAGCTCGTCCGGGCGAGGCATCATGCGCCGCCGACCCATGCATTGCAATTCGCGCCGCGCCCCCGCTTTCTCGCTGGCCATTTCGGCGGCGCTCGTGGCGCTGGTGGGCTGCAAGCGGCGTGCGCCCGAGCCCCAGCCCAGCACCCCGCCGAGCGCGGCGCCCGCACCGGTGGCCGCCGCGCCCCGCTGCGTCGAGGCGCACCCGGGAAAGAGCTTCACCTTGGGCGAGCGATCGGCCGACGGGGCAGACGCCGGCGACGACGAGGACGATGGGCTCGACCAGCCCGCGCTGCCCTTTGCCGTCGAGCTGGGCCGCGCGCTCCCGTTCGGCGACGGCTTCGCCGTCTCGGCGCTGTCCACGGTCGGGGGCAAGACCCGCGCCGTGGTGGCGCTGCTCGACGCCGAGGTGGGGGCGGGCAAGGTGGTCGAGCTCGGCACGCTGCATGGCGACCCCGACCCACCCGAGCTGGCCGGCTTCGAGTCGGAGCTGGTGGCGCTGGTGCACGACACCGATGCGGGCGGCGAGCTCTTGAAGCTGGCGGCGGTCCGACCCGGGCCGGACAAACCCAGCGTGGTGCTCGGTGCCGAGATCGCCGAGAGCCGCGACGAGTCGCGGGTGGCCGGCCTCGAGCTCGGGCCCGAGCGCGGCGTTGCCATCTGGGACGAGTGGAGCCTGGCCGACAAGCACGGTGTGATCGTCACCGCGAGCTTTGCCCGCAAGGACCTGTCGAACGTCACCAAGAAACGCATCGTGTCGCTGCCCAGCGAGGACGCCGAAGCCCCGCGCATCAGCCGGCGCCCGGGCGGCTTCTGGGCGGCTTGGATTTCCCGCAGCGCCGGCCCGAAGGCGAAGGCCGCGACGCCCAAGGCCGCCGCGCCCAAGGCCGGGGCGCCCAAGGCCCTGCCCAGCGCGTCTGCCAGCGCCGAGGCTCCGGAGCCCGCGCTGGTAGAGCTCGGCGAGCGCTGGGTGAGCGCGGTGCCGCTGGACGCGAACGGCGTGGCGATCTCGGAGCCCAAGCCGATCACCCCCAAGAACGCCCATGTGCTGGTGTTCGAGCTGGCGACCGGCCCCGACGGCACGTTGCTCTTCTCGTGGCGCAACGACGACTCGGCGCCAGGCACCGAAGAGCGTCAGATCCATCTGGGCAGCGTGAAGCCCGATGGCACCGTGGAGCGGCACTTGCTGGACGACGCGGGCCCCGGGGTCGGAGTCCCGGCGATCTTGGTGGACGACGCGCCGAAGGACCCTGCCGCGGCCCAGACCTGGCTCTCGCTCGCCAGCGTCTCGGACGCGACGCGCCTGGGCGCCCTGGGTCCGAGTGGCACTCTGCTCGACAGCCTGGCGGCCGAGCCGGTGGTGCGCAGCGGCGAGCTGATCGCGCTCGCCCGGGGCCGCATGCTGCTGGCCCGGCCGCGGGGGATGGCGATGGAGCTCGGCTTGGTCGAGTGCAAGCCCGGGCCGGCGCCGTTGAAGGACGCGGGCGCGGACTGAACGTTCAGACGTAAGGGTTCCAGCACGCCACGCGGTGGTGGCTGTCTTTCTCGATCTCGGACAGCGGAGGGCTCTCGACGTCGCACTTGCCCTTCTCGGCGCGGGTGCAGCGCGGGTGAAACGCGCAGCCCGCCGGGGGATCGATCGGGCTCGGGACGTCACCCTCGAGCAGAATGCGAAGGCGGCGGCGCTCGGGGTCCGGAACCGGGATCGCCGAGAGCAGCGCGCGCGTGTACGGGTGGTGGCGTTTTTCGTAGAGCGCGGCCGCCGGCGCCACCTCCACGATCTTGCCGAGGTACATCACTGCCACCCGGCGGCTGACGTATTCGACCACCTTCAGATCGTGCGAAATGAACAGGTACGACAGGTTGTACTCTTCCTGCAGATCGAGCAGCAAGTTGACGATCTGCGCCTGAATCGACACATCGAGGGCGCTGATCGGCTCGTCGCAAACGATGAAGTCGGGCTCTACTGCCAGCGCCCGCGCGATGCCGATGCGCTGACGCTGCCCGCCGCTGAACTCGTGGGGGTAGCGCTGCATCGCCTCGGGGCGCAGCCCGACGCGCTTCAAGAGCGCCTCGACCTTGGCCTCTTCTTCCGAGCGCGAGCTGGCCAGCTGGTGGATCTTCAGCGCCTCGCCCACGATCGCGCGCACGGTCATGCGGGGGTTCAGTGACGAGTACGGATCCTGGAAGATGATCTGCATCTTGCGCCGCAGCGGACGGAGCTGCGCCTGCGACAGCGGCGTGATGTCTTTGCCGTCGAACACGATGCGACCGAACGTGGGCTCGACCAGCCGCAGCACCGCGCGGCCGAGGGTGCTCTTGCCGCAGCCGCTTTCGCCCACCAGGCCCAACGTCTCGCCCGAGCGCACGTAGAAGGTCACGCCGTCGACGGCCCGCACCAGCTTGGTGCGGCCCAGCAGGCCCTTCTTCACCGGAAAGAACTTCGCCAGCCGCTCGACCTGGAGCAGCGTCTTCTTCTTCTTCTTCGGCGCCGGTTCCGCGCCGTTCGACGGCTCGGCGGTCGGCGGCTCCCACAGCGCCGAGCTTCCCAGGTCGGACTCGGGCTGGTCGGGGGGGCGGGGGTCGTCGCTCAATTTTCCCCCCCGGCGAAGTGACAGCGCACGGCCCGGCCGTCGGCGAGCTGGCGCAGCTCTGGCTCTTGGCGGGTGCAGCGCTCGACGCCGTCGCGGCCCGAGGCAAAGAGCGCGCAGCGGTCGGCGAAACGGCAGCCGGTCGGCAGGTGCGCGAGGTCCGGAACGACGCCGTCGATGGTGGTCAGCCGTCGCGGTTTGCCGTCGACCCGTGACGAGTCCATGGGGGGCACGCTGGCCAAGAGCCCCTGGGTGTAGGGGTGGAGCGGGTCGGCGAAGATCTGCCGCACGCCGGCGGTCTCGACCACGCGCCCCGCGTACATCACCACCACGTCGCTGGCG
Source organism: Polyangiaceae bacterium (assembly GCA_023150915.1). GTDB lineage: Bacteria > Myxococcota_A > Polyangia > Polyangiales > Polyangiaceae > JADJKB01. The sequence goes on from JAKLKA010000072.1 coordinate 14,691, forward strand.
AACTCGGCGACCACGCCCAGGTCGTGGGTGATGAACAGGATGCTCATCCCCAGCTCTTCTTGCAGACGCCGGAGCAGATCGAGGATCTGCGCTTGGATGGTCACGTCGAGCGCGGTGGTCGGCTCGTCGGCGATCAAGAGCTCGGGCTCGCACGACAGCGCCATGGCGATCATGACGCGCTGGCGCATGCCGCCCGAGAGCTGGTGGGGATAGGCGTCGATGCGCTCGGCCGGGCTGGGGATGCCGACCAGCTCCAGCATCTTCACGGCGCGCTCGCGGGCGGCGCGCCGGCTCACGTCGCGGTGGATGCGGATCGCCTCGATGATCTGCGCACCGACCGAGTAGACCGGGTTGAGCGAGGTCATCGGCTCCTGGAAGATCATCGAGATCTTGTCGCCCCGCACCTTGCGCATCTCGGGTTCGGGAATGGCCGTCAGGTCTTTGCCCAAGAAGCCGATGCTGCCCGACTCGATGCGCCCGGGGGGCGACGGGATGAGGCGCATGATCGACAGCGCTGTCACGCTCTTGCCGCAGCCGCTCTCGCCGACCACGGCCAGGGTCGAGCCCTTCTTCAGGCTGAACGACACGTCGTCTACCGCGCGGAGCACCCCCCGGTCGGTGTGGAACGCGGTCGTCAGGTGCTCCACCCGGAGCAGCGGCTCACTCATCGCTCTGTGGGTTACACCACATTCGGGTCGGCTAGCGCACGTAGATTTCGAGGCGGGGACTGCGGCCTCCGGCGACACCGGTGGCGAAGCTGGCGCCGGCGGCGTCGCCCGCCGCGGCCCGGAGCGCGATGCCGTGGTCGCTTGCCGTGTTCTTCGCCAGGTGACGGACCAGCGCCGTGACGTCGATGCGCAGCGGGCCGGGGGGGGCCGAGCGCGCGATGCCGCGGCCGCGCGGCAGACCGAGCTCGGGTTGTGAGGCCAGCGTGAGCGCGTGCGGCTGCCACCGCTCGGCCACGCGCCAGGCATCGACCGGCACGTCTTCGTTCGAGCCGAAGGTGGCCGCCATGGGCTCGAGGATCACGAACGCAGCCTCGATGCGTCGCTGGTCGCGCCACACGCCGGGGAAGCGCAGGTACAGGGTCGCGGTCGTGCCTGCACTGCTGCCGAAGGTGACCGCCGCCGGGAGCTCCCCGGGCTCGCGTTGCCGGCCTTCGACCACCGCCATGGCCTCGGGCTCGACCACCAGCCGCTGGCTGTCGGCGGGGACCGGATCGCCACCGGCCACCACGCAGCGATTCGCCAGGCACTCTTGGCCCTCGGGACACGTGCCCGCCGACGCGCAGGGCTCTGGCCCGCGCGAGCACGCGAGGACGAGCAGCACCGAGCAGAAGAGCGGTCTCATCGAGCCGCGGCAGTCTATCACCCCCGTCGGCCACGGCGGCGAGCCAGCAAGATCTCGGCGGCGCTCATCGCGCGGACCGACGGCGGCGGGGCGTCGGGCGCCGCGGCGGGCGGGTGGGCGGCTGCCGGCGGGGGCGCGGCCACCGGGCGTGGAGGGGGCGGCGGGTGCCCGAACCGCGGCACGCTGGGTGGGGGTGTGTCGGTCGCCACGGTGGGCCGCGCGAGCTCGGCGCCGCGTTCGAGCTTCCGCTCGCGCAGCGCCCCGAGGGTGGTCGCGCTGGACTGGGTCTCGGCTGCGCGAGCCTGAGCGCGCGCTTCGCGCCGGGCCTCGCGCTCGCGCAGGCGCGACTGCAGCCGCCCGGGCAGCGCGCTCAGCCGCTCGGGCAACGCCAGCTTGCGCGCCGCGACGCCGAACAAGAGCGTGAGCGCCGCCAGCAAGAGCAGCGGCGGGACCAGGCTGGTGTAGGCGAAGCGCTTGGCGCTGCGCTCTTTGTAGATGCCCGCCAGCGTGTCCCGGACCTGTCCGCCGGTGATCTCGGCGATGCGGGTGAGCATGCCGCGGTCGGTGCCGGTGGGTCGCAGCTCTTCGCCGGCGCTGAGCACGGCGCCGGTGGTCGCCACGGGGTCGCCGGCGATCTCGTCGATGGCCGTGGCGATGTAGGCGCCGGGTCGCGACAGCGGCACGGACGCGGCGTAGGCCCCGGCGCCCACGGCCTCGAGGGGGATCTCGCGCTGGAAGCCGTCGGGGCCTCCCACCCGCACTTTGAGCCGGCGGAAGCTCTCGGCGCGGCCGTCGTCGCCGACCAGGTTGGCGCGCACGTGCAGCTCGCCGCCCGCGGCGTCGGCCTCGAGGCGCACGCGTGGGTCGTCGGCGCGGCGGGTCAGGTCACGGGCCAGCTGTCCGAACATGCGGGCCGCCTCGGGCGACGCCGTCCAGGCCTGCCCCCAACGGTCCTTGAAATCGCTGGTGAACGCTCCGGCGCGGCCGATGCCGATCGACCAGGTCGCGAGGATTGGGTCACCCTCGGGGCCCTTGAGGTGAACCTGCGCGCGACCCTTCGGGATCGTGACCACGTAGCCGGTGAGCGCCGGCAGCGCCCCGACGTCGATGCCGCGGGTCGCCGCGCCCGGGGCGCCGCCCGCGGGCTTGAAGGTGGTCTCGTTGATCGAGCTCTTCGCGGCCAGCACCGTCTCTTGGGCGAAGATCGCGGGCAATCGCCCGGCATCTTCCACCAGGTAGAAGCGGCCATCGCCCAGGCGCGCCATCTTCTCCAGATCGGCCGTGTCGCCCCCGCGCCCGAGCGAGATCACGCTGGTGGTGATGCCTCGGGCCTTGGCCCCCGCGACCAGCCCGAAGGCGCCCGCCCGCTCTTCGGCGTCGGATCCATCGGCGAACAACAGCAGGTGCTTCAGGTTGACCTTCTCGCGCGCCAGGGCCGCGTAGGCATCTTTCAGGGTCAGGTCGACGTAGATCCCGCCCCCGCCCGGCCCCACCGCCCGAATGGCCTTGGTGACGGCGGTCTTGTCCGTGACGGGACCGAGCGGAACGGTCCAGCTGACCACGGTATCGACGTGCATCACACCCAGCCGGTCGCCGGCGCCGAGCAGCTCGGCGGAGCGCGCTGCGGCCTCGTTGGCCAGCTCGAGCTTGGTGTGCGCGCCCGCCTTCATCGCCATCGAGCCGGAGTAGTCGATGGCGATCACCTCGGCCAGGCTCGCGCGCCGTCGCTCTTGCTTCAGATCGAACGAGACCGGGCTGATCTCTTCGATCGGGGTCTTTCCGAAGCCGCCGGGCCCGAGCGACTTCTCGCCGCCCATCAGCAAGAGGCCGCCGCCCAGGTCGCGCACGTAGCTGGCCAGGGCGTCGATCTGGGTCGACGACAGGTCGGGCGCCGGGATGTCCGACAGCACGAGCACGTCGTAGGCGGCGAAGCCGGCGATGTCCGCCGGAACGCCGCTCGGGCCCACGGTGTCGACCCGGAATGCGGCCCCCTCGAGCGCGCGGACCATGGCCGCTGCGAGCTTCGGATCGGCCTCCATCACCAGGGCTGCGGCCTGCCCCCGCACACGCACGAAGGTCGAACCGCTGTTGTCCTCGGGGCGCACGTCCAGCTTGGGGTCGAGCGCGGTGATCTCCACGTCGTACCGATGCAGCCCCGGCCCGGGAGCCTGCTCGCGCAAGCGCAGCACGTCTTCGCCGGCGGCGACCTTGGCGCTCCCCTTCCGCAAGAGCTGGCCATCGCGGAAGATCCGGAGCTCGACCGGGGTCTCGGCGGTCGCCGAGGTCACGATCCGCATCTCGATGGTCTCGCCTTCGCTGGCCCGTGGGGGCATGCGCAGCGCCGCCAGGCGAACGTCGGGGACCTTCGCCTGGTCGAGGGGGACGACGTCGACCGGGATGCCCGCCGCGACGGCCGCCGCCGCCGCCTCGAGCGGGTCGCCGCGGGTCGAGACGCCGTCGCTCAGCACCACGATCCGGGCCGCCGAGTCCGCGGGCACCTCGGCCAGGGCTCGACGAATGGCCCCGGCGATGTCGGTTCCGTCGCGCCCGAGCTCGACCTTCTGCGGGGCCGGCAGGCGGGTGCGCGGCCGCAGGGGGTCCTCGACCGCGGCTTCGGCGGCGAAGGCCAGGGTGCCGATGCGATCGTCGTCGCGCATGCCCAGCTCGGCCAGCTGAAGCTCGCTGCGCACGCGCGCGTCGGCGTCGGGCACCAGATCGATGCTGCGGCTGCGATCGATGGCGACCAGCACCGCCAGCCGGTCCAGGGGCTTTCCCAGCTCGGCGCCGACGATGGCCAGGCCCGCCGCGAGCGCCGAGGCCCCGATCAAGAGCTCGGTCAGCGCTCGGCGTGCGGCGCCCTGTCGGGGTGACAGCGCCAGCAGCCGGTGGGCAACGGCCACGAGCACCACCGCCACCGGCAGCGCGAACAGGGGGCGCTCGAACCGCACATAGTGCTCGGGCAAGAGCCGAGTCCAGGTCAGCCCGAGATACAGGGTGGGGAGCACGCCGAGCAGCGTGAGCGCAAGGAGCAGGGGGCGGCGCCCGAGCCCGGCCTGCCGCAGGGCGAACGCCAGGTAGGTCCCGAAAGCCAGCGCGCCCAGAGCGAGCGCGACCCAGGGCAGCTGCGCCGCGACGGCCGGAGGCATCAACGAGCCCCTCGCATCGCCGGGCGGTCGGGGAGCTTGGGGGTGGCCACCGCGGACGGTCCGGCAACCCGCGGCCGTCGGGTGAGCCACCAGGCATCGAAGGCGATGAGCGCAAGGGCGAGGGCCGCCAGCACCCAGGCCCAGTCGGTGTGGGAGTCGGCCACCGCGGCCGCGTCGGAGATCCGCACCGGCGCGCCGGACTTGGCCAGGGGCTTGGGTGAGAGGTCGCTCTCGGCTTCGCTGGTCAGGTTGGCGGCAACGAGCACGCTCCCAGGGCGTTCGCCCTTCCAGCTCACGAAGTAGAACCCCGCTCGCGCCACTTCCGGGACCACCGAAAGGCCGGCTTTGGCCGGGATCGAGACGGTCTTTCCAGCAGGATTCTCCACGTCCACGGCGGTCACGTCGGGGGGCACGCGGACCGTCATGGGCTCGCCGGTTCGCGCCGGGCCCGTCACACCGCGCGCTCGGTGGGCGCGCGCCAGCTCGGCGACGTTGCGCACGAACAACACGAACGACGCCTTCAGAGGCCAGTTGCTCTCGCCCACATCGAAGCCGATCAGGGTGCCCGTGCGACCGGGTGAGGACACGTCGCTGATCAGCACGCCGTCCCGGGTCTTCACTAGCGCGTCCGCTTGGCCCTCAGTTTCGATTTTGCGCGCCTTGGCGACCTCCACCCCATCCAAGGTCAAGAAACGCAATCGTGGGTCAGCCTCGCTCCAGGACGTGATGGTGGGGCGGTCGACGGGCTCGCCCACGGTCGCGGTGCGGCACTTCCCGGCGGGTGGGTTCACCAGCATGAGGTCGCCGCCGGGCAGGGACGCCGGGCACGCCCCATCGACGACCACCAGCGCGTCTTCGGGGACGGCAGCCGTCGACAGCCCCTGCACGGTCGACCCCAGCAGCTCGACGTCGGGGTCCGCGGACAGCGCTCGCTTCACCCACGGGGCGCCGTCACTGGGGGCGAGCACGACCGGGATCTTCCGCCCCATGGGCACTCGGGCATACACGCGGTCGTCGGTCGCCAGGGCGTCTTCGGGCGAGACCTCCACCACCAGGCCCGTGCCGCGGTCACCGAGGGTGGGCTCGAAGGTCAGCACCACCGGCGCTCGTTCGCCCGGCGCCAGCGTCAGCTTGCGCGAGGCGAGGGGCTCGGCGACGTTGCGCTGCCGGAGGGTGACGAACACGTCGCGGGGCTGCTTGCCGTGGTGGGCCAGCACCGCGAAGGCCTGCACTTGATCGCGTTTTGTGGCCGGATCGACCCCACTTCGCACGTCGACCCGCACCAGGGCGGTGTTCGGCGTTTCGCTCCCGACGTCGACCACGTCGACCGGCAGCGAGACCGCCGCCAGCGACTCGGGATCGGTCAGCGCCCGATCGGTCACCACCACGATGCGTTTGTCGCCCGGCAGCTGGCGCAGGCGGTCCGCCGCGATCGCCAGCGAGCGCCCCAGGTTCCCCTCGACGTCGGCCGGCTCGAGCCGCTCGATGGCGGCCTCGAGTCGGCGGGGGTCGCGGTCCAGGGGCGAGGCGATTCTGGCCTCTCGGCCTGCTTCGATCACCAGCGCGTCGGCGCCGGGGCTCAGGGCGCGCACCACGTTGATGGCTGCGGCGCGCGCCGACTGGATGCGGGTGGTCCCCTCGGGGGTCTTCGCTCCCATCGAGGCGCTCACGTCCACCACGATGGCCACGTGGTCCCCCACGATGGCGCCGCCGCGCGTGGCGGGCCGAGCGAAGGCCAGCGCGAGCAGCAGCAGGGCCGCCAGCTGGATGAGCAGCGGGATCTGCACCAGCAGGCGTTTGAAAGGGTTTTTTGCAAGCAGATCGCGCTCGGCGACGGCCCACAGCCAGGTCGAAGCGACGCGCAGGCGCGTGCGTCGGATCTTCAGCACGTAGAGCAGCACCAGCGGCACGACGAGACCGAGCAGCCAGAGACCCCCGGGGCTACGCAGCTCGAACGGCATGTGGTGGGCAGCTTAGCGTGGACTCGTGTGCCGGTCTGCCACCGAGAATCGGGGGCCGTCACCGGTGTGCGCAGGGGCCGCGCTCGCCTCCGCTGCGTAGCGCGAATTCAGCACAAAAGATGCGGTTTCATCCTTCTCGCGGTCACGCGCGCACGGTGCCGCGCGGAAGCGTTCGACGCTCGCCCGAGTGCTCGTGGCGCGTCGTCGCAGAGGTGTGCTCGAGGGCGATCGATGCACGCGATCGACACGCGCGATCGCGACGCGCTCGAGCGCGCGCTGACGATCGAGATCGCACATGCATGAAAAGATCGTCTTGACGAGATGCATGTTGATGGATGAAAGTGTGTTCACCCTGCTCATTCAATGAGCTGATACGGAGAACAGATCATGGCGGCAAAGAAGAAGGCATCGAAGAAGAAGGCAGCGGCTCCGGCGGCGGCTCCGGCGGCAGCTCCGGCGGCGGCTCCGAAGAAGAAGGCGCGTCGCAAGAAGGCAGCCAAGAAGGCAGCCAAGAAGGCGGCCCCGGCGGCCAAGCCGAAGAAGAAGGCGCGTCGCAAGAAGGCAGCCAAGAAGTGAGTCTCTCTGGGCGCCTGGTCGCTGGGCACGCCCAGCGACTTGGTGCCTGAGGGGCCAACGCGGTGGCGAGCGCAGCTGCCTTCGGGCGCTGCGCTCATCCCCCGCTGCTGCGTTCCGTCGTCCGTCGGGTTCTCCTGACGTTCAGTCGACGGCACGGGCGACGAATCTCCTGACGACGCCCTCCAGCGGCTCGTCGGTGGACACGCGCACATAGCTCGCGCCGTGGCGGCGCGCCCAGGCGCGAAGCTCTTCCACCAGGCCCGCGAACCGCATCACGTAGGCGTCGATGGCGCTGGCATCCATGGTGATGCTCAACGTCTGCCCGGTCTCCGCGTCTTCCAGCTCGTAGTCCCCCTCGAATTTCGGCTCGATTTCCCCGCGATCGACCACCTGGACCAGCGCGACGTCGTGACCGGACACCACCGCGCGCGTGAGCGCCGCCGTGACCGGTCCGGCATCGAAGAAGTCGCTGAGCACGACCAGCATCCCCGGGCGCGGCGACTGCGCGACGACTTCGTCGAGCGCCCGACCGAGCTCGACCCGCCCGCTGGGCGCGTCGCTGCCCAGATCGCGGAGCAGCCCAGCGAGCCCCCCGCGCCCACGGCGCGCGCTGGCGCGGCGCGAGAGGCCGGTGGTCGACTCGCGTGAGCCCGCGACCAGCACCTGCGCGCGCTGCGAGCCGGCCAGGGCCATGTAGCCGAAGGCAGCGGCGAGCCGGCGCGCGACCTCGATCTTGGGGGGGTCGCCGAAGTCGAGCGAAGCCGAGGCGTCGATCAGCAGGCGGACAACCACGTCCTCTTCGGCGCGGAACAGCTTCACCACCGGCGTGCCGGTTCGGGCGAACGCCAGCCAGTCGACCCGCCGCAGGTCGTCGCCGGGCTCGTAGATGCGGTGCTCTTGGAACTCGGCCGAGCCGCCCCGGCGCTTGGCCGCGTGCTCGCCGGCGGCGCCCGAGCGCGCGCGGATCTCGAGCCTGCGACGGAGCGCTTCGAGCTCGCGCACGAACTCTGGATCCAGGAGCGTGGCGCTGGACACTTCTAGGCTCCCTCGAGCGGCGGTGCGGGCTCGGGCGGTGGCGCGGGCGCGGGCTCGGGTGCGGGCTCGGGGCCGCGGGCGGCGGCCTCGTCTTCGGCCGCGAGCAGGGCGTCGAGCTCGTGTTGGGCCTTCTGGTGGGCGCGAACCACCTTCCGGGCTCGGGTCGCCGCAGCACCAAACAAGCCCAATCCGAGCAGGCCCCAGCCGAAGGCCGAGGCGCCGCCCGCCGCCAGCAGCAGCTCCGCGTCGGGCGAGGTGCTGCCGATCTGCTTCATCATCACGAACACGTAGGTCGGTGAGGGCGACGCGAACACGAACGCGCCGTCGCTGCCCTCGGTCAGCACGCCGGCCACGGCCATGGCGAGCCACGGCCCCGCTGACGTCAGGAACAGGGCTGCCACCAGGATCGCGCGCGGGTCCAGGCCGACAGCCCCGCCAGGAAGAGGCAATAGCCGACCAGGTAGCCCCCGAAGGCCACGACGCGCGTGGCGTTCTGGTGGGCCAAGGGGCCCCCGGCCGTCAGCTCGAGGATCACGCCCACCGCCATCTGCAGGCCGAGGCACAGCGTCCCGAGGATCATCAAGAGCGAGACGGCACGGGTGATGCCCGGGCCCAGGTAGCGGCGGAGCCTGCCGACGCCGCGCCGCTCCCAGTGGATCAGCACGCGCCGCGATGGGCCCAGAGGCTCGCCCGCGAAGACGAAGGCCATGGTGGTCAGGAAGATGAACATCAAGCTGAGCGCGATGGCGGTGGCGGCCCAGCGGTCCGACGGAACGGCGAAGGTCGGTACCACGGCGGCGACGCAGAACGCCGGCGCCGACACCAGGAACCAACGACGGATGCCGCTCGAGCGGTCGTCGCTGACGCCGCCCATGTTGGCCACCGTGACCTCGTACAAGAACCACGCCGGCACCCCGATCACGACCAGCGGAGCCAGCACCAGGAACGCCAGGTACTCGAGGCCGAGCTCGGCGCGCACATAGGCCGTGGGGAGCCACACCGGAGCCCCCTTGGGAATGGCCGGCCAGAGATCGTGGACCGCCACCGAGAGGGCGACGCCGCCCAAGAGATAGACCATCAACGACAGCGGGATCGCCACCAGCAGGGTGACCACGATGGCCACGGCCGAGCTCGAGAACTGCGAGCTGATGCTCAGCCCGAAGGCCACCGAGAGCACCCCGAAGCAGAACAGGAGCGCGAAGGCCGCCAGCACCTCGGTGGCGCTCACGCCGCCGAACAGGAAGGGCAGGGCGCCGACCGGCACCAGCATCACGATGTAGAGCGAGATGTAGGTCAGCGAGGCGAGGAACTTCCCCTGGGCGATGGTGGTGGGGCCGAGACCGGTGAGCGAGAGCGCTTCCCACGTGCGCCCGCTGCGCTCGCTGGCGATGGTGCTGGCCGCAACGGCCGGGCCGATCCAGGTGACCACGGCGAACGCCAGCGAGAAGAAGGTGTGGAACAGCGCGACGCCGACCTTGGCGGGCTCGGCCTTGACGCTGGCCACGCCCCCCACGGCGCAGATCAAGAGCGCCATCAGGCCGGTGATCACCGCCAGGATGATCGGCGTCCGCCCCAGACGCGCCGCCTGGCGCATCTCGCGCATCCAGATCGGGTTGGGGTCGTTCTTCAGGTTCTCGACCCGGATGCGTGCGCGGTCGATGCGTCGCGACGACGGGGGCGCGTCGGCCAGGGTGGGGCGACCGGTCTGCGCGCTCATTGCAGGTCCCCCCGGGTGACTTCCAGGAAGATGCGCTCGAGCTCGTTGCGCTCGGGTTCGACGCCGACGATGCCCACGCCGCTGGCCACCAGGTGACGGACCACGTCGGCCACGAAGCGGTCGTTGCCCACGTAGTAGACGGTGAGCTGCCCACCCGGCCCGGGCTCGACGCCCAGGATGCCGGTGCCGCCGGCGATCAGCGGCATGACGACGCGCGCGTCCCCGAGCACCCGCAGCCGCAGGCGCTTGCGGGTGGCCGCCGGGATCTCTGCCCCGCCGGCGGTGGTGACGACTGCGGGCGGGGGCGGGGCGACGGGGGCGCCGTCCGCGGCGGGCGCGGGCGCCGGCTCGACGGCAGCCGGCACGAACGCCTGGATCGGTCGGGGGGCCCCCGGATCGCCCGGCGCCAGGCCCACGGCCTGCGCGGCGCGCTGCTCTTCCAGCCGCTCGGCGATCTCTCCGATGGGCCCGGCCACCACCAGCTTGCCGCGCTCGAGGATGCCCACCGAGGTGCAGACGTCGCTCAGCTCGGTCAGGATGTGGCTGGAGAGGAAGATGGTCTTGCCCAGCTCGCGCAGCTCGAGCAAGAGGTCCCGGATCTCGATGCGCGCCCGCGGATCGAGGTCGCTGGCGGGCTCGTCCAGGATCAGGATCTTGGGGTCGTGCAGCAGAATGCGCGCCAGGCCCAGGCGCTGCTTCATGCCCTTGCTCAGTGCAGCCACCAGCCGGTCTTGCAGGTTCCCCAGGTCGGTGAGCTCGATCACCGCGTCGACCACGCCCAGGTTGGTCACGCGGTAGGAATCGGCGAAGAACTCCAGGTACTCGCGAACGGTGATGCGGTCGTACACGCCGGCGTGATCCGGCATGTAGCCGATGATCTTGCGGACCTGGTCCGGGTCGACCGACACGTCGATGCCGTCGATCTCGACGCGGCCGGCCATGGGGTCGAGCAGCGTGGCCATGATGCGAATGGTGGTGGTCTTGCCGGCGCCGTTCGGGCCGATGAAGCCGAAGATCTCGCCGTGACCCACCTCGAGGCTGACGTCCCTGAGGACATCCATCGCGCCGTAGCGATGCCAGAGGTGTCGCACCCGGATCGCGGGTGCTTGCACCAGGGCCGGGGCGGCGGCGACCCAGAGCTCGCTCTGGCTCACGGCACGCCTCCCTGACCCACCACCCGCACCAGCACCCGATCGAAATCCAGCGACAGCCCCGAGTCCGAGGTCTTGCCCTCGCCGCCCTCCAGCTGGCCGATCAGCGCCGGGGCATCGTCGGGCCACCAGTTGACGTTGTTGTCGACCAGCTCGTCCAGGGCCCGCCACGCCTCGCCGGCGCCCTTCACGTCGGCCTCGACGGTGGGCGCGAACTCGTGCGCGTCCAGATCGCGCAGGTTCATCGTACCCACGAACCGCCGCCGCCCGATCTTCTTCGGGAGCTTCTTCCCTGCCGAGCCAAGAACGCGCTCGCCGTCCTTGATCCGTGGGAAGTAGGTGACCTCGGTCTTCGGGTTCCAGACCAGCACGCCGAGCAGGTCGCGGGCCATGCGGTTGGTGATCTCGAGGTCGCCACCCCGCACCACCAAGCTGACCCCGCCCCCGAGCGAGGTGAAGCCGTCCTCGCGGACCACCACCGTCTGCCACGGCTTGGCCTGGAACTTCTCGAGGCGGGCGCCGTCGCGATCCACCACCAGCTCGCGCGAGGTCTCTGCCGCGTCGTCCCCGGCGACGTCGAGCACGTTCTGCCGATCCGACGCTCGGACCAAGAGCTGCTCGGCGGAAGAGGTGTAGAAGCCGCGGAAGCGCGTCACGCTGCCGCGGGTCATTCCCGCCGCCGCCTCGATCACCGTGAGGTGGCGCGCGCGCCCCGACACGCCTTTGGCGACGGCCCCCAGCACCACGATGGCGCCCATGGTCACGCCGGACCAGATCGGCAGGTGCCAGAGCGCGCGCAGCGGCTTGCCCTTCTTCGACGCCAGGTAGAAGTTGAGCGGACCGGCCAGCATCGAATAGGCGATCAGCAAGAGCAGCGCGACCACGATCGCCCAGCGCGCGCCCTCGTTGGGGTCCAGATGCTTGCGAATGGCGTCGAGCGACCCGGTGTCGAGCGCGCTCGCGCCGTGGGGCAAGACCAACGAAACCTGGCGGTCCCAGGCGTGGCGGGTCAGATCCACCAGCTTGAGGCGTACCCACTCGTCGCTCGCACCCGGATCTTTGGTGGCGTCGAACGCCAAGAGGGTCAGCTCGCCCATGCCATAGCTGGCCGTGGCGCCCCACGGGCTGGGGGCCAGGTTGCCGCCGGCGTAGCCGGTGAGCGCGGTCGACACCACGTTGCTGGGCGCCGCCCGTTTCTCCACGTTTCGTGGGGCGTAGCCGTAGCCGCCGCCGGTGTCGGTGGGCACCACGAAGGTTGCCTGACCCGACAGGTCGCGGGGGGCCTTCTCGCTGGTGATGGCGCCGCCCGCCATGGCGGTGAGCAGCGGCGAGCGCAGATCTTCTGGCCGCGTGACGACCACTGCCAGCGAGCCGCCGCCCAGCACCCAGTGAGTGAGCGCGTCGAGCTCTGCGCCTTGCAGCGCGGTCAGCTGATCGCTCTTGGCGAGCACCAGCGTGGCCGGCGCGTAGCCGGCCGGCCGATCCGGCAGCACCGGATCGCCGGTGGCGGCGTTCACTTGCGGGGACGACACGCCCAGCGCGGGTGCGGTGTAGCTGTAGCTCGAGCGGAACGGGGCGGTGTGCTGCGCGGCCACGCGCATGCCGCGGAGCCCCGGCCCGACCCGGCTGGGCAGGGTCAGGTCGAAGAGGGTCGGCTCGAGCGGCCGAGGGTCAGGCAGGTTGGCCGCCGCAATCTCTTTGCCCTTGGCGTCGAACGCATGCAGCGACAGCTGCGGCGGCGTGTGCATGAAGCCGTGGGTCGGCAAGACCAGGGTGACTCGCCCCTTGCCCGCCACCGCGAACGGCGCGCGGGTGCGCAGGCGGCGATCGGCGCCACTGAAGCGCTGCTCGCTGGTCACCTCGACGTGGCCCTCGAGCTGCTGATCGGTGGTGTTGATCAGTCGCGCGACCACCGTCAGCCACCGCTCCCCCGCGGGCGAGCCCGGGCCGAGCAGCGGCACCGCGTCGATCAAGAGTGGGGCAGGCGCCGCCGGCGCCGCTGGCGCCGCTGGCGTCTCGGTGTCTTCGGCGCCGGCGCTGCCCGAAGCCAGCAGCAGCACGAGCGCGGCGACGAGGACGACGACCCGGCGGACGATCATCGACTGCCTTGCAACACTTGCTCCACCGCTCCGGACCGGGTGGGCACCACCCGGCAGAGCTCTTCGATCACTTGATCGGTGGTCACGCCGTCGGCCTCGCCCTCGAAGCTGCGGATCATGCGGTGGCGCAGCACTGGCAGCGCGACCCGTTGGATGTCGGTGAAGGCAACCTGCGCGCGGCCTTCGAGCAGCGCCAGCGACTTCGACGCCAGCACCAGCGACTGCCCGCCGCGCACGCCGGCGCCGTAGCGCAGGCCGCGCCGCACCAGCTCGGGCGCGGTGGACGAGTCGGGGGCGCTGGCCGCGATCAACCGGGCGGCGTAGCGCAGCACCGGCTCGGCGACGGCAATGTCCCGACACAGCGCCCGCAGCGCCAGCACGTCGTCGCGGTGGAGCACGCTCTTCGGTGCCTCGACCGCGTGCCCGGTGGTCCGCGCCAAGATCGCGGTCATCTCGTCCTCGCTGGGATTCGGGACCATCACCTTGAGCAAGAAGCGATCGAGCTGGGCTTCGGGCAGCGGATAGGTGCCCTCCATCTCGATGGGGTTCTCGGTGGCCAGCACGAAGAAGGGCTGGTCGAGCACGTGCCGGACGCCGGCGATGGTCACCGCGTGCTCTTGCATGGCTTCCAAGAGCGAGCTCTGGGTCTTGGGCGTGGCGCGGTTGATCTCGTCCGCCAAGATCACCTGGCCGAAGATCGGCCCGCGGTGCAGCTCGAAGCGCCCCGTGGCGCCGCCCGTCGCGTCCATCACCAGCACGTTGGTGCCGGTCACGTCGCTGGGCATCAGGTCCGGGGTGAACTGGATGCGCGAGAACTTGAGCTCGAGGCTGCTGGCCAGGGTGCGCACCAGCAGCGTCTTGCCCAGCCCCGGCGCGCCCTCGAGCAGCACGTGCCCGCCGGCGATCAGCGCCCAGAGCACCTGATCGACGACCGCGTTCTGTCCGACGATGACCGTCGCGATGGCATCTCGCAGCCGGGTCGACGATTCGCGCGCCTGGGCGAGTCGCGCTTCGAAGTTGCTCTGCGTCATGGGCCGTGCCGAGCGTAGTCCGTGCGGGTCAGCGCATCACGGCTGAAAATAACGCCCGACTTGCTCGCGGTATTCTTCCGGGACTTCCGAGCCCTCGACGCCGCCGAGCTCGCTGGGACCGGCCTGGCCCAGCGCGCCGGTGCCGGCTTGGTTCGCGGTCTCGCCGGGACGCGAAGGCGCTCGGCCCATGGTGCTGCCCTGCATGGGCGCGCCGGCGTTCATCTTGCCATTCGCTTTGGATCGCAGGCCCTTGGTGTCGAGCTTCGCGGTGTTGCCCTTGTGGTCGCCGGTCCCGAAGTCCTTCTTGCTGCCGGGCCCGCCCGAGCCGTCCGCCTTGCTGCCCGGGTCGCCCTTGCCGCCCTTGTCTCCCGGGCCCTTGGGCGACCCGTCGGACGGGCCGCCGCCCTCGATCGGGACGGGCGCCATGCCGCCGAGACCCCGCTCGGCCTCGGCGCCGCCGCGCTCGGCATCGCCCAGCCCCTTCTCGCGCTCACCCTCTTTGCTGGCGTCGGGCTTGGCCAGATCTTTCAGCTGCTCTTCCAGGGCCTTCTGCCCTTCGGGAGTGCCCAGCCGTTTGGCCATGTCGTCGATCTGCTCTTTGGTCATCGGGTTCGCGCCACCCGGCTGCTGCTCCAGCTGCTTCTGCAGGCGCTCGGCCAGGCGCTTGCGCTCTTCCTCGGTCATGCCCTGCAGCGCCTTCTCGAGGGACTCGGCCAGGCGCTTCTGGGCCTCGGGGCTGCCGCTCTGCCCGAACTCTTCCAGATCTTTGAGCGCTTCTTCGCTCAGCTTGCCTTTCATGCCGCGCGCCAGCTCGCGCAGGGCCTCGGCCTTCGCCTCGCGTTTCTCGAACAGCTTCTTCTGCTCTTCCAGCGCCTGGGCCAGCTCCTTCGCGCCCTTCTCGCGGGCGGCCTTCTGGGCCTCGTCCAGGGCCTGCTTCGCCGCGTCGCGATCGGCCTTCTCGGCCTTGTTGGCCAGCTCTTGCATCTTCTTGTCGAACTCGACCAGATCGCCGTCGCCCAGAGCCTTGGCGGCGTCCCGGGTGCTCTTGTTCTCGGCCAGCTTGCCCACCGCCGCCTCGAGCCCCGCGCGGTTCTTCTGGTCGCCCAGCTTCAAACGCTCTGCGGCGACGTCGTCGCGCAGCTTGGCGATCTTCGCCTGGGCCTCGCGCTTCTCCATTCCCTTGGCCAGCTCCTCGCGCAGACGCTTGGCTTCTTCTGCGATCTGCTTCAGGCGCTCGCGCTGCTCGGCGTCGCGGGCGTCGAGGTTCTCGAGGCGCTCGATCTTCTCCAGACCCTGCAGGTTCGCCAGCTGCACCCGTGACGACCCAGGCGCAGCGGGCGGCACGGCGGGACCGGGCGGGAGCGGGATCAGGCTCAGGTAGACCACGGCGGCGACCCCGACCGGCGCCAGCGCGTGCAGAGTCTGGAGCACGCGCGGCCGCGCGCGCTTGGGGTCCCCCTGGTCGAGCGCACTGACCGCATCGCCCAGCACCACGGCGCCGGCGTCTTCCGACGAGCCCAGCTCGAGGGCCGTGCTGATCGCTTCCTTCGACTCGAGCCGGGCGTCCAGATAGAGCGCCACGTCGCTGTCGCTGAGCCGGCGACGCGTCGCCACGATCAGCGCGATGAGCACGCCCACTGCGCCCAGGGCAGCGGCCGCGGGGCGAAGCGAGCCCAGCCGTTGCCACCACAAGGCTGCTGCCGCGACTCCGGCCAGCGCGAAACCCAGCGCGAGGCCGGTGAGCAGCGAGCGCGCCGCGAGACGCAAGCGGATCTGACGGGCCCAACGCTGGAACAGGCGATGGAATCGGCCGAGCTCGGTGCTTTCGGGCGGCATGGAGTCCTATTCTGGGGCCTGGGCCCGGTTCTTTCTACGAGCGAGCCGCCAGAATGTGCTTCAAGGGCGTTCCGTGTGGCCCGGCCCACGGGCCGGAAGGGCGCGTGATAGGCTCGCCGCCCTGATGAAACCCGCCGACAAAGTCACGGTTCCGAGCCTCCGGGCGCGGAAAGGGGCTGGGCCGAAGATCGCCATGGTCACGGCCTACGACGCGACCTTGGCACGGCTGCTCGACGAGGGGGGCGCCGACATCCTCTTGATCGGCGACTCGCTCGGCATGGTGGTGCAGGGCCACGCCAACACCCTGGCCGTGACCGTGGACGACATCTGCTACCACGGTCGCGCCGTGGCCCGCGCCGCGCGCCGCGCCCACCTGGTCGGCGACATGCCGTTCATGAGCTTCCAGGTCTCGCCCGAGAAGGCCCTCGAGAACGCCGGCGCCATGCTCAAGAGCGGTGGGTTCGAGGCGGTGAAGCTCGAAGGCGGCATGGTGGTCGCCGAGCACGTGCATCGCATCGTGCAAGCGGGCATCCCGGTCATGGGCCACGTTGGGCTCTTGCCGCAGTCGGTCCACGCCATGGGCGGCTTCCGCGTGCAGGGCAAGGGCGAAGACGCCGCCGCGTCGGTGCTGGCCGACGCCAAGGCGCTGGAGCAAGCGGGCGCGTACTCGATCGTGCTCGAGGGGTTGCCGGCGCCGGTCGCGCGTCGCATCACCGAGGCGGTCGGCATCCCTACCATCGGCATCGGCGCGGGGCCGCACTGCGACGGTCAGGTGCTGGTCTGCTACGACTTCCTCGGCATGTACAAAGACGTGCAGCCGAAGTTCGTCAAGCGCTACGCCGAGCTGGGCGACGCCGTGATCGCCGCCACCCGCAGCTACGTGGGCGAGGTGAAGTCCGGCGCCTTTCCAGGCGAAGCGCACAGCTTCGGCATGGGCAAGGCCCACAGCACGGGCGAGCCCACCGGCGCCCAGCCCGTGGTGGCCTCGGAGCCGCCCGCCTATGGCCCGACCGAGGACTGAAGCGATGGCCGGTGGCGGCTGGCGAAGGCGCGCGCACGCATGGCCGCCGCGCCCGAGCTGTGCATGAATGCGTGACCTCCATGCCGCTCGAGCTTTGCCGCACCGTCGCCGAGTTCCGCGCCGCCTGCGATCGCGTGCGGTCGCTCGGGCGTCGCGTTGGCCTGGTGCCGACCATGGGCGCGCTGCACGCCGGTCACGTGGCGCTGGTGCACGAGGCGCGGCGGCGTGCGGACGACGCGGCCGTCACCATCTTCGTCAACCCGACCCAGTTCGGTCCGAACGAGGACTTCGCCAAGTATCCGCGCACGCTCGAGTCGGATCTGGCGAAGTGCGAGGCCGCCGGGGCCGCGCTGGTCTTTGCGCCCGAGGCCGGCGAGATGTACCTGGCCGGCGAAACGACGCGCGTACGCGTCGACGGGCTGACGGCCCACCTGTGCGGTCGGGTGCGCCCGGGGCACTTCGAAGGCGTGACCACCATCGTGGCCAAGCTGTTCGCGGTGGCGGGGGCCTGCACCGCAGTGTTCGGCCGCAAAGACTATCAGCAGCTCAAGGTGATCCAGCGCATGACGGCCGACCTGCTCTTGCCCGTCGACGTGGTCGGGTTCCCCACCGTGCGCGAGGCCGACGGCCTGGCACTTTCGTCGCGCAACGCCTATCTGTCGGCCGAGGATCGGCAGCGTGCCCTGGTGCTGTCGCGCTCGCTCGCGGCGGCGGTGCGGCGCTTCGAGTCGGCCGAGCGTGGCGCCGGGGCGCTGCGCCGTCCGGTGGAGCAGGCCATTTCCGCCGTCGGCCTCTCCCCGGACTACGTCACGCTGGCCGACAGCGAGACCCTCGAGCCCTTCGGTGACGACGCCGTGGTGGGCGACCGGGCGCTCTTGGCGCTGGCAGTGCGGGTCGGGGGCGCACGGTTGATCGACAACGTGGTGCTCGGCGAGGACGGCGCGCCCGGAGCGTCGGAGTGACCGCCGCTCGCGGGTCCTTCATCGTGCTCGAAGGCATCGACGGTGCCGGCACCAGCACACAGCTCGAGCTCGTGGCTCGAGCGCTCGAGGCCCGCGGGCTTGCCGTGCACCGCACCGCCGAGCCGAGCACAGGACCAGTGGGCAACCTGATCCGCCAGTATCTGAGAAAAGAGCTGCCGGTGCCGGCGGCGTGGGACACCATGGCGTTGCTCTTTGCCGCCGATCGCCTGGACCACGTGGCACGGGAGATCGAGCCGCTGCTCGCGCGGGGCAGCTGGGTGATCTCGGATCGGTACGACCTCTCGAGCTTGGCCTATCAGTCGGCGACCGCGCCGAACGCCCGCGTGGTGAGCTGGATCCGCGAGCTGAACTCCCGGGCGCTGCGGCCGGATCTCACCGTGATCGTGGACGTGCCCGCCGATGCGGCGGCGGCCCGGCGGGGGGCGCGCGGGGGTCGTGAAGAGCTGTACGAGCGGGACGAGCTCCAGGCTCGGCTGGCCGAGATCTACGCGCAGGGCGAAGCGCTGGTGCCCGGCGACTCCGTGCGCCACGTCTCGGGGCTCGGGGCCCCGGCCGAGGTGACCGCGCGCGTGCTGGCCGTGGTGGACGCCGCGCTCAGAACACCCAGCCCACCGTGAAGTCGAGGCCCAGGGTCGTGCGCGTGCCCGGCGCGAGCCGCCCCTGCTCGTCGAAGTCGTGGATCACGTCCAGCGACGCCGCCGGCGTGATCTCTTGCAGGTTCCAGATCACGAAACGGTTGCCAAAGCGCAGCGACTCTTGGATGCGCCAGGCCGCGCCCACGTCGCGATCGGTCGGCACGTAGGTCACGCTGGTGCGCGCGGCATCGGCGGCGACGCTCAGGTAAGGGCCAGCCATGCCTCGATAGTCCGAAGCCCAGTCGCGAAGGCTGAGCCAGAAGCGGCCCTCGCTCACGAAGCTCAGGGTGACCGAGCGGAAGTCTTCGCGGGCGGCGCGCCGGGCGCCCAGGCCGGCCAGCGCGCTCCACCGCTCGGCCAGGTAGCGCTCGTATTGGACCACGACGCCGCTCGAGGCGAGCGCGAACGGCTTGTGCGACACCGCGTTCCGCTTGCCCTGGGGCTGGGCGCCGGCCGCGCCGGCCAGCAACAGCAAGACCGCCACGAGCCGCCCGCCCTTCATGGCTCTCCGATGTGCCGCGCGAGGAAGTCGGCGATCACCAGCCACGCTTCGGGCGTCTCGAGCAGCACCTCGATCTGCAGCTCGCCGGGATCGGCGCCGGGTTGCAGCAGGTGCCCGCCGCCTGCGAGCCGCAGCTCGTCGGCCTCGTTGCCCCGGGCACGCAACGCGTCTCGCATCCACCGCGACTGCTCGGTCGCGCCGATCCAGTCGCCGCCGCCGCTCACCAGCAGGTACGGCGGCTCGTTGGCATCGATCTGCGCGATGGGGGACGCCTGCTCGTACTCGTCGGGCAGCTCGCTGAGCGTGCCGCCCATGAAGTCTTGGATCCAGCGGGCGTCGGCGCGGTCACGCAGGTCGTGGGCGCCCGCGCCGGGGATCACCGCGGCGGGGCGATCCGGGCGCCCCGACGAGCAGTCGGGCGCGAGGCTGGGCGTGTCGTAGGCCACACCCAGGAGCGAGGCGAGGTGGCCGCCGGCCGAGTAGCCCATCACCGCGATGCGCTTCGGGTCGATGCCGTACTCGTCGGCGTTCTTCTGGAGGAAGGCGAGAGCACAGGCCGTGTCTCGCGGCGCGTTTGGGAATTCGCCGCCTGGGACCAGGCGGTAGTTGATGCTGGCCGCGACGTAGCCCGAGCGCGCGAAGCGGCGCGCGGCGTTGTCGAAGTGGCGCTTGTCACCAAACCGCCAAGCGCCCCCGTGAATCAGCATGATGGCGGGCTGCGGCCCGGATTCGTTCGGCAGGTAGAGATCGAGCTGGGTCGAGTCCCCGTAGCGGGAGTCGTAGGGCACGTCCTCGATCTCGGTGGGCGCTCCGCACCCCAGCGAGACCAGCGATGCGAGGGCGAGCCCGGCTCGGCGCCACATGCCGCGAGTCTACACGCGTTTTTCGCCGCCCTCGGGCCCGGTGCAGGGCCGGAATTTGCCCGGGCGCGGAGCCCGGGACCATATTCGGGGCGTGAAACGCGCGTACCTGTTGCCCTGGGCCCTGTTGCTCGCCGCCTGTGCCGGGCGCGAGAACGACGCGGAATACCCCGCGAACGAAGTGCTGGTTGCCGATGCCGCGGACGAAGAAGACGCGATGAACTCCCAGCCCGCGCGACCGGCACCGCCCGCAGGGTCGTTGTGGCGCGACGAGGTGAACGCCATGGTCGACGCCGGGCTCGGCTGGTTCTTGCAGCGCGTCGACGTCGAGCCGGCGGTCGAGGCCGGCCAGTTTCGGGGCTTTCGGCTGGTTCGACTCACCCCGCCGGACTTCTGGCAGGGCGTGGAGCTCAAGCCCGGCGACGTCGTGCTGAGCGTCAACGGCATGCCCATCGAGCGTGAAACCCAAGCCTATGAGGCGTTCCAGTCGCTCAAGAAGGCGACCGAGCTTCGGGTTCGCTACGAGCGCGGCGGACGACAGCGCGAGCTGGTCTATCGCATCGTCGAGCCGCCCGCCGAGCCCGAGTCGAAGGTGACGCCCGACAAGCGCACCGCCGCCAAGTGAGCCACCGCTAGTTGATGGTGTCTTTGCAGGTCCCGGCCTTGCTGCCGCCGGACTGGGAGCAGGTTGCGCCGCCGGGTTGCGGACACGCCACCGCCGGGCACATGACCCCGACGTTGCACTTGTTCTTCAGCCACGCGGTCTGAAGATCGGTGAGCTGGGTCATCTCACTGGCGTTCGACGGGTTCACGAACGTGGGGCAGGGGCAGGGGAGCTCGTCATTTACCGCCTTGGTACACTGCAGCACGGAGAGAAACGGATTGCAGGTCTTCGCCGCCGCCAGCGCGGTCGCATAGGACTTCGCCAGGTCGCTGCAGGTGACGGAGCCGGAGCCGCCGGAGCCGCCGGTGCCGGAGCCGCCGGTGCCGGAGCCGCCGGTGCCCGAGCCGCCGGTGCCCGAACCGCCGGTGCCCGAGCCGCCGGTGCCGGAGCCGCCGGTGCCCGAGCCGCCGGTGCCCGAGCCGCCGGTGCCGGAGCCGCCGGTGCCCGAGCCGCCGGTGCCCGAGCCGCCGGTGCCGGAGCCGCCGGTGCCCGAG
>JAKLKA010000073.1 GCA_023150915.1 Polyangiaceae bacterium
CGACCCTGACCGTGGGCCGCGACACCGGCTCGATCTTCGCCGGCGACAGCTACCTCTCTCCTCGGCATGCGACCTTCTCGCGCCGCGGAGGGCAGCTGTTCGTGAAAGACGAAAACTCGCTGAACGGCGTGTACTTGAAGATCAAGCCGAACGAGCCCTGGGCCCTTGCATACAACGACATCTTCCGCATCGGGCAAGAGATCGTCCGCCTGGAAGAGCTCAAGGCCATTGGCCCGTCGCCCGACGGCGTCGAGCGCTTCGGCAGCCCCGCCAAGGGCTACATCGGGCGCCTTTCCCTGATGATTGGCCGAGATACCACGGGCAACGCCTTCCCCATCCCCGAACGGGGCGTCCATCTCGGCCGCGAGCGGGGCGACGTCCTGTTCTCGGAAGACGGCTACGTGTCCGGGCTCCACTGTCGCATCGCGCGGGGCGCCGACGGCAAGATGTACCTGACCGACGTCGGGAGCTCGAACGGCACTTTCGTCCGTCTGGGCAAAGAGCAACTGGTGCAACGGGGCGACGTCTTGCTGATGGGACAGCAGCTGTTCCGCGTCGACTTCTGAGTCATGTCGGGCCCTCGCACCATTCGAGTGGTGGCTGCCGTCATCGAGCGCGACGGCAACTACCTCATCACACAGCGGCGGCCCACCGCAGTGCTTCCGTTGCTCTGGGAGTTCCCCGGCGGCCGCGTCGAAGACGGCGAGACCGACGCCGACGCGCTGCGCCGCGAGGTCAAGCACCGTCTGGGTGTCGAGGTGCAACCCGGGCAGCTGATCAGCTTCGTCAGCCACCCGTACGAGCACTACACCGTCGACCTGTACCTCTACGAGTGCCGGATCGCCGCTGGCGAGCCGAAAGAGCTCAACGTACACTCCTTCAAGTGGGTGACGAGCGGCGACTTCGATCAGTACCCGTTCACCCCGGCGGACGAGCTGTCGATGAACAAGCTGCTCGGCCTCGACTGACGCGCGCGGCGGCGCTCGCCGGGGCCTTGCTGGTTGCCGCGCCGGCGCGCGCGCAAGGGCCGGCGGCCAGCGCCAGCCCGGCGCCGTTCGGCCCGGGTGCCTCGGTCGAGGTGGTGAGCGAGGGCAAGCCCGTGAACGTCTTCGTCGCGCGCCTGGCGCCGGGTGGAACGCTGCCACAGAGCGACTCCGACTTCATCAAAGTGGGCAAGACGCCACTGGCGGTGCAGCTGCCCCCCGGCAGCTACCGGATCGAGGTCGAGGGGGTCGAGATCTCGAACGCGGCCATGGTGCTCGAAATGAGCAAGAGCCCGCGGAAGATAAAGGTTCGCACCGGCTCCGAGGGGCTTGCGACCACGGGCACGCTCT
Organism: Polyangiaceae bacterium; assembly: GCA_023150915.1. Taxonomy (GTDB): domain Bacteria; phylum Myxococcota_A; class Polyangia; order Polyangiales; family Polyangiaceae; genus JADJKB01. Next base: position 1,335 of record JAKLKA010000073.1, read on the forward strand.
TCATGGGGCTGGGCATTCTGGGCGTGGTGGGCGCGACCGCCATCTTGGTCTCGGGCTCGAAAGCGCCCAGCTCGCTGGACAAGGCGGGCGTGCTGATCCCGATGTATGCCGCGGGCGCGGTGTGTTTCGGCGGCGGGCTGGCAATGAGCCTGGTCGGCAACAGCAAGCTGGAAGCGGACTCGCCGACGCCGCCACGCGCACCGCACGGCGCATGGCTCGGGGTGCGCGGCACCTTCTGAGCGCACGTGCGCGGGATCAATCCACGCAACTCGTCCGACGCGCGCCCGATGAGGGGGCATGTCGCTCTTCACCCGGGCTGGCTCGGCGCTGTTCGACCTTCTCGCTCCGCTCGAGTGCGCGGCCTGCGGACAGCCCGCGGCCCACGGCTATTGTGGCGACTGCCGGCGGCTGCTCGTCGCCGCGCCGGCGCGCGACCTCGAAGGCGTGCCCGTGCTCGCCGCGGCGGCGTATGCCGCGCCGCTCGACGCGGCGATCCATCGCTACAAGTACGGGTCCCGACCCGATCTGGCCGGGGCGCTCGCCGGCCTCTTGCCGCGTGCGGCGCTGGCCGGCGCCAGCGGCGATGCCCGCACACTGTTCGTGCCCGTGCCGCTTCACCGCAGTCGCCTGGCAGAGCGGGGCTACGACCAGTCGGCCCTCTTGGCCTCGGCGCTGGCTGCCCGCGCCGGGCGCCCAGCGAGCGCCCGCGCGCTTTGCCGGACGCGGCCGACCGCTCAGCAGGCGCGGCTCGACGAGCGCGGACGTGCCCAGAACGTGCTCGGCGCCTTCAGCGCCGGCGGCGGCACAGCGCTCGCGCAGCGGCCCGTCGTGCTGGTCGACGACGTGGTCACCACCGGGGCGACGGCCCGCGCCTGCGTGCACACGCTTCGCGCGGCCGGCGCGCGCGTGGTCGCCGTGGCGTGCGTCGCGTCCACACCGCGCTGATCGGCCCGAAATCTTCGGCCTCTGCGCTACGCAATTGATGGCGCATGCGGAAAATGGGAAACCGCCTCGGGTGACCGACGACGAAGCCGAGAGCTGGCACTGGGCCGATGCCGACGGTGTGGTCAGCATCGTGGACGAGTGGGAGCTGGTTTCGTCACTGTCGACGGGTTCGCTGCCGCACTACACCTTGGTGTGGCGCCCGGGTTGGAAGGTCTGGCTCCCGGCGTGCCAGGTCGCCGAGCTCTCGACCAGCCTGCCGAAAGAGAAGGCCGAGAAGCCGGTAGAGCCCGGCAGCGATCCGCTGCTGACCGAGCCGCCGCCGCCCCCGGTGGATCGCTATCAGGCGTATCAGACCCGCGAGGCCGCCGCGAAGCTGGTGGGCAAGAGCATCAAGCCGGCAGCCCGGGTGCCGGTGGCTCCGCCGACGGGGCGCCCGCCGGCCGGGGCCGCCCCCACCCCGCCGCCGCCCCCGCCCGCGATCCGACCGGCCCAACCCACGCTGGTCGAGGGCACGCCCATGCAGTCCACGGCCACGCTGCGCCCGCCCGGCGCCGTGCCGCCCCCGCCACGGGGCGTGCCGACGCCGACCCCGATCGCCGCGCCGGTCGCCCCGATGATCCAGGTCAAACCGATCGAAGAGCCCGCCCCGGTGTCGACCGAGGCTCCGACGAATCCCGCGGCGTCGGCTGGTCCAATCGCCAGCGCGCCGCTCCCATCGTGGAGCGAGGATCTCGATGCCGAGATGCGCGCCCACGCGCGGCCTGCCGCTCGACAGATGCCGCAGACCGGGTACGCCCCGCCCCCCACCCCCGCGCTGGCGCTGTCGCCGCCGCCGCGGAAGGGCAGCGGACTTCTGCTGGGCGCTGTCGCACTGGGCGGCGTCGGGCTGATCGGCGTGGTCGCGATCGGCGTGGTGTGGATGCGATCGAACAAGGCCCCTTCGCCCGCCGTCACGGGCAGCTCGAGTCCGGGCGCTCGTGACAAGTCGCCGCTGCGCGCCTGCAAGCTCGAGAAGTCGGCCGCGCGCCTCTCGCCGGCCATCTTGCCCTCGGTCACTCCCGTCGTGGCGTCCATCCAGAACGGCGCGAAGTTCGCCATCGGGTTCGCCGCGGCCGAACGCGAAGCCGAGGGCATCACGGTCGACGGCGCGAGCCTGGCGGTGGAGCGGCCGTTCCGCGAGAAGGCCGAGCACGACATCACCAGCGTGGTCCCCATCACCGCCGAGGGCGACCTGCGCTTCACCGTGGACCAGACGGACCCCAGCTTCCGGTCGTCGCGCACCGTCGATGGCAAGGGTCGCTGGGCGCTGGGGTGGACCGACCAGGGGCTGGCGCGCCGCACCGGCACCGGCTCTCCGACCACGCTCTGGCCTGGCCCCAGCGACAAGGTCACCGAGCCGCGCGTGGCGTCGGTTGCCGGCGGTGGGTTCGCAGTCACGGCGCGCCGCGGCGGGCAAGGTGGGTCGGTGCTGGCGGGCTTGCTCGACGCGAACGGCGACAAGCAGGGGGACGCCCGCGAGGTCAGCGCCAAGCCCCAGGTGGGCTCGCCCGCCATCGCGGTCAACGACCGCGGCGTGCTGATCGCGTTCGCGGGTCGCCCGACCGACGAGTCGTACTGGACCCTTCAGGTCGGCGCGGCCCCGCCAGGCGCGACCCCGGGGGCGGCCCAGAGCTTTGCCACGCCCCCGGGTGGCCTGGGGGCCGACGCCATTTCTCCCGCCGTCGAGGGCCTTTCCCACGGCCGCTGGCTCTTGCAGTGGACCGAAGGGGCCGCCGGCCAGCGCCAGGTTCGCATCCAAACCCTTGGCTTCGACCTGGTTCCCGTGGGAGATCCCCTCAACCTGTCACCTGACGGCCTCAACGCCGGCCAAGGCGTAGTAATGGTTCGAGGTGACCGGGCCCTCTCGCTGTTCTTGGTGAAAAAAGGCAAGGCCCACGAGCTTTGGGGAGCAACGCTTTCATGTCCGTGACCACCCGATTCCGAAACATCGCCCGCGTCGTGACGCTCAGCGCCAGCGCGAGCCTCGTCCCCCTGACCGCGACCGGTTTGGTCGTGGCCGCCACCGGCTGCTCCATTCTTGGCAGCCCCGGCCCGTCCGCCGTGTCGCAGGGCCAGAAGTACCAGAGCGGGGACCCGACCTTCGACGAGTTCTTCAGCAACCTCTACGACATGCAGATCGAGCTCGCCCGCGCTCCCGCGTCGGAGAAAGAGATCCGCGAAGAGCTGGCCAAGAAGGTCAAGCTCGACGAGGGCTCGTCGGCCAGCATGTTGGGCAAGAAGCTGGGCAAGAAGACCGAAGAGCTGGCGACCGCGGGCACCGGCCTGAAGATGGAAGTCGACGGGCTGGACGACAACGACGACGCGGGGGTCAAGGTGTCGGTCAAGGGCAAGGACCTGGAAGGCGACGCCAAGACGATGGTTTCGGCCATGGAGGCGGCGGTGAAGAGCGCCGCCAAGCTTCATGTGCGCATGAAGAAGATCAAGAAGTCGTTGGACCAGGCCACCGGGCAGATCCTGGCCCTCGAGGCCACCGTGGACGGCGCGTTCCGCAAGGGCGGTCCGAAGAAGAAGTCCGAGGTGCGCAAGAACCTGGACGACGCCAAGAAGCTGATCCCGCTGATGTCGGCCCGTGCGGAAGAGGTGGCCGAGGCCTCGAAGACCACCGCCAAGAAGATCGCCGATGCGGCCCAGACCGACACCGGCCAGTTCGACCAGCCGCCGCCCGCCGAGCCGCCGCCCGCCGAGCCCGAGCCCGAGAAGGGCGACAAGAAGGGCGACAAGAAGGGCGACAAGAAGGGCGACAAGAAGCCCCCGGCCGACAAGCCCCCGGCCGACAAGCCCCCGGCCGACAAGCCTCCGGCCGACAAGCCCAAGCCGCCCAGCGACTTCGAGCCGTGATCAGTTCACGCTCTTGATGGCATCCAGGAACGGTTGCGCGGCCACGAAGTCGGTGCACCGCACCGCTTCCGAGCCGCGCGAATCGTAGATCAGCACGGTCGGCAACCCGACGACCTTGTGCTCTTTCATGGTCGCGGCCACCACCGGATCTTCGTCGTCGGTCGCGTCGACCTTCACGGCGACGAAGCGGCCGGCCTCACGCGCCACGCCCTCTTCGCTGAAGGTGTGCTTGTCCAGCTCTTTGCACGCGCCGCACCACGCGGCGGTGAAGTCCAAGAGCAGCGGGCGCTTCTCGGTGCTGGCCTTGGTGCGCGCCTCGGCCACGCTGATCTTCTCCCACGCCAGCGTGCGCGACGGCTTCGAGAAGCCCGCGATGAAGGCGAACGAACCCAGGCACGTGAGCACGATGCCGATCGCCTTGCGAGCCTTCACCCCGGCGCCGGGCTCGTCGAACGATCGGTGGACGGCGCCCAGGGCCACGCCCACGAGCGCGGCCGCGGCCGCGACCCCCAGGAAGGTGGCGTCCGGCCGGGCCAGCTTGGTCAGCAGCGGGAACGCCGAGCCCAGGAACCAGAACGCGACCACCACCAGCACGATGCCCAGCAACGACTTGACGTGGACCATCCAGCGCCCGCTCTTCGGAAGCTGCACGGCGAACGCACCGACCAAGAAGAACGGCGCGCCAAGCCCGAGGGCAAACGCGGCCATGGCCAGGGCGCCCAGGCCCGCGCTCTGGGTCTTGGCGATCCAGGTCAAGATGCCGGTGAGCACCGGACCGGTGCAGGGCGCGGCGATGACGCCGCACACCAGGCCCAGCACGAAGGCGCCCTTGTAACCGATGCCACCCACGGTCGCGAGCTTGTTGGTGATGGCCGACGGCAGCGTGAACTCGAACGCGCCGAACATGCTGGCGGCCATGGCCAAGAACAAACCGCTGATCACCACGATCACCCATTTGCTCTGGAGAACCGCGCCAAACATGCCGCCGGTGAGCCCCGCGGCCAACCCCAGCGGGACGAACATCGCCACGATCCCCAGCACGAAGGCCAGCGAGAGCAGCACGCCTTGCGCGCGGCTCCTGGCCTCTTTCGCGCCGAACACGCTGACCGTCACGGCGATCATCGGGTACACGCACGGCGTCAGGCTCACCAGCAGCCCCCCGACCAAAGCGGCCAGCGCGGCATACATCGGGCCCCGCTGCAGCGCGCGCGTGAAGGCGTCACCCCCCCCCGGGCCGGCGGCGTCCCCCGCCACGGTGCAGACGTTGCCCGATGCTTCGGCGCCGAAGGTCCAGGCGGAAACCGCGAGCAGCACGATGAAGAACGGAGTCCAGCGCAGGCGCGTCATCGAGTGGTCTCGGGTAGTCTAGTTCCAGGCGCGCCCGGTGTGGAGGGCGGGGCGCGAAAATCAGGGCTTCTTCCGTGGGAGCCGGGCCAGAAGCCGGCGGGCCCGGGCGATCTCGCCGGTCAGCGCCACCGCCAGCGCCACGCGCCCACTGGTCGACCGCCGGACGAAGCCCCGCAGATAGAGCCGCGCGGCGTCGAAGTCCCGCGCGTGAAACGCCAGCTCGCCGAGCACGAACTGCCCGTAACCCTGCCCGCAGGGTGCATCGGCCAGCCGCTCTCGCAGGCTGTCGACCTCGTCCGGCGCGATCGACTCGCCGCTGGCGATGCGCGACAGCGCGAGCTGTGCTTGATAGAGCGGGCGGTCCGTCGTCCCCCAGCGCGACGCCCGCGACAGCGCCCCGGCGGCCTCGCGGTGGCGCCCGGCCAGGTACAGCACGCTCCCGAGCGTCCACAGGTGAAACGCGCGACGCGACGGCGGGCTCACGCGGCTCGCCAGGCGCAGGTGCGCGACCGCGCCCTCGTGATCGCCCAGACCCAGGCACGCCCGCGCAGCGTCTTGACGCGCGACGTCCGGCATCACGTCGAGCGCGACGATGTCGAGTGCCACGCCGAGCGCGGGCTCGAAACGCTTCGCCTCCATGTGGGCCAGGTACAGCTGCCGAAGCAACATGGCGCGGGTCGTTCGGCTGATGCGCCCGCCACGGTCGAGCGCGCGCAGGGCGTACTTGGCCCTCAGGCCGGAGGTCCGCGCGAGGGTCGCCTTCCTGAGCAAGTGCTCGGGCGTCACGACCTCCGCCGCTGCGGCGCGCGTCCGGGACATCTCTGGACAAGACTAGCAAGACCTGTACACTCGTCCAGATTTCTGCCGCGCCTTTTGAAAGCGCTCGGCCTTCGGGATAAAGCGACTCCCCATGAGCTCGGCGGCGCGGCGATGTCTGAGAGCAGCGGGTTTTGCCCTGGTTGTCGCCGGCTGCGGGCACCCGGCGAGCGAGGCGGAGTGCGAAGAGATCGTCGAGCGCGTCGCGCGGCTCGAGCTCGAGAAGAAGAACGCCGGAAACCCCGCCTCGGTTCACGACGAGATCGAGGCCACCAAGAAGAGCGTGCGCGAGTCGATGCTCAAACAGTGCGTCGGCCGACGCATCACCACGAAAGCGATGCAATGCGTTCGCAGCGCAAAGACGAGCAAAGAGGTCGTGGAGGATTGCTTCGACTGAGCGGCGCCGTGGGGCTGTGCCTGGCCCTCTGCGCGGGCTGCGGTCGCCCCCTGGACCCGGCCGAATGCAATCAGCTCCTCGATCGGTACACCGAGCTCTTGGTCCGGCAAGAGCGGCGCGGCGTCAGCGACGACGAAGTGGAGCGCAGCAAAGAGAGCGCTCGGCTCAAGGCCGCGGGCTCTCCCGAGTTTGCCAAGTGCGGTTCCAAGGTCTCGCGTCGCCAGTGGGAGTGCGCGATGAAGGCGCCCAGCGTGGACGAGGTCGAGCGATGTCTGTTGTGAAGGGGGACCCGACGCGCCGGCTGAATCGCCAGCTGCGTCGCACCATCGCCGACCACCAGCTCTTCCAGCCCGGTGATCGCGTGCTGGTCGCGGTGAGCGGCGGCAAAGACAGCTGGACGCTGCTCGACCTTCTCGAGACCTGGCGGCGCGGGCCCGTGCCGATCGAGCTGGTGGCCGTTCATCTCGACCAAGGGCAGCCCGGGTACGACGGCGCCCCCCTGGTGGCCGCCCTGCAGGCCCGCGGGGTCGCCTTCGAGATCCTGCGCGAGGACACCCACGCCGTGGTGGTCGAGAAGCTGACCGCCGACCAGACGCCCTGTTCGCTGTGCTCGCGGCTGCGCCGGGGGATCTTGTATTCGGCGGCCGAGCGCCTGGGTGCGAACAAGATCGCGCTGGGCCACCACCGCGAAGACGCGCTCGAGACGTTCTTGCTCAACCTGCTCTATGCCGGTCGGCTGCAGACGCTGCCCCCGAAGTACCGCACCGACGACGGGCGCTTCGAGGTGGTCCGCCCGCTCGTCGAGTGCGCCGAGGCCGACATCCGTGCCCACGCGGCGGCGCGCGCCTTCCCCATTCTTCCGTGCGGGCTGTGTGGCTCGCAAGAAGGGCTACGCCGGGAAGCAATGGGCACGCTTCTGGACCAGCTGGAGCAGAGCAACCCCAACGTGCGAGCGATCATGCTGAACGCCCTGGGCAACGTCAGCCCCACCCACCTGATGGACCGCGACCTGGTGCGCGCGTGGAGCGCGCGCCCGGCGGACGTGCGCCCCGCGCTGCCCGCGCCCGAGCGCCCGCGCCACGCCCGCGCGCTGCCGGTGCTGGGCTCGGCCACCCACGACCCCTGAGCTCCGCGGCGTCACTCTGCCGCCGGTGCCGACGCGCGCGACCAGAGCTGTCGAACCCCGACCGCAGCCGCGGTGCCCAGCACCGAAAGCGCCAGGGGCAGCGCGATGGGCGGCGCGGCGCCAAACGCGCGCGGCAGCTCTTGGCCCAGCATGAACAGCGCCATGGCCACCACCAGCCAGCCAAACCCGCGGCGCAGGTGGTACGACGAGACGCGGTCGACCCAGAGCCCTCCGAGCACGCTGCCGATCACCGCGGCGCCTCCGATCCACGCCGCCAGCGTCCAGTCGATGGGCGTATGACCCAGGAAGCCGGCGAAGCCCGCGAACGACTTCATCGCGATCACCAACAGCGAAGTGCCCACGGCCACGTTCATCGGCAGGCCGCCGAGCAGCACCAGCGCCGGCACGACCAAGAAGCCGCCGCCCGCCCCGACCAGGCCCGTGACGGCGCCGACCACCAGGCCCTCGCCCAGCACCTTGACCACGGGGAGCTCGCGAACGACCGCGGCTGCCCGGATGCGAGGCCTGTCGCTCAGCATGGCCACGGACGTCGCGAGCAGGATCGCGGCGAACAGCAGCAAGAGCGCCGTGGCGGGGATCCAGTGCGCCACGCGGCCCGCCAGGAAGGCGCCGACCATGCCGGCCGCTCCGAAGATCATCCCGGTGCGCCAGCGCACCCGGCCCCTTCGCGCGTGGGGCACCAGGGCCGCCAGGCTGGTGGTACCCACGATCAAGAGCGAGAGCGCCACCGCGCGGTGCGCCTCGAGCCCCACCACGTAGCGCAAGAGCGGAACCGTGAGCAGGGACCCGCCGCCGCCCAGGAGCCCCAGGGAGACGCCCACGAGCAGGGCCAGGACGACGGCGACGGCGATCACGACGGGCTCCGCGGGTACGAGCCGCGCCCCGCCAGGAGGGATTCGGGGTTCGTCGCAACTTTCATCGAGCGTCTGGCCGGAGCGCGGGGTGCGTGCAACCATCCGGCTCGTGGTGAGGCGAACGGTGGGTCTGATGCTGCTCTGGGCCGCGGGCTGCCAGGGCCAGACGGTGGGCGATTCGGGGACGGGGGGTGTCGCCGGCCTGCCCGGTGGCACGGGCGGCACGGGCTCGGGCGGAGCGGGCAGCGGCGGCGCGAGCACCGGAGGGGCGAGCACCGGCGGCGCCGGCGGCGCTCAAACCGGGCCGGGCCCCCACGGTGCACTCCCCACGGGGTACTGCTGCACCACCGACGAAGACTGTCGCTACCGCGCCTGCCTCGAGTTCGGCGGAGTGAAGGTGTGCAGCGACCGGTGCCTGAGCAACGCGGCCTGCGCCACGGGGCCGGGCTTCGTCTGCTCGAAGGCCACCGAGCAGTGCGAGCCGGGGGGCGCGCCGTCGTGCATCCCCGCTGACCAGTGGAAGCTCGGCGCACAGCCCATCGGCACGTGTTGCGTGGCCACCGGCGACGGCACTGCCGGCGAAGAGTGCCAGGGCAACCTGTGCATGGCCTTCGGGCCCACCTCGAACCCGTTCATCTGCACCCAGGCGTGCGACACACCCAAAGACTGCCCCGCGAACTACAAGTGCGAGACGCAGGTGGGCTTCTGCTGGCCGTATGCCACCGACTACACCTGTCAGTGAGGGCGCGCGGCCTGGCCGCCACAGGCGGGCGCGTGGCGGGCCGCCGCGCAGGCCCGTTCCAAGCGCAGCTGTGCGCACTCGATCCACTCGCGGTGGGTGGCGCGATGGGGCCCCAAGATGGCGACCGCGCGCGCGTACGACTGGGCCGCGTGCTCGGGCTGGTGATTGAACAGGCGCAAGTCGCCGAGCTGCACGAACGAGTAGGCCGGATCCGGACACTCGAAGCCGCAGGCGGCGATCCGCACCACGAGGGCGCGAGTGGCGAAGTGCAGCGCCTCGGCTAGGCCCGCGGCGCCGCGCGCGCGGGCCGCGTAGGCCTCGGCCCGGGCACGGTCCGCGTTTCCCACGCGGGGCACTGCAGCACAACCGCCGAGCAGCAGGCACGCGAGAACCCGGATCCGGCGCGCCATGGCCCGAGAGTGCCACGCCGCCGCAGATGCGCTAGGAGGGTCGAGGCTGCCATGCGTGCTCTGGTCGTTGCGCTCTGTCTTGCCGCCGCGTGCGCCGGGCCCCGCGATCGGCCACGCCCACCCGAGACCAAGCCATCGCTGGCAGTCGACGACGACGCCGAGCTCGGGCGCTTGGCCGACCAGCAGGTGATGAACGAAGTGCTCGCGATGCGGGATCCCGCGCTGCAGGGCTATGTCGAACGGGTGCTGGGGCGAGTAGCGGCCCACGCCGACCCGAACGCCAGTCGCTGGACGTTGCGCTTGATCGACAGCTCGCACGTGAGCATCCGCTCGGGACCGGGCGGGTACATCTACCTGACTCGAGGGCTGCTGGCTTTCCTGGGCTCCGAGGCCGAGCTGGCCGCGGCCCTCGCCCACGAGGTCGCTCACGTCTCGATGCGGCACTGGCGCAAGCAGGCCGAGTATCTGGTGAAGCACGGGGTCGACGACGGCGACATCGCGAAGCTGGGCAGCGCCGAGCGGCGGGCGCTCTTGGCGCGCCTGCGCGACGAAGAGCACGAATCCGATCAGCTGGCGCTGGGGTATCTGGAGCGCGCGGGCTACGCCCGTTCGGGCCTGCTGAAGGTGATCCGACTGTTCGCCGAGCTCGAGCGCCGGGCGGGGGGCAGCCGTGTCCCGCCGGCGCTGCGCACGCACCCCGCGACTCGCGAGCGCCTCGACGCCATCACCCGCCGGGCCACGCCCGGCGGTGAGTCGAAAGCCGCCGAGTACTTCTCGAAGATCGACGGCCTGCAGTTCGGAGAGGACCCGCGCGACGGCTATTTGCTGGGCGATCGCTACCTGGTGCCGAGCGCCGACTTCGAGCTGCCGCTGCCACCGGCCTGGCGCGCCGAGCTGGTGGGGCGAGATCTGATGGCGGCGCTGCCGGGCAAGGCGACGATCTTGCTCGTTGCGCGCTCGGAGCACGGGAACCTGGACGCCACGCTGGGCGCGCTGGGCGACCGTTCGAGCTTCCGCCCGGTGACCCTGGGCGACCGGCCAGCCCACTTCTCCAAGCAGCCCCGCGAGGGCGGCTTGACCGCCCTGAGCTGGGTGATCGACGCGCCGAAGGCGCCCCTGGTGATGGCGTTGATAGTGCCCTCGGGGCAAGACGAAGGTGACACCGTGCAGGCGCTGACCGGCGGCGCGAAACGGATCACCGAGCCTGCGCTCCGGAACCTGGGGCCCTTGCGGGTGCGGGTGAGCCGGCTGACCGAGGCGCGCTCGCTGCGGGCGCTGATCGAGGCCGGGCCCACCCACACCAACCTGTCGACGCTGGCCCTGCTCAACGGGGTCGAGCCCGATCAGCAGCTGCCGGCCGGAAGCTGGGTGAAACGCATCGAGCCGTGATCAGCGCGCCAGAAGGCCCAGCCCCACGACCAGCGCCAGCAGCACCACGAGGATCCCGACCAGCCACAGCACGAGCCCGCGCCACGCCCCGCCCAGCGTTCGCCCTCCGCGGTCGTCGCAGGCCAGACAGATGGCCCAGGTGCTGGCGCCGCCTTCGGTCAGCACGCAGCAGTCCCCGCAGATCGGGGCGCGACAGCGCGCGCACGGGCCCACCGCCACCGCGCCGCAGCGACTGCAGTGCGCGATGCCGCCGTCGCCGTCGTGGGAAATCAGCTCGGGCACCGGCCGATTGTAGGCTCAGCCCTTCACCAGCGCGACATGGCGCCCAGGTTCTTCACCGTGGCGAACCCGGCGCTGGCCAGCACGCGGCCGGCCACCGCGCTGCGGACCCCGGACGCGCAATAGATCACCACCGCCCGGTCTTTGGGGCCGAGCTCCGCCAGGCGGCCCTCGAGCTCGGCCAGCGGAACGCAGACCGCCCCGGGAAGGTGGCCGCTGGCGAACTCGGCGGGGGTACGCACGTCGAGAAGCAACGCGCCGCCCTGGACCAGAGTGCGGGCCTCGGCGGCCGAGACGTCCCCGAACCGCCGGCGGAGCATGAACACCAACAAGGCGGCGGTCACCGCCAGCAAGATCCACTGGAACGAGGTCATCGGGGCCCGGGTTGGAGCCGCGCCGGCAGGCGAAGGATTCAGTCCCGAGCCCGGCTGCCGAGGGCCTCGAGGATGCGCTGGCGCGCGGCGGCCCCAAGCCGCGCGTCCGCCAGGGCGTAGAGCGTCGCTTCTTCCCACTTTGCGTGCATCTCGAGTGCGGTCTCGAGCTGGTCGAGGGCTTGCCGCAGCATCCCGCCGGACTTGGCCAGCGCTGCCAGGTCGGAGATCAGGTCCCGGAGCCGGTCGTGCTCGTAGCGGGCCTGCCGGCACTCTGCCGGGTGGCTGGCGTCGAGCGCGGGCAGCACGGCGCGCTCTTCGAGCTGGATGTGGGCCCGCACGCTGCGCTCGAACACCGACCACAGCGCAAGGAGCCCGAGCTCGTCGCCCGGAGTCGCGGCGCTGCCCAGCTGCTCGAGCAAGGCGCCGAGCCGCGCGTGATCGTCGCGGAACCGAGAGCGGATCTCTTCCATCACCTCACCTGCCCCGAGCCGGGTGGACCCGGGGCAGGCCCCGGCGGCTCACTCGACGGCAGGCGGGAACACGCCCTTGCCCTTGGCCTTCTCGCAGCCGCGCTCGGCGTTGGTCGAGCCGTCCTCGGTCTTCACGACCTTGAACTCCACGCGGCGGTTCTTCTCCCACGCGGTGGCGTTGTGGCCCTCGTCGAGCGGGCAGTACTCGCCGTACCCCTGCGAGACCAGCCGCGACTTGGCGACCCCACGGCTGACCAGCGCGTCGACCACGCTGGCCGCGCGATCCCGCGTCAGCTTCAGGTTGTAGTCGTCGCTCGAGCGCTCGTCGGCGTGACCGGCGACCTCGACCATCTGGAACTCGGGGTGACCCTTCAGGGTCGCGGCCACCGCGTCGAGGATGCCGTCCGACTCGGGCAAGATCTTCGCGCTGTTGGTCTCGAACATCACCTTGTCCAAGATGATGATGTCCGAGCCTTCGATCAGCACCTTGCCCTTGTCCGGGCAGCCGTCTTCGTCCTCGAAACCGTTGTAGGTCTCGGGATCGTTCGGGCACTTGTCCTTCACGTCGGGGATCTGATCTTTGTCGTTGTCGGGGTCGGGGCAGCCGTCGGTGTCCTCGAAGTTGTCCTTGTCTTCGGGGTCGAGCGGACAGCTGTCGTCTTTGTCCAAGATGCCGTCTTTGTCGTTGTCCGGCTCGGGGCAGCCGTCCTTGTCCTCGAAGCCGTCGCGGTCTTCCGGATCGTCGGGGCACTTGTCGCGCGAGTCGAGGATGCCGTCACCGTCGCGATCACCGTCTTGACCCTCGGGGCAGCCGTCCTCGTCCTCGTCGCCATCGCGGTCCTCGGGCGTGTTCGGGCAGCGGTCGTCGACGTCCAAGATGCCGTCGTTGTCGTTGTCCGGTTCGGGGCAACCGTCTTCGTCGCGGAAGCCGTCGAAGTCCTCGGGGTCGTCGGGGCACTGGTCGAGGTCGTCTTTGTAACCGTCGCCGTCGCGGTCACCAATGCTGGGCTCGAACACGAAGCCCAGCACCATGCGGACGTCGGCGGCCTCGTAGCCGGTCATGAATGCGCGGCTGCCGCCACCCATCATCAGGTAGCTGTTGCGCTCGACGAACAGCTTGATTCCGCCGAGGAACTCCTGGCTGAGCTTCTGCTTCGAGTCGCTCTTCCCGTCCAGCAGGTAGGTGCCATAGGTCTCGACCACCAGGTCGAGCGGGTCGATCACGCGGTAGGCGATGCCCGCACCGAAGGTGGCCAGGTTGCCGCCTTCCAGCTTGCCTTCCGCGAGCTGATTTCGTCCGGCGTTGTCCAGCTCGAACTTCGGGTTCTTGCCGGTGTGCCCGCGATAACCGGCGTCGAGGCCGATCTTCAGGCGCTTCGACGAGCCGAAGCGGTTCTCGAACACCACGTGCGGCCAGTACCAGCCGCCGGGATCGGCACCCAGCTCTCGCGGTGCGTCGCCGACCGGCACGCCGCCCTGCACCACGATGGCAAGGCCCGGGCCACGGTCCACGCGCGTCAGGCGAAGCTTGCCTTGCAGAGCCACGGTGCTGATCTTCTGCGAGTCGAGCTTCCCGGTGTCGTAGGTGTCGTTGGTGGCGCCGATCTCGTTGGCCTCGTTGCCCGCCATCAAGATCACGGGCACGGTGATGCCGATGCTTCCGATGTTGGCGATGCCGTAGTTGAAGCCGAACGTCCCCTGGAACGAGTTCTTGACCAAGGCGTCCACGCCGCGATCCAGACTCTGCCCGCCATTCGGGCAGGCCGACTCGCCGGGCCCCCCGCAGGCGTCGCGCTCGTCGTTGGTGCGCAGCAGGTTCCGGCCATAGTCGAGCACCAGGCCGAAGCTGATGTCGTTGGCGCCGAGAATGTCGGAGCCGTTGATCGACATGAACCCCTTCGAGTCGATGGCCGGACGGAACAGGTGGGTGTCGAGACCCTCTCCGTTCTTGTCGGCGACCCGCGGCTCTTGCGCGAACGTCACCCCAGAAACCGCGAGCAGCGTGCCGACGCCCGCCGCGGTCCGCACCCATCGCTGCAGCCGTCTGCTGCCGCTATCCCTTCGCATCGTCAGCGCGCTCCTCTCTCGCAAACGGCCTCGCTCTTCTCCGTGTGTCGGCGGAAGCCTGCGAAAATCCAAGAGTAGTTCGGGCGGACCGTAGCAGAGGCCGATTTTGGGTGTCAACGCGACCCGGCCCGAGCAGCGGGGATCTGCTACGCTGGGCGAAGCTCCCGTGAGGCTGACGGTCGCGGTCGCCCTATTTGCCGCCGCTACGGTACTGTCGGACAGCTCCATTCTGTGGGCGGCGCCGACGGCTACCGAAGCGGCGGAGCCAGCCCCCCGGGCGGCGCAGCCCAGCGACCGGCGGCGGCTGTTCGTCGGGGTGGTGGGCCTGGCGGCGCTGGTCTTCGGGATCACCGGGCTTTGGCTGCTGCGCCGGCAAAAAGCTCGCGCGCAGACATCACCAGACCCCGAGCCCGTGGCCCCTGCGCCGCTGGTGACCCGCGTGGTCGCCGCGGCCCGGCCCCCCGAAGCGCCGGCCCCGGCCGACGCGGTGATGCTCTGCCCGACCTGCCGCGCCGAGTACAGAACGCCAGCGCGCTTCTGTAAGTTCGATGGAAACCGCCTGGTCCTGGGGCAGAGCTCCGAGGGGCGCGGTCCGAGCGGGGGTGTGTGCCCGGTGTGCGAGCAGGGATTCGATCCCGGGATTACCGAGTGTCCGCTGCACGACGAGGAGCTGGTCCCCGCCGGCGCGCCACACTCGGCAGAGCGGCCCAGCGGGCAATACCCCAAGATCTGTCCGACTTGCGGAGTCCAGTACCCGAACGGCTCGGGTTTCTGCGGGGCGGACGGGTCAGCGCTGGTCACCGTGAACTGAAGAGGGGATCTTGTCACTTCGCCTGAACGGCCGACTTGGTTTAGATTTTGGGCTCTAGCCCCGAGTTGGGAGCCGAAGCACGATGAAGATCACTTGCCAGTCATGTGGCGCGAAATACGCGATTGCGGACGAGAAGGTCCGAGGTCGCCGCGTCAAGGTTCGCTGCAAAGGCTGCAACGAGCCCATCGTCGTAGACGGCTACACCGAGCCGGATCAGTTCGGCGCCGACGCCGGCAGCGCCGCGGCGGGTGGCAACGCCGACACGTGGAGCGTCAACCTGAGCGAGACCGACCAGCGCTCGATGACCACTCACGAGATCGTCGATGCGTGGAACGCGGGGCAGATCCCGGCCGACGCCTTCGTGTGGAAAGAGGGCATGGGCGACTGGCTGCCGCTGGCCTCGGCACCCGAGCTGACTCCGTACCTGTCGGCGCCCCAGCACTCGGCGCCGGTGCAGGCCGAGCCCGAGCCGGCGCCCGCGCCGGCGCCCGCGTTCGGCTTCTCGCCGCCGGCCGGGCAGGTCGCGGCGCGCGTCGAGAAGAGCCGGGGCGCGGCAGACATCTTCGGCAGCGCCGCGCTGGCTGGCTCGGACGGCGATGTCGCGGCGCCCGCAGAGGCTGCTTACGACGCGCAGCCCACCGGTGCGAGGAACGAGAACTCGGTCCTGTTCTCGCTCGACGCGCTCAAGGCGGGCGTGGGCCCAGCCGCCAAGGCGGCGGCCCCCTCGCCACGCGGGAGGGCACAGCCCGCCCACGAGGAGAAGGCCGATCTCGACGACATCATGAACATGGGCGGCGGCGGCATGGGTGGGCCGCTGTTCGGCATGGGCGCCAACCAAGCCCTGCTCTCGGCTCCGCCGCCTCCGCCCGATCCGCCGCCGCGCCCCAGCATTCCGAGCGAGATGCCCGCGGCGTTCGGCAGCATGCCGCCCCCGGCCTACGCGCAGCCGAAGAAGAGCAACGCCATGATCTTCGTCGTCGGCGGCGGCGTGGCGTTGCTGGCCGTGATCGCCATCGTGATCGGCGTGTTCGCGCTGCGCAGCGGAAAGGCCGAAGAAGCCAAGGCCGAGGTCAAAGACAAGGGCTCGGAGAGCGGGAAGAGCGGCAGCGCCAGCCCCGACACGAAGAAGGAAGAGCGGCCCAGCGACGGCGACAAGAAGCCGGAGGAAGCCAAGGCGGGCGACCCGTCGGCCGCCCCGGCGGCCTCTGGCGGCGAAAAGAAAGAAGTCACCGAAGAGGAAAAGAAGCGCTTCGCCGAGGCGATGAAGAAGAAGGAAGAAGAGGCCGGCAAGAAGCCCGAAGAGAAGAAGGAAGAGCCGACCGCGAAGAAGGAAGAGCCTTCGACCGGTGTCGCTTCGTTCAACAAGGGGGCGGCCATCGCCGCCCTCGGCGCCGCCGCGGCCCAGGCCTCTGGCTGCAAGCGCCCGGGCGGCCCTACCGGCGGCGGCAAGGCAGTCGTCACCTTCGCGCCTTCGGGTCGTGTCACCACCGCCAACGTCAGCGGTGGCGAGTATCCAGGCACGCCGGTGGGCAGCTGCGTGGCGGGCGTGTTCCGTCGCGCTCAGGTCCCCGCGTTCCAGGGGGATCCGGTCACGGTGAGCAAGGCGTTCAGCATCTCACCGTGAGCTTGGGTGCCAAGCGGGCGTCGGGTGACGCCCGCTCGCGCAGCGGGTCAAGGGGTGACGCAGCCGCAGCCGCACTCGTTCGAGAACGAGACGGCGGGCGGCGTGCAGTAGTACTTCACCAGCATGCACTTTTCGGGGCTCTGCGCGGCCCAGGTCTTCTTCGGATCGGTGTAGTCGCAGAGCGGCTTGCAAGCACCGGCGGTGTAGTAACCCTTGCTCTCGCCCGCGCTGCCGGCGTCGGCCATGACCGCGCCCTGGAAGCCACACGCGCTCGAGTAGGTCTTGGGCGCCTCGCTCTTGATCGTGCCGCACACCGGCTTGTAAATCGCGGGGCACGCCACCGGCTCGTCGCAGTGACCGCCGCGGATCTCGGAGCTGGACAGGTTCGAGAGCACCGAGCCGAGCCACGACTCGGCCTCGCCCTTGGCGTCGAAGTTCTTCACGTAGACGGTGGGTGAATTCACGTCCGGCGGGCTGAGCCAGCCGATGGCGCAATACCCATCGGGACACGCGCCAGCCCAGAACTTACCCTTGCTCTCGCCACTGGAGCCGGCGGCGGTGCGCACCACCTTCTGGAACTCGCACAGGCTGGTGTAGGTGGCCTCTTTGTCGGTGGCGATCGGAACGCCGCACACCGGCGGGTCGGTGGCCGGGCACGCCTTTGCGTTCTTCGACTCGCAGCTGCCATAGCCCACGCCGCTGGCATTGACCTCGGGGTCGGCCTTCACCCACGCCTCGGCCGCGGCCATGTCGTCGTGGGCGAAGTTCTTGGCGTAGTAGCGGCCGTCGGTGGTGGTGTATTCCGCGCAGATGGGCAGGTCGACGCAGATGCCGGTCTTGCACGGCGCCTGCTTGCACATCGGCAGCGCGCAGGCCTTGCCAAGACCGCAGTCGGCGTCCACGTTGCACTCTTTCGAGCACGCGGCCGAGAGGGTGTAGGAATAGCTGGTGTGCACCTTCTCGTACCAAACCGGCGAGACGAAGACCCAGTAGTCGCCGGCCGTGGCCAGCTGGGCAGACAGCGTCACTTCACCCGTGGTCGAGTGCTTCCAGTCGACGAGCTTGCCGCTCGAGTCGAGCACCATCAAGAACGCGCCCAGCTGCTTGGGCCAGCTGGCGTTGACGGTGAAGGTCGCTTCGGTGGCAACGTTGGCCGAGAAGCGATAGACGTGACGCCGGCTCTTCGGCTTCACGCTGTTCTTCAGGCCACCGGTCTGGCAGTCGAAGTCCCAGTCGTAGTAGCGCCAGCCGCCCGCGAAGTGCGTCTCTTCACCCAGGGCGCTGGTGGGCTCGCTCTCTTCCGGGGCCTCGGCAGTTGCCGCGCAGCCCGCGAGGGACGCGAGAGAGAGTCCGAAACCGACCAAGAAAGCTCTTTTCAACATGGCGTACCACCTTTTGGAGCCGGCCCCCTGACAGGCCCCTACATGTAGGGTGAGCGGGGTCTACGCCCCTGCCTCGGCCCTGTCAAGCCACGATAACGCATCGCGCTATTCGGCTACTTTCCGCTGGTTTCTCGGAGGCGCTCGCGCAGGCGGGTGCTGCGCTCTTCGCGCCGGACTTCAGACAGGGCGAGCCGGAGCGCCCGCGGGTCGGTGACCACCACGCACAGCCGCTTGGCGCGCGTCACCGCGGTGTAGAGCAAGTTGCGGCTGAGCATCACGAAGTGCGCCGCCGACAGCAAGAGCACCACCGCCGGGTACTCGCTGCCCTGGCTCTTGTGGATGCTGGTGGCGTACGCGAGCGTCAAGCTCTCGAGATCGGTGTCTTCCAGATCCACCTCGCGCCCGTCGAAGCGCACCCGCACCCGTCGCTCGGCCGGGTCGACCGCGACGACCACCCCGAGGTCGCCGTTGTACACGTCGCGCTCGTAGTCGTTCTTGGTCTGCATCACCTTGTCGCCCACGCGCAGCTTCTGCCCGCGCGACTCGAGGAACGGCCCTTCGGGGTTGAGCGCTGCTTGAAGCTTCTCGTTCAGCACCTGCGTTCCCGCGGGCCCACGGTGCATCGGGGTGAGCACCTGAATGTCGCTCACCGGGTCGAGCCCGAATCGCTTCGCGATGCGCTTGGCCGCGAGATCGACGACCAGCGTCGCCGCCTCTTCCGGGTCGCGACGCTGCACCACGAAGAAGTCCGCGCCGGGTGACTCGGCATCGGCGCTCACCGGCGGCTCGCCCACCAGAATGCGGTGGGCGTTGTCGACGATCCTACTCTGGCTACCCTGGCGGAAGATCTCGTTCAGGCGCACGACGCGCACGGCCCGGCTGTCGATCAGATCGCGTAGCAGCGCGCCCGGCCCCACGCTGGGAAGCTGGTCGGCGTCGCCCACGATCACCCAGCGGGCCGGCGACGGAATGGCAGACACCAGCGCCGTTCCCAGCGGCAGATCGATCATCGATGCCTCGTCCACGATCACGGCATCCACGTCGAGCGGGGTGCCGGCGTTGCGCTGGAACTGGGCCGAGCGCGGCTCGAACTCGAGCAAGCGGTGAAGGGTGGTGGCCTCGCGCCCGGTGGCTTCCGACAGCCGTTTTGCAGCCCGCCCGGTGGGCGCGGCCAGCCGGGTCGACAGCCGGGCGGCCTCGAACACGCTGAGCACCGCCCGCACGATGGTGGTCTTGCCCACGCCCGGGCCGCCGGTGATGACCAGCACCTTCTCGCTCGCGGCGGCCTCGACCGCGGCGCGCTGCGCCGGCGCCAGCGACAGGCTGCGGCGCTTCTCGAACGCCTCGACGGCGGCATCGAGCCCGGCAAGGCGCGGGGCGGGGGTGGCCAAGAGCCGCCGCAGGTTCTGGGCGAAGCTGACCTCGGCCGCGTGCAGCCGCCAGAGAAACGCGAAGTCGTCTTCGACCACCACCCGCTCGCTGGCGCGCAGCGCGTCCACCGCGGCTTCCACGTGCGCGCCGTCGATCTCCAGCATCTGCGCCGAACGCTCGACCAGCACCGAGCGCGGCACCGCCACGTGCCCTTGCTCGGACAGCGAGCCCAGCTCGTGCAGCACACCGGCCTGAGCGCGCTCGGGGTGATCGCCCGCGATGCCCAGCGAGCGGGCGATGCGGTCGGCCGTCTTGAAGCCCACGCCGTGCACCTCGAGCGCCAAGCGATACGGCGAGCGCTGCACCACGCTGGCGCTCTTGTCGCCGTAACGCTGAAAGATGCGCGCGGCGAGGGCCGGCGAGGCGCCGTGGGTCTGGAGCAGCACCATCACGTTGGCGATGGCCCGGTGTTCCACCCACGCCTTCTTGATCTCGGCAACGCGTCGCGCGCCGATCCCCGGCACCCGGCCCAGGCGCTCGGGATCGGTGTCGAGCACCTTCAGCGAATCCATGCCGAAGGTCGCCACGATGCGCTTGGCGAACCCC
The DNA here is from genome assembly GCA_023150915.1 of Polyangiaceae bacterium. Lineage (GTDB taxonomy): Bacteria > Myxococcota_A > Polyangia > Polyangiales > Polyangiaceae > JADJKB01. The sequence goes on from JAKLKA010000073.1 coordinate 21,264, forward strand.
GGACCGATCCCCGGGATCAACCCCGACCCCAGGTACTTCTCCAGCCCCACCAGGGTGGCCGGCTCGATGGCCACCAGCGACTCGGCGCGGAACTGCTCGCCCCGCCGCGGGTCGCGAACGAAGTCACCGGTGACCCGCACGCGCGTTCCGGGGCCGACCGCCTGGAAGTTCCCGACCACCACGATGGGGCCGGGTTGCTTCGGATCGTCGAGCGCGCCGACACGCAGCACCCGAAAGCCCGACTCTTCGTTCTCGAAGGTCACGCGCTCGACTTGACCGGTGAGGGTGGTCGACACCGGGGGAAGGTACACCGCGTTTCAGCTCACGGACACCGGGTTTCGGCCCCGGCGCCGCCCGAAGACCCCGCCGTTGCCCCGTCGGCGGCCGCCCGGGATGCGACCGCTGCTACCCTTCCCCCATGCTGCACCTTGGAGCAAAGAGCGTCGGGCCGGCCACGGTGATGATCGCAGCGCTGCTCGCGTCGAAAGCGGCGCAGGCAGCGCCGACCTGCGGCACGCTGGCCGAGTTCAACGCGGCCATGAGCGCGAGCGGCACGAGCTCGGACGACGTCACGCTGACCTTCGACCTGACCGGGGCAAACCCCGCGGATTATCCCAACGGCAAGGGCGCGCTGGCTCACATGCGCAACACCGCCTGCAGTGGCGGCGCTCAAGACGCGGTGATCAAGCTCTATGGCACCTCGACCCCGCTCAACACTGCCCACCCGCCGGGGTGGGTCGACCGCCCACGCGCCTCACGTCGTGCTGAGCTACGACACCGTCGACGGCGACAGCGACGGCACGCCGGACGGTCCCGATTGCGACGACAGCGACCCCGCCGTGCACCCCGGGGCTGCCGAGCAGTGCAACGGCCACGACGACAACTGCGATGGTAGCAGCGACGAGGGTTGCCCGGGCGGCGGCTCGGGCGGCTCGGGCGCCGGCGGCTCGGGCGGCTCCGGCGTCACGCCCGACGTCACCAACGAAGAGGACTCGAGCTCGGGGTGCGCTTGCCGCAGCGCGCGACCCGCGACGGACACCTGGCCGGCGGGCCTCGTCGGCGTGGGTGCGCTCTGGTCGCTGGCGATCCGAAGGCGTCAGGGCGCCATCTTGAAACGACGCAGCCGCACCACGTCCCCGTCGCGCCAGGCCACGAGCAGACGGTCATCGGCGTAGGCAACCACCGGTTGGTCCACCGGGCCCTTCAGCTTGGCCGACGGCTGGCCGATCATTTCGAAGGCGCCGACGGCCACGACCTCGAGCTTGCTTGGCGCCAGCTCGACATACGAGGCGTTGATCGAGAGCGAGCCGTCGGCCACCTTCACGCCCGCCACGGCGAAGTGGACGCGCTCGTCGCTCGAAGTCGGGGGGCGCTTGTACGCCGCCACCCCGGGCAGCGAGACGCCGTCCAGCGTGGGATTGTCGGCCGACTCGCAGTTCGAGATCTCGTCCCAGCCCTTCCCCGAGACGAAGAACGAGTTCAGCTCGGAGATGACCGGGCCCAGGGGCTGAGTGGCAAACGCGCCCAGCCAGAGCCGGCCCCGCCCCGCCGCTGTCAGCCCGGCAAACGCCCCCGTCTTCGCGAAGCACGAGGTGACCGACCCGCTCTTGCCGTTCGGGAAGGTCAGCTGCGGCGCCGCGTCGTCGCGCCAGAACGCGCCCACGGCCACGTCGGACACGATCGGGGCGAGCCCGGTCACCTTGTTCGCCGAGATGGTCTTGGCCGTGGGTTTCACACCGTCGGCAAAGAACCAGATGCCGCCGGGGCCCGACCAGATTGCGCCGGGTTTGCCCGAAGGTCCCACGAACGGCACCGGGCGACGCGTCCCGTCCAGGGGGAAGATGTCGTAACAGCCTGACGTCGAGCACAGGTCGTCGGTGGCCGGCGCTGACTTCAGGTCGTCGGGGATCACCAGCGACTTCACGCGCCAGTCGCCCAGGCCGTTTTCGAACGCGACGAAGCCGGTCAGCGTGCTGCCGTCGTGGACCAGCCCGACCGGACCGCGGGGCCCGTTTCCGCCGAACTTCGACCCCAGCACCAGCTCGGTACCCTTCTGCAACGCGCCGGTGGTGGGAACCTCGAACACCGCGGTGTCGTAGTCCAGCCCGCCGGCGTCGCCGGGCTTCTTCGTTCCGTAATACCGCGAGACGTAGAACCGGCCCTTGCCGGCTGCGATGCCCAGCCCGCCCAGATAGTCGGTGGGCAACAAGTCGTGCGCGCCGTCATCGATCAGCTTGCCGGCGTGGAAGCACACGTTGGGGCCAGCGTCTTGTTGCACGCACAGGTCGGTGGTGAGCGGATCGCCATCGTCGCACTCGGCGCTGACGCCCGGGGTCTTGCAGGCCAGCGCCGTGCTGCCGCCGCTGCCACCCACGCCGCCGCTGCCGCCAGCGCCGCCGCTGCCCCCGCTTCCGGCGGTTCCGCCACTGCCCCCGGCGCCGCCGCTGCCCGACGACCCGCCCACCGACGAGTCGCTGCCGGCGTCCCCCGCTTCGGCCTGAAGCTCGTCGAAGTCGAGCAAGAAAGCACAAGAAGCCGAGCCGAAGACCGCGATCACCGGCAGCCAGCGTACGACGCTCCGCATTCCGCCGAGCTTAGCCGGGGCGGGCGGAAGTCGCCAATCCGCTCCGTCCTTGCCGCCCGGATCCGCGCCGGGGTATTCGGTAGCCCGTCATGGCTCTTTCCCAGCGTCACCACGCGCGCTGCTCGTGCGCTGCGGCCGCCGCCGCCCCGTTTGCTCTGGCCGGCACCGAGCGCAAGTACGAGCGCGACCGCCCGTTTCGCATCGTGCACCTGGCCGTGGACCTGCAGCTCCACTTCGCGAAGAAGTCGGTCTCTGGCTCCGCGACCCTCGAGTTCGAACGGGTCTCGCCCACCGACGACGCGCTGGTGCTGGACGCCCTGGGATTCGAGCTGGGCCGCGTGCGCATCGACACCGGCGACGGCTGGTCCGACGTTCCCCACGAGTACGACGGCGACCAAATCCGGATCAGCGTGCCGACGCGGGTCGAGAAGGGCAAGGTGGAAGTCGACTACCGTGCGACCCCGCGCCGCGGCCTCTACTTCCTGGCGCCCGATGCGGTGGTGAAGGACCGCCCCGAGCAGGTGTGGAGCCAGTGCCAAGACGAGGACGCTCGCCACTTCGTTCCGTGTCACGACAAGCCCCACGTGAAGATGACCACCGAGATGCGGGTGCGCGTCGCCGAGGGCATGACGGTGCTGTCCAACGGCGAGCTGGTGTTCAAGGACACGCCGCGGGGCGCCAGCCCCTGGGTCTTCCACTTCAAGATGAACCAGCCGCACCCCAGCTATCTGCTCACGCTGGTGGCGGGTCAGTTCGACGTGATCGAAGACCGGGACGCGGTGGTGGGCGAGGGGCGGGCGGTGCCGGTGACGTATTGGGTGCCGCCCGGGAAGAAGCCGGACGGTCTGCGGGCCTTCTCGGAGACGCCGCGCATGATCGAGCTGTTCAGCAAGCTCACCGGCGTGCCCTACCCCTGGAGCCGGTATTCACAGGTGGTGGTGAGCGATTTCATCTTCGGCGGCATGGAAAACACCACGGCCACCACGATGTACGAGCACATCTTGCTCGACGCACGGGCCGCCATCGACGTGGTCAGCCACGATCTGGTGGCCCACGAGCTGGCGCACCAGTGGTTCGGCGACTTCGTGACCTGCCGAGACTGGTCCCACGGCTGGCTGAACGAGGGGTTCGCCACCTTCTTCGAGCAGGTCGAGCGCGAAGACCGGCTGGGGCGCGACGAATACCTCTACGGCATCGAGGCCGAGCTCGACGCCTACACGACGGAAGCCAGCGGGCGCTATCAGCGCCCGATCGTGTGCCGTGACTACGCGCTGCCGATCGATCTCTTCGACCGCCACCTGTACGAGAAGGGCTGCCTGGTCTTGCACATGCTGCGGACCGAGCTGGGGGACGCGACGTTCTGGAAGGGCGTCCACGGCTACCTCGAGCGCCACGCCCACGGCATCGTCGAGACCAACGACCTGATGCGCGCCCTCGAGTCGGTCAGCGGCCGCTCGCTCGAGCGCTTCTTCGACGCCTGGGTGTATCGGCCGGGGCACCCCGTGGTGAAGGTCAAGGTCAGCTACGAAGACGGGCTGCTCACGGTGGGCGTGAAGCAGACCCAGAAGACCGGCGAGACCGCCGTGTTCAGCTTCGATCTGGAGGTGGAGGTGGCCGACAAAGCGGGCCGCACCCGCCGCCACAAGAAGACCGTGACCAGCGAGGCCGACGCGCTGGTGGTGGCGTGCCACGAACGCCCGGCATGGGTCGGCGTCGACCCCGAGCTGCGGATCGTGGGTGAGGTCACCCTCGAGGCACCGGCCGAGATGCTGCGCGCCCAGCTGGACGGCGGCACCTCGGCGCGCCTGCGCTGGTCGGCGGCGCAAGCCCTGGGCAAGCGCTTCGACCTGCCGACCCTTCGCGCGCTGGACAAGGCCTTGTCGAAGCCCGGTGAGGCCTGGATGGTGCGTGCCGAAGCGGCGACCGCGCTGGGCAAGATCCGCGGCGAGCACGCGCTCGAGATCTTGCTCGACCAGGTCGGGGTGGAGCACCCGAAGGTGCGCCGGGCCGTCGCCCGCGCGCTGGGCAACTTCCGCGACCCGAAGGCCGCCAAGGCGCTCGAGAAGCTGGCGCGCAAAGACGAGAGCTACCTGGTCGCGGCCGACGCGCTGCGGGGACTGGGGAAGACCCGCCAGAAGCGCGCCCTCGAGACGCTGCGCGATCTCTGCGACAAGAAGTCGTGGGCCGACGTCACCCGCGCGGGCGCTCTGGATGGCATGGCGTTGCTGCGCGACGAAGACGCGGTGGACGACGTGATGAAGCGCACGCGCTACGGCTTCCCGACTCGCGGGCGGCGCGCGGCCATCTCGGCCTTGGCGCGGCTGTCGGACACGCGCAAGGCGCGACAGCACCTCGAGGACCTGCTGGACGACGCCGACCCGCATCTGCGCATCGACGCCGTGAACGCCCTGGTCACGCTGGGTGACGCGCGGAGCCGCGGCCCCTTGCGCCGCGCGCTGGAGCGGGACCTGGACGGTCGCGTGGCCCGACGCATTCGCGAGGCGCTGCGCGACCTCGGCGACGCGAGCTCGAACGAACGCAAGCGCGCCCTGGACGACGTCGAGGCGCTGAAGACCGAGCTTCAAGAGGTGCAGCTTCGGCTGACCAAGCTCGAGCAGAAGAAGAAGGCCAAGCCCGAGCCGCCCGAAGAAAAGCCCGAGCGCCACCCGCCGGCCCCCGCGAAGAAGCCCGTGAAACACCCCAGCGAGCCCCCGAAGAAGGCCGCCACGCGCGCCAAGAGGCCTTCGCCGAAGCGGAGGAAGTCATGAGCAGTGAGAGCCCGGTGGTGGTCGAGCGGCGGGGCAGCGTCGCGATCGTGCGCATCGATCGCGACGACCGGATGAACGCGCTGTCGCGGGCGACGCTGCTGGCCTTCGGGCGCATCGGACGCGAGCTGGCGGGCGACGCCTCGCTGCGCGCCATCGTGGTCACGGCCACCGGCGACAAGGCGTTCTGCGCGGGGGCCGACCTCAAAGAGCGGCAGGGCATGGATGAAAACGCGGTCCGCGATCAGGTGAAGCTCTACCGCACCGAGCTTTGCTGGCTCGACCGCTCGCCGGTGCCGGTGGTGGCGGCGCTGAACGGCGTGACCCTGGGCGGCGGCCTCGAGCTGGCGTTGCTGGCCGACCTGCGGGTGGCGGCGGCGCACGCGGTGATCGGCCTGCCCGAGACGACGATCGGCATCATCCCCGGCGCGGGCGGAACGCAGCGCTTGCCGCGGGTGGTGGGCGAGGCCCGCGCCAAAGAGCTGATCTTGCTGGGGCGGCGCCTGAGCGCCGACGAGGCCCTGGCCATTGGCCTGGTGAACCGGGTGACACCGGCGGGCGTCGATCTGCTCGACGACACGCTGGCGTTCATCGCCCCCATCAGCCAGGGGGCGCCGATCGCCCAGGCCGCAGCCCTGCGTGCCATCGATCTGTCGTTCGAGACCGGGCTCGAGCACGGCCTCGAGCTCGAACGCGTGCTCTACGACGAGTGTCTGCGCAGCGAAGACCGCAGCGAGGCGCTCAGGGCCTTCGCCGAGAAACGAAAGCCCGAGTTCAAGGGGCGTTGAGCACCTCTTCGTCGTTCGTGCGCCGCGCGCTGGGCCTCGTGCTGGGCGTCGCGCTGGCGGCCCTGGTGGTTTGGCGCTTGCGCCGCGTCACCCCCGAGCTCGCCCCCCCCGAGGGCGCCCACGGTCAGAGCGCGAAGGGCCCGACCCCGGCCGATGCCGCCGCGGACGCGGCGCGTGCCCTGGACAAGCCCCAGCGCCCCGACGATGACGAGCCCAAGACCGTGGCAGCGCAGCGCGAGCGGCTCTTCGGTCGCATGCAGGCGGTGCTCGGCTACGACGACGCGACGCTGGCCAAGGTCCGCGCCATCGTCGAGAGCAACAAGGTGATCAGCGAGGGCAACCCCGAGGTCACGCTGCATCCGATGAAGCGCAGCGAGTGCTGGGACACTCGTGACCGCGCCGGCCTGCACGAGGCCAAGGTGCTCGCCCAGCAAGAAGCCGACGAGAAGCGGTGCGGCGCGCGCCACATGGTCCCGATCTGGGGCAAGGGGCGAGCGCCGCCCGTCGAGGTGTGCATCGATCAATTCGAGTTCCCGAACATCCCCTGTGAGTTCCCGCTGGTGTACGCCTCGGCACAAGAGGCAGCACAGCTCTGCCGCGCGGTCGGCAAGCGTTTGTGCGACGCCCACGAGTGGGAGGGCGCCTGCGCAGGCGAGCTGCGACCGGCGGAAGACGAGTACCTCTGGGACCGCAAGCGACGCATCGAGATGGAGTTCTTCAAGAACGAGAAGCGCGAGAAGGTCTGGGCCTACGGGCCCGCCAAGGACCACGCCAAGTGCGCCACCGGCTCACGGAAGAGCAGCAAGTGCGCCGGCGGCGGCTGGGAAAGCTGCGGTTCGAACACTTACCCCGCCGGCGCGTTCCCCGAGTGCGTGAGCCCGCTGGGTGTCTTCGACCAGCACGGCAACGCTGCCGAGCACATGAGCTTGCCGATGAAGCCCGAAGAGCTGGGCCGGCGCGGTGGCCTGGGCGAGACCGAAATGAAAGGCAGCTGGTTCATCTTCGCGCGCGGCGAAGCGCACGAAGACGACTGCCGCTGGCGTGCTCCGGCGTGGCACGGCACACGCGTCGACTACTGGAACAGCCACCGGAACTACCATCTGGGCTTCCGCTGCTGCCGGGATCCGTGAGCGCGTGATACGCTTGGTTCCGTGACGCATCCGCCCCAGCCGCTGCGCACGTCGGACCCGGCGCTGTTCCCCGAGCGGCTCGGGCGCTACGAAGTGCTGCTGCCCGTCGCCAGCGGCGGCATGGCCACCGTCTATCTGGCGCGTTCAGTGGGCGCGGGCGGCTTCGAGCGAGACGTCGCGCTGAAGCTGACGCACTTCCACCTGCGCGAGGACCCCGATTTCGTCGCGTCGCTGATGGACGAGGCCCGGCTCGCAGGTCGAATCCACCACCCGAACGTGGTCTCGGTGCTCGACGCCGGCGAAGACCCGCACGGGGTGTTCATCGTGATGGAGTACGTGGAAGGGGACTCGCTGGCCACGCTGCAGCGCGCGCTCGACAAGCGCGGGCAAGCGATGCCGCTGGCGGTGGGGCTGCGGGTGATGGATGACCTGCTGCTCGGCCTCCACGCCGCTCACGAGCTGGTGGACGAAGACGGCGCGCCGCTCTATCTGATTCACCGCGACGTGACGCCGCACAACGTGCTGCTCGGCATCGATGGGGTCGCCAAGCTGGCGGACTTCGGCATTGCCAAGGCGGCCTCGCGCCTGGGCAACACCGCCACCGGCCTGGTGAAGGGCAAGATCGCCTACATGGCCCCCGAGCAAGCCCAGGGTCATGGCATCGACCGTCGGGTCGACGTCTGGGCCGCCGGCGTGGTCGCGTGGGAGACGTTCACCGGAACGCGCCTCTACGAAGGCCAGAGCGACGCCGCCACCTTGCTGAAGATCGTGCGCGAGTCGCCGCTCGGGCTGCGCGCCATCAAGCCCGAGGTGCCTGCGGCCATCGAGGCGGCGGTGGCTCGGGCGCTCAGCCTGGACATGTCCGCGCGATACCCCACGGCCGCAGCCTTTGCCGAAGCCCTTGCGGCGGCCGCGCGCTCGGCGGGCGTGGCGCGCGCCGAGCGCCAAGACGTCACGCAGTTCCTCGAGCCATTGCTCGGCGATCGTCTGGCCCGCCGTCGAGAAAAGGCCCGAGAAGTGCGCTCGCTGCGCCAGCGCATGGGCGAGCTGACCGCGCTCGATCAGACGCTGCGGCCTTCGCAGACCGATCTGGGCCGAGCCGCTGCGCCATCGCAGCCGCGCCTCGAAACGCTGGCGACGGCCACGGTGCAAGAGAGCCCCGCGACCGCAACCGTCACCGAGCTCGACGGCAGCGTCGGCGAGGGGCACACGCAGACGGGCACCGCCGGGATCTCGACCATGGCGCGCTCGATCATGCCGCCCCGGCGCGGTCGCCTGCTGGCGATCGCGGGCGTGGCCGGGGCTGGCCTGGTGGTGGTGGGGCTGGCGGCGCTCTTCTCGGGCGGCGGCGACGAAGCGCCGGCGCCGGCGGCTGCCCCGCCGCGGCCTTCGTCCATCACCGCCACGCCCCCCGCGCCCGCACCGAAGGCGGGCGAGCCGGCGCCTTCCGCAAGCCCGCTCGATCCCAGCCCCGTCACGAGCGCGCCGAAAGCCAAACCGAAGGGCCCGGCCCTGATCTACAAGGCCGCGGGGCGCGGCCCGGCGCCGTCGACGGGCCAGAAGCCCCTGGAAAACCCGTACAAGAAGCCGTGAACCCCCGCATCGTCCCCGCCTTGATGGGCGCGTGTCTGGTCGCGCTCGCCGCACGCCCTTGCCCGGCCGAGCCCAAGTCGCGCGCCGAGCGCGCGGCCGCGCACTTCGACGCCGGGCTGACGCTGTATCAGCAGGGCCGAATGCGCGACGCTGCGTCCGAGTTCCTGGCGGCGTTCGATCTGGCCCCGCACGGCGACGCGATGTTCAACGCCGGGCTCGCCTTCGATGGCGCCGGCGACAGCGCCGGCGCCGCCACCGCATTCGCCTGGGCCCTCGAGCTGGGCATGCGCGCCGACGCCGCACCCGAGGCCAAGTCTCGGCTCGAGCGCCTGGCTCCGCGCCTGGGAACGGTGCGCGTGACCGCAGGCGAAGGCACCACCATCGAGGTTTCTCCGTTCCGCCGCAAGGCGGCGACCGCCACGTTCTACGCGCTGCCCGGTCAAGTGCTGGTCAGCGTGACCCACGCCGACGGTGCACTGGCAGCGCGACGCGCGCGGGTTCGGGTGAGCTCCGAGACGTTGATCGACTTCCAGGCCGCGGCCGCTCTGCCCGCCCCGGCGCCGGAGCCCGTGCCCGCTCCGGCCGCTTCGCTGCCCGGCGAACCCTTCCCCTGGAAGACGGTCGCATGGGTCTCGATTGGCGTCGGCGCGGCGTCGGGAGTGAGCGCGGCCGTGCTGCGCAGCGCCACGCTGGGCGCGAAGGACGACTTCGACGCTTCGGGCCACACCGACGCCGACGCGCGCCAGCGCGCCGTGGATCTCAACCGGTGGACCAACGTGGCGCTCGGCGGCGCGATTGTGGCCGGCGCCTTCGGGGTCGGCGTGCTCTTCTTGCACCAAGATCCGAAGCGCGAGGTGTCGATCGCCCCGGGCCCGGGTGGCGCTCGGCTGTTCGGTCGGTTCTGATCACTTGCCGCGGAACGCCTTGGGATCGATGCGAAGCCGTCGCAGGGTTTCGTACAACACCGAGCGGCTCATCCCCAGCTTCTGTGCCGCATCGGGCACGCTGCCCAAGGTGGCGGTGAGCACCTGGGTGACGCGCGCGGCCAACTCGGATTCTCGACTGGGCTGGCCGATGCGCGCGCTGGTGGCGCCAATCACCGCGGCCACGTCGGCCGGCTCGATCTCGGCGTGGGTTTGGCGCCGCGCCACTTCGCAGGCAGCCCGCACCACGTTGCGCAGCTCGCGCACGTTGCCCGGCCAGGCGTGGAGCATCAGCCGCTCGAGCGCCGCGGCGGTGATGCCCACGCCGGTGTCCGCCAAGAAGTGCAGCGACAGCGCCGGCAGGTCTTCGATCCGCTCGCTCAAGGCCGGCAGCACGATCCGCAGCCCCGACAGCCGGTGGAGCAAGTCGCCGCGAAAATCGCCGCCGTCGACCATCGAGTCCACGTCGCGGTTGGTCGCCGCGACGATTCGAACGTCGACGCGCGCCACCTTGTCTTCGCCCACGGCGCGGACTTCTTCGGTCTCGAGCACGCGCAGCAGCTTGGCCTGCACGCCCGCCGGCAGCTCGCCGATCTCGTCCAAGAACAACGTGCCCTCGTCGGCGGTGCGAAACAGGCCCGCGCGAGCGCCCACGGCACCCGAGAACGCACCGCGGGTGTGCCCGAACAGCTCGGCGTCGACCAGCTCGTTGGGCACGGCCGCGCAATTGAGCGCCACGAATTGCCCCGACCGGCCACTTCGGTCGTGCAGCACGCGCGCGACCACTTCTTTCCCGGTGCCGGTGTCGCCCAGGATCATGATCGGGGTCTTGGTGGCGGCGACCGTGTCGATCACCACCCGAGCGTCGTCGAGCGAGGCCCCGCCGATCAGCTCGGGAAACAGCGGCGCCCGGCGGTTTTCGTACGGTGTCACGTCGGGCACGATGACCAAGAGCGTCTTGCCGACCCGGATCACGCTGCCCAGCGGCGCGAGCGCGCCACCTTCGGGGACGCGTTCGGCGTTGACGAAGGTGCCGTTCCGGCTGCCGAGATCGGTCACCCACACGCCGACGCCGCGGTGCTCGAGCCGCACGTGGATGCGCGACACCCCGGCGTCGTCCACGCTCAGATCCGCGGTGTGCTCGCGCCCGACGGTCAGGGTCGGGGCAATGGCTGCTGCGCCCCAGGGCAGCGCCCCTCGGCAGAAGCCGACCACGACCCCCAGCGCCTGCCGCGGGCGCCCGGTGGCGCCGGCGTAGTCGAAGGCGGCTTCGGTGACCGTGCGGTCGGCCATGAGCCGAGCATCTTACAGCGGATTTCCCATCCGGACTCCGCGTCTGCCACCGTCCGGACGGCGCCCGCCGGAGCCCGATTTCGCGCGGAATTCGGCTGGCGGCACGTGGTCCGCCGTTTGCAGCGGCCACGCCATGGCCCCCCGCCCTGCCGAAATCGAGCTGGACCTCCGGGAGCTCGAGCTGACCGGTTCCCTGACGCCCGTCTTCCAGGTGCTGCCGCCGCCACCGCGGCTTCCGTCGCTGCCGCCGCTCCCGATGCCGGTCTGGCTGCCGGCGCCGGCTCCGCGCCGGCCCAACCGAGAGCGGCCCTCGTCGAGCGCCACCTGGACGCCGACGGCGCCGCCCGGCCGCGCAGCCCCGCACGGCCGCGCAGCGCCGCACGAGGCCACGCGGCCCGACATCGTGCCCGCTCGGTCGACCCCGTCGACCGTTCCGCCCGCCGCGCGTCGCACGCTGCTGGAAGCCTCGCGACCGTCGGTCGCGCCAGCCGCCTGGACCCTGCCCCCGCCGCCGCCCCGACGGCCGGTGGCGACCCGTCCCGCGGTGCGCGCTGCCAGCATTGGGGTGGGAGCGGGGGTGATGCTCTTCCTGTGTGCGTGGCTGGCCGCGGCGCCGAGCACCGCCGCGGTCAAGCTCACCAGCGTGGTCACCGCGACGGACACGCGGGGCCTTGCCCTGCGAAACGTGCAGGTCCTGGTGGACGGGCTCGCGATGTGCGCGACCACGCCGTGCAGCATGGAGCTCGAGCCCGGGGCGCACCAGATCGACGTGATCGATCGGACGACGGACCAGCGCGCAGGCCGCAGCCTGAGCGTCGGCAAGGGGGAACGCGCGGTGATCCATTTCGCTCTGCCGGTGGACGCGGTCCGGCGCGCAGCGCCCCCGACGGCGGCGCCGCCGCCCCCCGATGCCCCCATCTCGGTGGACGAGCTGGCCCGCGAAGAGAGCAGCACTCAGGCCCCAATCGCGGGCCCGGCCTCACCGCCGGCCTCACCCCGCGGCCCCACCGCCCTTCTGAACCTGAACTCGATCCCCATTTCCAGCGTGGTGGTCGACGGGCGCCCCGTGGGCACGACGCCACTGATGGGCGTCCCGGTGGCGGCCGGCAAGCACAGCGTGGCCTTCGTTCACCCCGATCTCGGCCGCCGCGGGGGCAGCATCGAGATCGGCGCCGGCGAACGCAAGTCCGTGGTCGTCCACTTCGAGAAGGGTCGAGGCCGAGCGGAATGATCCGGACGGATCGGAATCGCCATCCGGACGCACGAGGATCCGGCTGAATGATCCGGCGAGATGTCGCATCGATTGCGACGGCACGAGGCGTGCACAGCGGTCCATCGGAGGTCGAAATGGAGAAGCGAACCAGCCCCCGCACCAAGACGAACGTCGTGCTGAGCGCTCGGCAGGGCAAGACGAGCTACACGCTCAAGTGCACCGAGCTCTCGCAGACTGGCCTCTTGCTGTGCGTGCCGCGGGCGCTGAAGCAGACCCCCTGGCCCTACTTGCGGGTGACGCTGCTTCTGAACGATGGCCCGGCGCACCTCTTGGCTCGCCGCATCGGCGAGCGCGGAAACCGCATGGCCTACGCCTTCATCGCGCTCGACGACCTCTCGGAGGCACGCATCACCGACTTCTTGTTCGAGTGCATGCACGAGCAGCAAGTGGGCACGCCGCGGCGGCGCGCCGCTTGATCAGCTCTCTTCGAACTCGGTGCGCCGGCCCTGCTGACGCATGATCTGGTCGTACTCTTCGTAGAGCGAGTGCCCAGCGTGGGTCTTGGGCAGGTCGACCCCCAAGACGCGCGCGGCAAGCAGGCCCGAGAGGGCCAGGACTCGGTCGCGCTCGGTGTAGCGCCCGACCGACCGCAGGTCCGAGAGCTTCCGCTTGATGGTGGCGGTGAGGCGCTCGGCAACGCGCTCCGGAACGTGCGGCATGTCGAAGGCGGCGGTGGTCTCGCCGGCGAACCGCGCCAGGGGCGGCGCGAAGTCGGCGTCTTCTTGGCGGTGCCGGCGCACGCTGCGCACGTGGGCGCCCGACACCGCCTCGTCGAGAACCGCCTGGATCTGTCGGACCTCGAAGGGCTTGGCGATGAACGTCATGGCCAGGTGACGCGCCAGGCGCTCGATGCGCGGCTCGACCTCGCCGGTGACCAGAGCGATCGTCATGTCGGGGTTGTTCTTCCGCAAGAACTCTCCCAAGACCAGCCCCTCCATCCCCGGCAAACCCTGGTCGAGGAACGCGACCTGGAACGTCCAGAGGGGCAAGAGCGCCATGCCCTCTTCCGCGGACCCGGCGGGCAGCGCTTGGTGACCACGACTGGTGACCACATCCACCAGCATGCGTCGCAGATCGTCGTCGTCGTCGATGACGAGCACGTTGAGTTGCTCGGGATCGTGGGCCATGGGCCGCCCCTCCGTCGAAGAGAGGCTAGCACACCGCCGCGCCACGGGCGCCGGCCCGGGGGGCGGCGCCCAGGCCCGATCGGTTCTCGTCAGGGCGACCTGCAGCGTCCGGCTCAGGAGCGAGGCGACCGGACCGGGGTCGAGGCGCGAGGCCCGTCTCTTGCCGCCATGGGCGCATCACGCCGCGGCCATCGGGGGCGGTGACCGGGGTGGC
>JAKLKA010000074.1 GCA_023150915.1 Polyangiaceae bacterium
GACTCCGCCTCCAGCGGCACGAGCTCCGGGGTGCGCGGGACGCGTGGGAACGCGTGAGTGACTTTCGAACTTCAACCGAAGGCAGGGCGCCGTGGGTCGCCGGCGCTGCACAGCAGCGGGGAAAACTTCGGCTGGATAACTAGCATTCTACCTTGAGCGCTTCCGGTTTGCCCGGGGTGGGGCGAGGGTGGGGCGGGGCGGGATTCCCGCGAGATCCGGCGGGGTCGGGGCGTGGGGGACGGTGTTATGCGAGGCCGTGTAGCCGGATAATTGGTGCTCGGGTGGGGGGACGGAAGTGGCGAGCTGGTCCAGGGGGCTCTGGACCCCGCGGCCGCCGCGGTTCAGGACGTGGGTGTAGATCATGGTGGTGCTGACGTCGTTGTGGCCCAAGAGCTCTTGGATGGTGCGGATGTCGTAGCCCGCCTCGAGCAGGTGGGTGGCGAACGAGTGGCGAAGGGTGTGGCAAGAGACGTGCTTGGTCAGTCCGGCGTCCACGGCGGCGCGGTGGACTGCGCGCTGAAGCACGGTCTGGTGAGTGTGGTGCCGTCGACGCTCGCCGCTGGCGCGGTCGGTGTAGTGGCGCTCGGCCGCGAACACCCACTGCCAGCCCCAGTCGACGGGCGCACCCGGGTACTTTCGGCCAAGCGCGTCGGGCAGCTCGACGCGGCCGAAACCCTCGACCAGATCGGCCTGGTGCTGTGCGAAACGGGCGGCAAGGTGTCTGGTCAGGGGTTCGACCAGCGCCAGCGGAAGAACGGTCACCCGATCCTTCTTGCCTTTTCCGCGGCGGACGGTGACCTCGCGTCGTCCGACGTCGATGTCCTTCACACGTAGGCTGGCGCACTCGGTCAGCCGCAACCCGCAACCGTACAAGAGAGACGCCATCAGCCAGGGCGTGCCGTGCAGCCGGGTGAGCAGCGCTGCGACCTCTGCGCGCGACAGAACCGTGGGCAAGTGAACGGGCCGCTTCGCGCGGACGACATCGTCGAAGGCCCGAAGGCTTCTACCGATGACCTCGCGATAGAGGAAGAGCAGGGCGGCCGCAGCTTGATTCTGCGTCGAGGCGCTGACTCGTGTCTCGGTGGCAAGGTGCGAGAGGAATTCGGTGACGTGCTCCTCGCCCAGGTCGGCGGGGTGGCGGCGATCGTGAAAGAGAATGAAGCGCCGAATCCATCCGCAGTACGCCTTCTCGGTTCGCGGGCTCATGCCGCGCGCGCGCACTGCAGCACGGACTCGGTCGAGCAGCCGTGGGGCCTGGTGACCGGGCGCTAGGGTCAGAGGGTCGGGGGGCACGAGCGACTGCGTTTGCAGTGGCCGTGCCAAGATTGCGGGGCGGGCCCCCACACAGCCGCGTGTGGTTCTTTCCAGCGGAACGGACCCGTCGTGGCGCCGCCGCGGACCCCTCCGTGGGGCTGCCGCGGATCCCTCCGTGGGGCTGCCGCGGACCCCTCCGTGGACCTGCCGCGGACCCCTCCGTGGGGCTGCCGCGGACCCCTCCGTGGGGCTGCCGCGGACCCCTCCGTGGGGCTGCCGCGGACCCCTCCGTGGGGCTGCCGCGGATCGCTCCGTGGGGCTGCCGCGGATCGCTCCGTGGGGCTGCCGCGGACCCCTCCGTGGGGCTGCCGCGGATCCCTCCGTGGGGCTGCCGCGGACGCGTTGCGGACCCGCTGCGGACCCGCCTGGGGTGGCGATACGCCGTTTCGCGCCTGGCGATCGCCACCCGCCGCGCTGGGTGCGCGGGGTGCGGCGAGAGCCGGGCGAGACGGCCCGTGTTGTGCGCCGGCTGCGGCGCGAGACGAGCCTACGCGGCCTTTGCGCCGGTTGCGGCGCGAAGCTCGTCCAGGATGGCGTCGACGGTCTTCTTCGCGTCGCCGAACAGCATGCGGGTGTTCTCTTTGAAGAACAGGGGGTTTTCGACGCCGGCGTAGCCGCTTGCCATGCTGCGCTTCATCACCACGCAGCTCTTGGCCTTCCACACCTCGAGCACGGGCATCCCATAGATGGGGCTCGACGTGTCGTCGAGCGCGCCGGGGTTCACGATGTCGTTGGCCCCGATCACCAGCACCGCGTCCGTCTCGGGGAAGTCTTCGTTGATCTCGTCCATCTCGAGCACGATGTCGTAGGGGACCTTGGCCTCGGCGAGCAGAACGTTCATGTGACCGGGGAGGCGGCCCGCGACGGGGTGGATGGCAAAGCGCACCTTCACTCCGCGGTCGACCAGCAGCTTGGCCACCTCCCACAGCGGGTACTGAGCCTGGGCCACCGCCATGCCATAGCCGGGGACGACCACCACGCTCTTGGCTTCTGCGAGCAGGGTGGCGGTCTCGGCGGCGGTGACGCTGACCACTTCGCCCTGGGGCTCCCCGGCGCCCTTGGCCGGGGCGGCGCCCTCGTCGGCGCCGAAGCCACCAAAGATCACGCTGACGATGGAGCGGTTCATCGCCTTGCACATGATGTAGCTGAGGATTGCGCCACTCGAGCCGACCAGTGCGCCGGTGATGATCAGCAGATCGTTGGCCAGCATGAAGCCGGCGGCGGCCGCGGCCCAGCCCGAGTAGCTGTTGAGCATCGACACGACGACCGGCATGTCGGCGCCGCCGATGGCCATCACCAGGTGGATTCCCAGCACGCCCGCGATGGCGGTCATGATGAGGAGGGGCTGCAGACCGCCGTGCTCTTGGGCAGAGAGGAACTGCGCACAGAGCAGTGCCGACGCTCCGACCATGGCCAGGTTGGCCAGGTGGCGGCCCGGCAGCAAGAGCGGCTTGCTGCGGATCAGACCCTGCAGCTTGCCGTAGGCGACGATCGATCCGGTGAAGGTGATGGCGCCGATGAACACGCCCAGAAAGACCTCGACCTCGTGGATCACCGCTTCGGCGCCGGTGAGGTCGGCCGGCGGAGCCAGGAACGAAGCGACGCCCACCAGCACGGCGGCCGCGCCGACGAAGCTGTGCAAGACCGCGACCAGTTGCGGCATGCTGGTCATGGCCACGCGCGCCGCCAGCACTGCGCCGATCACTGCGCCGATTCCGATGGCGGCGGCCAGCACGCCATAGCCCTTCACCGCAGGGTGCGCCGCGGTGGCGACCAGTGCGATCACCATGCCGGCGATGCCGAAAGCGTTGCCGCGCCCGGCCGACGCCTGCTTCGAAAGCCCACCCAAGCTCAGGATGAAGAGCACACCGGCGACGAGATAAGCGATGTTCTGAAGGCTCTGGGGCATGGCGCGTCACCTCTGGAACATGCGCAGCATGCGCTGCGTGACCAGGAAGCCTCCCGAGATGTTGATGGTGGCGATCAGCACGGCAATGGCACCCAGCAGGGTCACCGGGGCGGTGATCGGACCGGAGACCTGGAGCATGCCGCCGATCAAGATGATGCCGCTGATGGCGTTGGTGACGCTCATCAGCGGCGTGTGCAAGGCGGGGGTCACGTTCCAGATGACCTGCCAGCCGATGAAGCACGCCAGCACGAACACCGTGAAGTGAGTCAAGAAGCTGGCTGGGGCCACCAGGCCCAGGGCGATCAGCAGCGCGGCGATCGCGGCAAGGGCCAGGGCGGCGCCGGCGCCCGCCGGCTTGGCCTCGGGGCGCTTCTGCGTGTCGTGCTGCTTCTTGGCCTCGGGCGGCGGGATGGTGCTGGGCGGGTTCTTGGGGCGGCTCTTGATCTCGGGCTCGGGCTTCTTCGGTGGCGGCCACATCAGCTCGCCCTCGTGCAGCACCAGGGCGCCGCGGATCACCTCGTCGTCCAGATCGACGTGCCAGCTCTTCGCGCCGCCCATGTCGGCGAGCAAGTGCGTGAGGTTCGTGCCGTACAGCTGACTGGCGGTCGGCGCCAGGCGGCTGGGCAGGTCGACGTAACCGATGACGGTGACGCCTCGGTGGACGATCACCTCGCCGGGGCGGGTGAGCGCGCAGTTGCCTCCGGATTCGGCTGCCAGATCGACGATCACCGATCCGGAACGCATGCTCTCGACCATGGCCTGCGTGAGCAGCACCGGCGCCGGCTTGCCCGGAACCAGTGCGGTGGTGACGATGATGTCGACGTCCTTCGCCTGGGCGGCGAACAGCGCCATCTCGGCTGCGATGAACTCGGGGCTCATCTCTTTGGCGTATCCGCCCTCGCCGGTGCCGTCTTCGAGCAGCGTGACCTCGAGGAACTCGGCGCCCATGCTCTTGACCTGCTCTTTGACCGCGGGGCGCGTGTCGAACGCGCGCACGATGGCGCCCAGGCCACGCGCGGCGCCGATGGCTGCCAGGCCGGCAACGCCCGCACCGATGACCATCACCTTGGCGGGCGGGACCTTGCCGGCAGCGGTGATTTGCCCGGTGAAGAACCGGCCGAAGAAGCTCGCGGCCTCGATCACCGCGCGATATCCGGCGATGTTGGCCATGGACGAGAGCGCGTCCATCTTCTGCGCGCGTGTGACGCGTGGCACCTGATCCATGGCCAAGAGGGTCGCCTTGCGCGCGGCAATCCGCTCGATCAGCTCCTTGTTCTTGGCGGGCCAGATGAAGCTCACCAGCGTCTGCTTTTCGCGAATGAGGTCCGCCTCGTGCTTGCCGAGGCCCGGGTGGTCTTCGGGCGGTTGCACCTTCAGGACGATGTCGGCGCTCGACCACAGCTCGGCCGGGCCCGCGATGATGCTCGCCCCGGCCTTCTGGTAGTCCTCGTCCGAGAACGATGCCTTCTCGCCGGCGCCGGTCTCGATGGCGACGTCGAAGCCCAGCTTCTTCAGCCGGGCGGTGGATTCTGGGGTCGCGGCGACACGGCGCTCGCCGGGACGCACCTCTCTAGGGATGGCGACTAGCATCTCGGGCTCCACGCGCCTTGCGGCGCGGCCGGCGACGGATGGGCTCGCCGACATGGGCGGGGGGGCGTCCGGCCCGCCTTCCATAGCGCAATCCGACCGCGCACATGCGAAGAACTTGAGGTGGGCCTGCGCCGGGGGAAAATGCAGGCAAATTCCCCGGCAGTCGGCCGTGGTAGGATGCACCCACTCACCGTCGTGAGCGTTCGAGGGAGATCAGAGATGCCCGTCCGTTCCTGGGTCTTTTCGCTATGTGCCGCAGGGCTGGTGTTCGCATGTGGAGGCGACGACGACAGCGGTGACTCGTCGACCGGTGGCACCGGCGGCGGAGGCACGGGCGGCAGCAGCACCGGTGGTGCCAGCGGCGGCGGCGGCGCTTCGGGGGCCAGTGGTGGCAGCGACGGCGGGCTCTTGGGCGGCAGCGGCGGCGGAGACGCCACCAGCTGTGGCGATTTCGGGCAGACGGCGGACTGCAAGACCTGCCTTGCCGGCAAGTGCTGCTCGCAGGCTGGCGCATGCGCCGGTAACGCGGACTGTGCGGCGTTCGTGACCTGCGCGCGCGCCTGCCCCGCACCCACCGATACCTCCAGCGCCTGCGTGAAGACCTGTATCACCGACCACAACGCTGGCGGCGGCGTCTACAACCCGATCCTCATCTGCATGCAGACGGACTGCGGGACCCAGTGCCCGTATCTCTGACGGGCGGGTGACTCGACGACCGCTCGGGTCGGCACGACTTCCGAGGTTCATGTTCACCCGTGCCCTGTTGCTGGTTGCGCTGGTGACGGCCTGGGCGGCGCCCGCGCGCGCACAGGCCATGGGGCAGGACGCGGCGGGACTCTTGGCCGATGTCGAGCGCATCGTCAGCGTCGAGCAGAGCCTGGGTTGGTTCGTCGATCGTACGGCCTACGAAGAGGTGCTGCCGGCCATGCTTCAGTCGGTCTGTCGCACGTCGCCCGCCGCGCGCATCGAGGCGCGGACCGAGCTTGCTCGTCGCAGTCGCGAGCTGGGCAGCGCGCGCCAGTTGTTCGTTTTCGCGGGTCGCCGCCTCGACGGCAAGGCCAAGGAAGCGCTGTTCGTCGAGCGGCAGCTGGGCGCGCTCGAGCACGCCATGGCGCGAGCCGACGCCGACTGCCCGTTCTTCGTCCAGCCCGAGCCCGACTTCATCGGGCGGCAGACCGACCGCAATCGCTTCACCCTCAGCCTCGAGACCGGCGGAATGATCCAGATCCGCCGCACCGAAGGCGACTGGACCTTCGGCGGTGGCGGCACCGGTCGGATCTTGCCGGGCTACGGCTTCGGGGGTGCGATCACCGTGCTGGCCGGGGCCGAGTTCGGCGGCGGGGCGATGATCCGCCCGGGCGCCGTGCCCACCCAGCTGGCCATCAACTACTTCCCAGCCATCCCCGTGGTGGTGCGCTTTCACGACGTGTCGTGGCACTACGACCTCGAGCTGGCCCCGGTTGCGCTGTTCCAGGCCGACGACCACGACTTCAGCTATGGCGTCCGCCTCGGCGGCGCCATCGGCGTGGCCGCGCTGCGAACCCGGGGCTTCTTGCCCTGGGCGGGGCTGGCCATGGCGTGGGAACGTTACTTCGAGAGCGGGGGTCGCGCCTCGGCGGTGTTCCTGCGCGGCGGGTTGCGCGTCGGGTTGATGTGGGATCCCTGACGTGTGTAGCGTGCGCGGCATCATGACCGAGCACGCAGCGACTCTCGACAGCATTCGTGCCGCGCGCGAGACGATCGCGCCCTGGGTGCACCGCACCCCCATCTTCACGTCCGCCACGCTCGACCGGTTGGCCAGCCGCAAGCTCTTCTTCAAGTGCGAGAACTTGCAGCGGGTGGGGGCGTTCAAGATCCGGGGTGCGCTGAGCGCGGTGATGCGCCTGCCCGACGACGTGGCTCGGCGCGGCGTGGTCACGCACTCGAGCGGCAACCACGCGCAGGCGCTGGCCCTGGCCGCCAAGTTGCGCGGCATCCCCGCCCACGTGGTGATGCCCACCACCGCTCCGCAGGTCAAGCGTGACGCGGTGATCGGCTATGGCGCGCGCGTGGTGCCCTGCGAGCCCACGCTGGCGGCGCGCGAACGGGTGGCGCGCGAGGTGGGCGAGGACACCGGCGCCGTCATGATTCCGCCCTACGATCACCCCGACGTGATTGCGGGGCAGGGCACGGTTGCGCTCGAGGTGCTGGAGCAGGTTCCCGAGCTCGACGCCATCGTCGCGCCGATCGGCGGCGGCGGGCTGATCAGCGGCATCGCGCTGGCGATCCGGGGGCAGGCTCCGGGGGTCGGCGTGTTCGGGGCCGAGCCGGCCGGTGCCGACGACGCGGCCCGCAGCAAGGCCGCGCGCGAGCTCTTGCCCCAAGACAACCCGAAGACCATCGCCGACGGCCTGTGCGCAGGCCTGGGGCGTCACACCTGGCCGGTGGTGCGCGATCACGTCGATCGCATCATCACCGTGTCCGACGACGAGATCGTGACGGCCATGCGGCTGGTGTTCGAACGCATGAAGCTGGTGGTCGAGCCCAGCGGCGCCGTGTCGGTGGCCGCGGTGCTCTCCGATGCGTTCCGATCGATGCCTGGCCTGGGCAGGGTGGCGGTGGTGATCTCGGGCGGCAACGTCGACCTTGGGCAGCTGCCCTTCCGCTGATCACTCGGGGATTGCCGCGACCACGATCGTGTCGTTGTGATAGCCGTCCAGCCGGCTCTTGGTGCTGGCGATCTCGCCATAGCTCGAGAAGCCGGCGATGGGCACGTCGGGGAACACCGCCTGCACCGCGCGGATCTCTTCGGCGTAACGCGCACCTAGCACCAGCCCCCGGCACACGCACGAGAACACCAACACGCCGGCCGGCTGTGCACCGTCCAGCGCATCTTTCGCGTCTTCGGCGGCGCTCTGTGCCGCTGTGATGATCTCGGTCTCGCTGCCGCGCACGATGCACACCGACGAGCCCTCGGGCACCTCGCCCGCCACGAAAAGCGCGCCGCCTTCCAGTGCGCGCAGCGGTGCGCGCACGCGCACCACCTCGTCGAACAGCAGCACGCCCAGCTCGTTTTCGACCAGGAATTGAGGGAGCGCGAGCCGATCGAGCTCCTGGCCGCGCTCCCGTGCATACTCCCGGTAGAGGTCCAGCGCCGGGCGACCGTCGAGCTCGCGTACCACGTTGCCCGCGGCGCGCGTCACCGTCATGGCCTTCGTCGCCGGGGTCAGACCATGCGCCACGCCGACGCCCCAGGGGCGGGTCGACGTGACCATCACGCACGCCATGCCCCCGACCTGCGCCGTCTGGTTCAGCCCCACGGCGGTGCTCTCGTACTTGCCGTCGTCGCCTGCGCCGCCGCCCACGATGGGGTGCCGATGACGGGGCGACTTGCGGAGCTCGGCCACCAGTTTCTCGAGCTCGGGCGCGAGCCCGTCGCCGACCAGCACGCAGGCGGCGTGCCGCGCGAGCTCGGGGGTGTGATCCAAGAAGCGACCGCCGATCGCCCGGGCCACCGCCACGACGTCGGACAGCGGTGGGCCCGCGACCGAAGCCACGTGGGCGGCCTCGCCCCAGCGGATGGCCATCACCGCGACGCCACCTCGGGTCAGCCCGCGCTCGGTCAGCTCCCCCGCGGTGGTCGACGCGACCACGTCGGCGCGCGGGAGCAAGCGCTTGGCCTCGCGCAGCACCTGCTCGATCGGGTGCCGCGGTGAGGTGAACACGAACACCAGCTGCGGAGTGGCGCCGCCCAGCTGCCCCTTCGCCTGGCCAATGGCCGCGCTCACGGCGACAGCGGTCTCGTCCGCTGCGCTCGCCCCGCTGCCACAAATGGTCCGTGCACGGTCCTTCGCCACCTGACCGCGAGCCCTCCTCCGATTCGGCGCCGAGCATGGCACACCCGGCGCCGCTTGACGACCGCCCGTCGTGGCGGTTTCGTCCGCACATGCCGCGCCGCACGCTGGTTGCCTCGTTCTTGCTGATCTCGTGCGCCACGGTGGCGCCGCCTGCTTCCGAGCCGGGCGCGCCCCCTGGCGCAAGCACGGTGGTTGCCGAGCCCGGCGAGGCGCCGCCGCCAGCCACCGTGGTCGCAGTTCCGCCGCCGGTGCCCGAAACCCCCAAGGCCGAGGTCGAGCCCGCGGTGGCGGTCGACGTGCCCAGTGCCAGCGGTTGGGCCACGTTCCACGGTGACAACGCGCGCAGCGGTGCGAGCAACGCCCCCGAGATCCGCCAACCGCGGATCGTGTGGAAGGCCGAGGTCGGGGTCTTCTCGTGGCTCAACTCGCCGCTTGCGCTGGGCAAGACGCTGGTCATCGCCCCCAGCTCGGGCACTGCGCACAACAAGCCCGATCCGAAGGATGGCGTGTCGGCGTATCAGCTGGCCACCGGCAAGCGCGCGTGGTTCGCCCACTTCGACCAAGACGCCAATGGCGTGGCCGCGAATCAGACGCACGTCTTCGCCACCTCGGACGACGAGCACGTGTACGCGCTCGAGTTGAAGTCTGGCAAAGTGACCTGGAAGGCCAAGGGTGCGGGCAAGATGTACTCGCACCCGCTGATCGTGGGCGACCGCGTGGTGGTGGGGGACGCCACCGGCACGGTGTACGCCTTTGCCGCCGCGGACGGAAAGGCGCTGTGGAAGGTGCAGCTCACCGGCGCCATCCGGGGCGGGGCTTCCAGCGACGGCACGCACATCTACGTCGCTTCGCAGGGCGGCGAGGTGGCAGCCCTGGGCCTGGACGGCAAGCCGCTGTGGAAGAAGATCGTGAAGCGCGCCGCCTGGAACAACCAGGGGCCCGACGAGCCCATCGTGGCGTATTCGCCGCCGGTGGTCGGCAAAGATGCCCTCTACCTGACGTTCGGTCGCGACACCTATTACACCGGCCAACCCGGGGTGCTGGCGCTGGACAAGAAGAGCGGCGCGGTGAAGTGGAAGGGCAAGGGTCCGGGCGACTGGGGCAACGTGCGTTCCACTCCGGTGCTGGTCAGCGATCGCCTGGTGTACGGTGAACCCTATTCCGGCGACGTCGCGGGGCTCGACGCCAAGACCGGTCGCACGCGCTACCGCGAGACCATCGGTGGCTGCTTCTTCCCACAGTGGTCGTCGCCGGCGGCGGCCGGTGATCTGGTCTATCTGCCGCGCTACGACGGCAGCGTGTACGCCCTGAGGGCGGCCAGCGGAAAGGTGGAGTGGGAGCTGTTCCTCGGTGACTCGAAGCGCGCCGGCCGCGACCACCCGGCCAAGGGCAAGAACTGCGGTTGGGACAACGCCGACGGCCCCATCTACGCCCCGGCGGCCATCGCCGAAGACGGCACGTTGCTGGTCGGGACTGCCGAAGGCGTGCTGTACGCCATCGGCAAGTGATCACTCTTCGGGGTGGGGTCGTTCGGCCGCGGGGGGCGGTGGCGGTGACTCGACCTCGTTCGGCTGCGGGCTCTCGGGTTCGTCTTGCGGCGCCGGGCGGGGCAACAGCTCGACGCGCTCGCGCGTGGCGGCCAGGGCTGCAGTCAGCGGGTTCGGCGCAGCACTGGTGTCGTCAGCCAACGGCACCCCCAGCACCGGCGCGGGAGAAAACGGCACGTTGCGATCCATCGCCGGCGTCTGCCACGCCTCTTCCAGCAAGTGCACTGCGCGCTCGATGTGGGGGACGTGGCTGCAGTGCGCGTGCTCGTTTCCGCCCCGGAAGCCCCACAGGTGAAAGCCCTGAACGTCGGCGGTCGACGTCTGGGAAAATCGCTCGTTTCCCGGCGGAATCTCGGTTCTGGTCACCCCCACCTCGGCCAGCAAGAGGTCCGCCGTCTGACGGGTGGACGGGTACGTCTCGGGCACGACCTCGGAGTGGGTGAACACGAATAGCTTCTCGCCGCGCGTCGCCTTCTTGGCGAAGCGGAAGGTCGGTCCGAGCGGCAAGCTGGACAGCGAGCTGACGCCCGCGTCGCGGGACGCCGCGGCTGGGTTCCACGCAGCGTGCAGCCCGTCGAGCAGCACGACGGCGTCGACGCGATCGTCGCCATACTTCAGGATCTCGTTCACCGCGCCGTAGCCCGCGCTCCACGCCGAGAGCGCCAGCTTGCGGATGTGTGCGCGCTGATCGCCGGTGTGGCGCTTCAGCGCCGCATCGATGGACTTGAGCAGCGCGGTGAACACGTCTGGGTTTCCGAATGCGTCCGAGTACGGTCCACTTCCCAGGCCCTTGTCGATACCGACATAGACCAGCCCCCGCGTGACCTGCACGAACGTCTTCCGCACCGGGCTGTGACCGTGGAACTGGATCAGCACGTCGAAACCCATGTCGGGCGTGTGCCCGCCGCGCTGAGGAATGGCGATGCGCCCCGTGGTCAGGTTCTTGAACGGGGTGTAGGGCCCGAGCCCCATCGGGTCGTGGGGGAAGCACTCGTGATAGCCCTTCTTCTTCAGCTCGTCGCTGAGCGGCTCGGCGCGCAGTCGCTGGGCGCGCGCTGGCTGCACCGCCACGGGCGCGGCGGTGGCCGTCGGCGCGGTGAAGCGCCGGAAGAACGCCGCCGCGCGGGACGCCGGCTCGGCCCGCAGGCCGCTCACGATCGCGACGCCCGCGACACCGAGCAGGCCGAGCGCCAACCCGCGCCGGATCAGCTCGCCGCTGGACGGTGCCGGTCTTTTCGCGGGCTTAGGCACGGCGGCCCAGTCTATTCAAAATATTCCGGATGGAAATACCCTCTTGACTACGGGGGTACGTGACGCGCCCCCTTTGAATCAGCCCGATCCGTCGATCACACCGATTTCGCGTGGAAATTTGGCTATGGAACGCCGCGGCATTTTCATCGCCCCGGGGCGCCCCCGATGCCTGCTGTAGGCTGACTCTGCTCGTGCTTCGCACCCTCCGCGCCCTGTTCATGTTCTGGACGATCTTCGCGTCGTACGGGCTGCACTGGCTCGCGGCCAAGGTCCTGGGCGGAAGGCGCATCGCCTCGCGCTGGGAGGGCGTGCACCGCGCCAACGCTCGCCGCCTGGTGAACGGCTTCATGCGGCTGCGGGGGGTGTTCATCAAAGTCGGTCAGGTGCTGAGCGTGATCGGCACGTTCTTGCCGCGGGCCTATGGCGAGGCGCTGGAGAAGCTGCAAGACAAGGTGCCGTCGCAGCCCTTTCACGAGATCGAAGAGCGCCTGCGCGAAGCACTGGGCGACGATCCGCTCTTGCGCTTTGCCGAATTCGAGCGCGAGCCGCTGGCGGCCGCGTCGCTGGCGCAGGTGCACCGCGCGGTCACCAAAGACGGGCAAGCGGTGGCGGTGAAGGTTTTGTACCCGGGCATCGAGACGTTGATCCGTCGGGACTTGGGCGTGCTGCGCTCGATCATGCCGGTGGTGCGCCGGCTATTCCCCATCACCCGTTTCGAGCGCGTGCTCGACCAGCTGGCAGCCATGCTCGCGCGCGAGACGGACTATGCCAACGAGCGCAAGAACATGGCGCGCCTGCGGCAGATCTTCGCGGGGCGAGACGACGTGGTCGTCCCCGCCATCGTGGACGAGCTCACCGGCGGCGGGGTGCTCACCATGACCTTCGAAGAGGGCATCAAGATCACCGATTTTGCCAAGCTGAAGCAGCAGGGCATCGATACCGAGGCGGTCGCGAAGCTGCTGACCGAGTGCTACTTCGCGATGCTGCTCGAGCATCAGGTGTTCCACGCCGACCCGCACCCGGGGAACTTCTTGGTTCGCCCGGGGCCCAAGCTGGTGATCTTGGACTATGGCGCGGTGGAAGAGGTCACGCCCGAGCTGGCGGACGGCATGCGCATGGTGGTGCTGGGCGCCATCACGCGCAGCGACGATCAGGTGCTGGCCGGGCTCGAGCGCATGGGGTTCGTCGCCGAGGGCGGCGATCGCGAGCTCTTGGCCCGGGTGGGGCGCGACTACTTGAAGATGCTGGCGAGCGTGAACATCACCGACTTTGCCCAGCTGGATCGCGAGACCGTCGAGAAGCTGACGGTCAACGGCTACCAGCAGGTGAAGGGTCAGCTGCGCGAGATCATGAAGAGCGTGGAGTACCCGGACGGCTACTTCTATGTGGAGCGCACGCTGGTGCTGCTGTTCGGGCTGGTGGGTCAGCTGGCGCCGAAGCAGGGCCTGCCGGGGCTGGTCTTGCCCTACGCTTCGCTGGCCTTTGCCAAGGGCTTGGCGGCCCAGCCCCCGGCCGAGGCGGCCCCGTGACCCGCGGGGCCGCGCTGCTCTCCGCGGCTCTCGTCGCGGCGTGTGCGCGGTCCCCGGCCTCTCCCGGCGCGGCCAGCCCACGCTGGTGCGATGCCCGCGCGCGGGTGACGCGCGAGCGCCCCCTGCTGCTCGACGTGGATGTGCGCTGTCACGGTGCGGGCTTCACCGGGTTCGTGGCCAGCGAGCCGGCCAGCTTGGCGCACATCTCCGACCGCACGTCTCGGGTTGGCCCGACCGAGGCGCGCACCTCGTACCGTGTGGATCTCGACGCGGTGGCCGCGACCAGCGGAAGCTTCGACGTGGCGCTGCGCTCGGGTTCGTCCCTGGTGGCGCCCGTTTCCACCTGGCTCGTCCGACCCGAGCCGCTCGCGCTCGACGTGCCGGTGCGGCTGCGAGTCGAGACGCCGAAGGGCTTCGGCTTCGCGACCGGGCTCACGCGAGCGGGTGACGAATATCGGCTCGACGCCCACGAGATCCCGGTCGGCACCTACGCGCTCTTCGGGCAGTTCGACTCTCGCACGCTGGCCGTGGGTGATTCGCGCATCACGCTGGCGTTCACCGACGGGCGGCTTGCCGCCGGTCGAGACGAAGTCGCGCGCTGGGTCGCCGACTCGGCGCGCGCCGTGGCCGACTTCTGGCACGGGTTTCCCGTGCCCCGCGTGCAGATCACCGTGGTCGTGGTGCCCGGCCGCGATCGGGTGGTGTTCGGCAAGGTGTTGCCCGAGAGCGCGCCCGGCATCGCGCTCTTGGTCGGCGAGAACACCCCGCGCCAGGCGCTCTACCAGGACTGGATCTTGGTGCACGAGCTCTTTCACCTGGGGGTGCCCAGCTTCTCGGGTGAGGGCAAATGGTTCGACGAGGGGCTCGCGACCTACTTCGAGCCGATCATCCGCGCGCGCGCGGGCTTCATCACCGAAGAGAGCGTGTGGGAAGAGTTCACCCGTGCCATGCCGCGGGGTCTGCACGCCGTGGAGCGGCAGGGCCTGGAGCGCGCCGACGACTTCTCGGGTGTGTACTGGGGCGGCGCCATCTTGGTGATGCTGGCGGATCTCGAGGTGCGTCGGCACAGCGCCGGGGCTCGCGGCCTCGAGGATGGCCTTCGCAGCGTGCGCGCGGCGGGGGGGCACGCCAGCGAGGTCTGGCCCCTGGAACGTGCGCTCGAGCTGTGCGACCGCGCCACCGGCGTGCGCGCCCTGGCGCCGCTGGCGGCGGCGCATGCCCAGCGCGGCCGCCCGGTGGATCTCGACGCGCTCTGGCGGCAGCTGGGCGTGGTCTCGGGCGCCGGCGGTACGCGCCTCGACGACGGCGCTCCGCTCTCTGCCGTCCGCCGCAGCGTGGTGGGTCGCTCGGCGTCGGCGAAGCTGGGCAGCGCCCCGACGCCGAAGCCCACCCCAGCGCTCTAGGGTTCGAAGCTTCCACAGGGGCGCGAGCGGTGAAAGAATCAGGCGCACATGCCGCTGTCGCTCTGGGCCGAGTCGATGGACGACGCCGCCGTCGAAGCGGCGCTCGAGCCACTGGCCGCCAGCGGCCTCGGCATCGGGCTCTCGCTGCCCAGCGTGCGGCTGGGTGACGCGGATTTCGCGCGGCTCACGCGCAAGGCTGCCCAGGCCGGCGTTCCGGTTCGGCTCTGGCCGCTGCTCTCCAAGGCGCACGGCTACTGGCTGGGCGAGAAGAACGTCGCGGAGGTGAGTGACCTGATGCGCGCGCTCACCGCCTGGCGCGCGCGGCGCGGCGGTCCCGAGTTCCGCGAGGTGTCGTTCGACCTCGAGCCCGACTTCCAATACAGCGAGGCGCTTCGCACGCGCGCGCGGGGTCGCCCCGACCGGGCGCTGGCGCTGCTTCGCGACAACGTCACCCCCACGCGCTTCGCCAAGGCGCGGTCCAGCCTGGCGCGCACGGTGCAGACGCTCAAGCGCGAAGGCGTGTTCACCCACGCGGTGACCTATCCGGTGGTGCTCGACCAATCCGAGCACGACGCCACACTGGAAGATGCGCTCTCGATCCCGGTGAGCGGTATCGACTGGGACGAGGTCAGCTTCATGGTCTATCAGACGCCGATCGCCCAGCTGGTGGGTACCTGGTTCGGGCCCGCGCTGGTGCAGTCGTACGCCCGCACCGCGGTCCAGCGCTTCGGTGACCGCGCCGGCATCGACCTGGGCGTGGTCGGCGAGCACGGCGAGGGCATCGACGCCGGCGAACGCTATCCCGGGCCGCACGCGCTGGCCGAAGATCTGGCCGCGTCCCAGGCCGCCGGCATCCCGCTCGATCGCACCCGCGTGTACGGGCTCGCGGGGGTGCTCGATGGCGGCGGCATCGCCGAGTGGCTCGAGCCGCGTCCGGCACCGGTGCCCGCCGCCGAAAGCCGAGCGGTCGAGGGCTTCCGCAACGTGGTCCGGGGCATCGCCACCGGGCTCAGAGTGGCCCGGCGGGGCTAGGCTAGAGCCCGAAGCGGCCTTTGTTCTCGGCCAAGAACTGCAGGTAGAACGCGCTCTCTTGCTGGCCCGGGATCTCGCCCGCCTCGACCGCGGCCTCGAGCGCGCGCTTGATGTCGCCCAGCTTCTTCGAGGGCGGAATGCCGAACGTGGCCATGATGTCGTTGCCCACGCCGGTGGGCAGCGGGGGCAGCTTGGCGTCTTCAGCGGCCAGGTCGGTGATGCGCGCGGCCAGCTCGTTGATGTAACCGATCCCGCGCCGCTTCTTCTCGGGGCGCTTGGTGGTGATGTCGGCGCGCGACAGGCAGAGCAGGTCGTCCAGGTGTGGCCCGATCTCGCGAGCGAAGCGCCGCACTGCGCTGTCGGTCCAGCTGCCGTCGTATTGGCTGGCGCGCAGGTGGTGCAGCACCAAGAAGCGAATGGTCGAACGCAGCTCCTCTTCCGCCGCGAACAACCGCCGCCGCCGCTCCAGCTTGTCGAACATTCGCGCGCCCACCTCGGCGTGGCCGAAGAAGTGGACCTCGCCGTGCTCGTCGATGCTGCGCGTCTTGACCTTGCCGATGTCGTGCAGCAGCGCCGCCCAGCGCACCTCGATGCGGGGCACGGCCTGACACACCACCTGCTTGGTGTGCTTCCACACGTCTTTGTGGCGCCATTCGCCGTCGCCGAACCCCACCAGCCCCTTCACCTCGGGCAAGAGCACGTCGAGCACGCCGGTGGTCAAGAGCGAATCCAGGCCCTCGTCGGCGTGCTCGCCCATCATCACGCGGTCGAGCAGCGGTCGCACGTCCGTGGTCACCAGCGGATCGAGATCACCGCTTGCCACCAGCACCACCGGGCGGCTGCTCACGCCGCGCTCGGCGAGCTCTGCGGCCCGCTCCAGCGCGTCCATGGCGCGCGTTTTGTTCGCGAGGGTCTGCGTCTCGGTCATGGGGTCGGGCGAAGGGGTCGGCCCTTTAGCACAGTCTCGTGAGAAATGACCTTACCGCGCGCGCGGTGATGCGCCATGCTCGACCCCGATGCGCCGATTCGCCGCGCTGCTCGTTCCCCTGTGCCTGGCAGCGGTCGGCTGCCCCGGCACCGAGCAGGACTTCTCCGTTCCGACCCAGGACGCCGAGCCCGGCCCGCCGGACGCCGCCACCGACATCGAGGCGGGGCCGCCCCAGCCGCTCAAGGTGATGACCTGGAACGTCAAGAACCTCTACAACGACAAGAAAGACAGCCCCGAGGTCGCCGTCGCGGACGAGACCATCCTCTCCACGACGGACTATCAGGCCAAGCTGGCGGCCATCGCCACCGTCGTCGGCGGCGTGAAGCCCGACGTCTTGATGCTGCAAGAGGTCGAGAACCAGAACGTGGTGAGCGACCTTGCCGCGAAGCTGGCCGGCTTCCCCCACCAGGCGATCACCCAGGGCAACGACCCGCGCGGCATCGACATCGCGGTGCTCTCGGCGCTGCCCTTTCAGATCGGGCCTTCACACAAAGACGAGTACTTCAAGGCGGCGTCCGACCCCACGCAGACCTTCAAGTTCGCCCGCGACGTGCTCGAGGTGCATTTGAACGTAAACGGTCGGCACCTGGCCTTGCTGGGCATCCACTTCAAGGCCGAAGATGGCGACCCCAAGAGCGCCCTCAAGCGCGTGGCCGAAGCCGAGCAGACCCGCAAGATCGGCACCGGCGTCCGGCTCGCAGATCCCAACGCAGCGATCGTGGTTCTGGGCGACTTCAACTCCACCCCGGGCTCCGATCCCATGAACGCGCTGGCGGGGATCGCGCCGTTCTTGCTGTCGAGTGCGACGGCGGCGCTGCCCGCTGCGGATCGCTACAGCGTGACCTTCGGCGGAAACCCCGAATTGTTCGACGATCAGCTCTGCGACCCGGTGGCGACCAGCCTGCTCGACGCGGCCTCGGTCCAGATCGTCCACGGCGGCGCGGTGAACGCCGCCAGTGACCACGACCCCGTGGTGGCCACCTACGGCCTCAGGTAGACGGCGGGGGCTCGGTTTTTCGCGAGACCTGACGCGCAAGGTCGCGAAATGACATGCCGAACCGCCGGTAATTTGGCGCGCGCGGTACGCTTCCACGTCCAACCTGCATGCCCTCGCACCGGCGCCCCATCGACTTCGGCCGCCTGCTGGCGAGGCTTTTGTGCGCCCTGTTCGCCCTGATCGGCGTGGTGCCCCTGGCGCTGGCCGTCGCGGTGCGTTCGCGACCCGTGCTCGACTGGGCCTCGCGCGAGACCTCCCGGGTGCTGCAGCAAGAGCTCGGCGTGACCGCGAGCTTCCGGGTCGAGATGCAGCTCTTGCCGCTGAAGGTGGCCTTGCACGACCTGACCGTGCCCTCGTCCGACGGCGGCGCACCCTTCTTGGTGGCCGAGAGCGCCTCCGTCCGGCCGCGCTTCTTCTCGCTCTTGGCGGGTCGGCTCGACGTGGGCGAGGTCGAGATCCAGCGGCCCAAAGCCCGCGTGGTGGTGCAGGGCGGCAAGCTGGTGAATCTCTCGTATCGGCTTCCCGAGCGGACCGCGCCCACGCAGAAGAGCGCGCGCGCCCCGTTCGGTTCGCTGGGTGTGACCGAGGCAGAGATCGATCTCGACGTGGACGGTCATCGGGTCACGACCGGACCGATGGACGTGGACGTGTTCACCGACCCGGGTCCAAGCTTCGAGATCGGCGTGCGCGCCGCCGAGACGCTGGTGAAGACCCCGCGCAAGGTCACGCTGGCCGCGGCCGACGGCGCGCCCAACCGGCGTGGCGAGCTCGATCGCGCGGGCGAGCGCGAGTTCACGTTCACCGCCTGGGACGAAGACGTGCTCTGCCAGCTCGACGCGCGCGTCCGGGTCGAGGGCGACAAGCTGCTGGTGCGGCGGCTGACGCTGCTGGGCGTCGCGGACCAAGACCCGGGCGAGAACACCCGCCCGGCATGCGTGGCTGAAGAAGATCCGAGCGCAGCGCGCGTGGCCCTCAGGATGTCACAGGTGCGGTTCGAGCCGCGGGCCGGACAGACCCCGCTGATCGACGGCCACGTGGTGGTGCGTGCACCGGTCAGCATCACCAACCGCTACGTGAAGATGGGCCCGCTGGCGGGCTGGGTGGCGTTTGCCGGTGACGTCCGCTGGGACGGCCGCACCAAGCTGCCCGAGCTGCGCGGCCGCGTGCGAGGCGGCGACGTGCAGATCGACGTCTACCGACTCGCCAAGAAGCTGGAGGTGGACGCAGCGCTCGAGAACGACCGCGTCGAGATCTCGCGCTTCGAGATGGGCTTCTCGGACGGCGTGATCGTGGTGAGCGACGTGCGCATCGACCCGATGGAGCCGGGCGCACCGATCACCGCGGCGCGGGTGGACGGCAACGGCGTCTCGTTCTCGACGATGATGCGTGACCTGGGCGTGACGCCCAACACCATAGTTGCCTGGGGTCTGGACAAGACTCGCGTCACCAAGATCAAGGGAACGCTTGCGCCGCTGCGGATCGACGGCGACCTGGCCGCCGAGACCAGCAACTTCGAGATCTTCAACCGCGCCTACCACGACCCCGCCCGCAAGCACATGATCGGCGTGCGCGCCGCCAGCATTCGCAGCCGCTTCGGCGTGCGCCCCGACGCCCTCGAGTTCTACGACGTTCGCGCCAGCTTCGGAAAGAGCACGCTGGCCGCGCAGCTGGTCAGCATCGGGTTCCACAACGACATCGAAATCAAGGTCGCCAAGGGCTCGAAGATCGATCTGTCGGACGTGAGCCCGCTGGTGGACATTCCTTGGGCCGGGTCCGCCGAGCTGTCGGTGCAGATGGCGGGCAAGATGGGCGACCCACTCTTGACCGGCGACATTGCCATCGCGAAGTTCGAGTTCGGCGGCTTCCCGCTGGGCGACATCAAGAGCGGCAAGGTTCGCTTCCGCCCGCTGGTGGTCGACTTCTTCGACGTGCACGGCAAGAAGGGCAAGAGCGACTTCGTGATTTCCACCGGTCGCCTCGACTTCGACAGCGGTTCCACGGTGATCGCGGACGGAACCCTGCAGGCCGAGCGCTTCGACGTTCGGGACTTCTTGGCGATGTTCTCGTTCGATCAAGACCCGCGCTTCGATCCGATCTTCGGCCAGGGCAAGGTCGATGCTCGCGTCCACTATGACCTGGGCGGCCGCAAAGACCGCTGTGGTGGGGGCCTGCTCAGCGTGCTCGCGCGCGTGGACATGAAGAACCTGGATCTGTTCGAAGAAAAGTACGATTCGGGGCGCGCCGACTTCGACTTCCGCTGGGTCGACCGCGACGCCAGCTACTTGGGCATCGAGATGGACGTGCCCAGCATCACCCTCACCAAGGGCACGGGCACCGTGCTCGGGTCGCTCAGCATGCGTCAGGGGGGCGTGGTGCGCGGCAACCTGGTCGGGACCTCGGTTCCGCTCGCGAAGATCGACAGCTTCGGCACCCTGGGTGCGCTGCTCGACGCCCGCGGCAGCGGCATCGCAGAGGTAGAGGGCACGGTGGACGAGCTGGCGTTCACCAGCCACCTGCGCGTGTCGCCGATGCGCGTCGGCAGCCAGACGCTGCCTGCCTCCGACCTGTCGGTCACGCTTCGGCCGGTCAAGCGCCCGCTGAAGGTCGTCGGGCGCTCGCGCTGCGGTGGGCTGGTCACGGCGCCGTTCGATCGCGCCGAGTGGGAGTCCGATCCGGTGGCCGGCGTCTTCCACGTGGGCGGAAAGATGTTCGGCGGCCAGATCGGCCTCGACGATCTGCGCGTGACGCGCCAGCGCAAGAAGACCGCGAAGGGGGCCATCGCCTTCAAGGATCTCGACATCGGCGCCTTCGCCGAGCTGTCGCCGGCGGCCGGGTCGGCCAAGACCACCGGCAAGCTGAGCGGAAAGATGGCCATCGACGAGCTCGCGCTCGATCGGCCCAGCGCCGCCCGAGGCTCGCTCAGCATCGAGCGCATGACGCTGGGGCGCGGGGGGCTCGAGGCAGAGGTCTTGCCGGGCTCGAAGCCCATCGCGCTCGGCGACGGCAAGCTGGCCTTCCCCGCCCTGGCGCTGGCGATCCGCACCCCCAGCCGGCAAGAGAGCGTGTTCGACGTGAAGGGCAGCGTCGGCGACCTGGGGAAGACCTCTACCGTCGATGCTTCGCTCACGCTGCGACCGATGGATCTCGAGAAGCTCTCGGGCGCACTTCCCCGGGTGCAGAGCGTGAAGGGCAAGCTGGCCGGTGGGCTGAAGGTCACCGGTCCGGCGGCCGCGCTGCGCTATCAGGGCGGCTTCGACCTCGACGGCGGTGAGCTGCAGCTTCGCGGTTTCTCGCCCATCACCGACGTGAGGGTCTCGCTTCTCGTCGACAACGACGAGCTGCGATTGACTCGGGGCTCGGCCAAGGTCGGCAGCGGGTCGCTGGCCGTAAGCGGCAGCGCGCCCCTCAAGGGCTTTCAGCTCGGAACGCTGACCGGGCTGATCCGTGCTCGCGACATCGCGTTACCCCTGGCCGAAGGGGTGAAGGGCAGTGTGGACGGCGACCTGGCCATCAAGTGGGAACCCGCCGCCTCGGACGCGGTGGAGCGCACGTTGCCGCGACTGACTGGCAACGTCTTGCTGAAATCGTTCGAGTACACCCGACCGGTGGTGATGACCGCCGACATTGCCACCTTGGCCCAGCGTGGCAAGCGCACCACCTTCGAGGCCTACGATCCGGCTGACGACTTCCTGGATTTCGACGTCACGCTCAAGAGCGACCGCGCGCTCAAGCTGCGCAACAACCTGATCGAAGCCGAGCTCTTGCTCGAGCCCGAGGGGCTGACGCTGGCGGGCACCAACCAGCGCTTCGGGTTGCGCGGCGAGGTGAAGCTCAAGCAGGGCGGGACCATCAAGCTGCGCCGCAACGAGTTCGAGATCCGTCAGGGCGTGGTGCGTTTCGACGACGTCACGCGCATCGCGCCCCAGGTGGACGTGACGGCGGTCACCGAGTACCGGCGGTACAGCGAGTCCAGCTCGGCCGACAAGGGCGGGTCCGCCGCACCCACCGGCGGCTCGGCTCAGGGCGGCACCGCCGCCCAGGGCGGGCGCTGGCGCATCGCGATGCGCGCCCACGGCGACGCCGACAAGCTGGCCATCGACCTGACCAGCGACCCCGCGCTGGCGCAAGACGACATCTTCTTGCTGCTCACCGTGGGGCTGACGCGCGCAGAGCTGGATCAGGCCCAGAGCGCCAGCGTGGGCGAGTCGGTGGCGCTCGAGGCCCTGGGCACGCTGAGCGGCGCCGATCGCGCGGTGGCCGAGGCGCTGCCGCTGATCGACGAGTTCCGCTTCGGCAGCGCGTATTCGTCACGCACGGGCCGCACCGAGCCCACCGTCACCATCGGCAAACGCCTGGCCGAGCGCATTCGCGCCAACGTGACCAGCGGCCTGGCCGAGTCTCGCGAGATCCGCTCGAACCTGGAGTGGCGCTTGAACAACCGCGTCAGCCTCGAAGGCTCGTACGACAACGTGAACGACATCTCGAGCTCTTCGCTGGGCAACCTGGGCGCCGACATACGCTGGCGGCTCGAGTTCGAGTGACGCTCAGTGTGGCCTGAGCCGACCATCTTCCATCTCGTAGAGTACGTCGAACACGTCGAGCGCGCGGTGATCGTGGGTGACCACCAGCACGGCGGCGCCGCGCTCGTGGGCCACCTTCCGGAACAGCTCCATCACCGCGCGGCTGCGCACGCTGTCCAGCGCCGCCGTGGGCTCGTCGGCCAGGATCAGCGAGGGCTCGTTGGCCAGGGCGCGCGCGATCGCCACGCGCTGCTGCTCGCCACCGCTCAGCGTCTCGGGGTACGCCGACTGGCGGTGGGTCACGTCCAGGTAGGCCAGCAAGTCCAGCGCGCGTCTCCGACCGTCGGCCTTGCCGCCCAGCTCGCACGCCACCTCGACGTTCTCACGTGCGTTCAAGAACGAGACCAGATTCGCCTTCTGGAACACGAAGCCCAGGTGCAGCCGCCGAAGGCGTGACACGTCGGTGAGCGCTACGCCGTCCTTCACCACCGGGCGACCGTCGAAGATCACCTCACCCGCGTCCGGCAGCGAGACCAAGCCCAGGGCCTTGACCAGCGTCGACTTGCCGGCGCCACTCGGGCCGAGCAGCGCGGCCACGGTCCCTCGCTCCAGCGCCAGGCTCACGTCTGCCAGCGCCGTCACCTGGGCGGTCCCGTCGCCGTAGGTCTTGCCGAGCCCGATCGCTTCCACCGCGTTGCCCATGGTCAGCCCTCCAGCGCGCGACTTGGGTCGACGCGCATCACGTGGGCCAGCCCGAGCACGCTCGCCAAGCTGACCACCACGAACACCACGGCAGGTGCCGCCACCGCGATCAGCTCGGTGATCACCACCCGCCGCGGGAAGGCCGGATACACCACCTGGCCCAGGGCGAACGCGATGGCATAGGCCAAGACGCCGAGCAACCACGACTGCTGCAGCACCATCCCCAGCAGCCTGGGCTTCGGCGCGCCCATCAGCTTCAAGATGGCCAGGTCGTGGGTCTTCTCGAGCGTCAGGTTGTAGATCACCATCGCCACGATCACCGTCGCGGTCAGGGTCAAGATCAGCGTGAAGAGCCCGATCTGCATCCGCGCCCGCGCCACCACGCCGCCCAGCAAGAGGTCCTCTTCCTGGGCCTGCGAGTAGACCGAGATGTCGCCCCACGAAGCCAGCGTGTGGCGGACCTCGTCCACGCGTTGCGGGTCGGCCTCGATCAGCACGGCAGCCAGCGGCGGCGCTGCCAGCGCCGGCGCGCGCCAGCGCGAGTCCAGCGCCAGATCCTCCAGCGCGGGCTGGCCACGACCCAGGTCCGTGCGGCGCAGTCGTTCGGCGACCCGTTGCCGCTCCAGGGTGATGGCCTCGGCGGGCTGCTCGGCGGCGACCTGGTGCGAGTCCGCCACGGTCATGAACGCCACCGAATCCCCGCCCGAGGTCAGCGCGTTCTTGGTCAGCCCGACGATGCGATAGGGCTCGTCGGCCAGCACCAGCGTCTCGCCCACGTCGAGCCCCAGCGAAGCGTCGACCACCATCTCGCCGTGCGGCTGTGACAGCGGGCGCCCCCGCACCAGCGAGAGCGACGCCCCGGTGTCGTCGGGCCAGCTCAGGCCCACCAGCGCGATGCGCATCACGCTGCCGGCGTGCTCGCGTTGGATCAGCTGATAGGTGTAGGCGCGAGCGCGGCGCACGCCGGGCACCGCCGCCGCGCGCGCCTCGATGCTGGGATCCACCCGCGAAGCCTCGGCGAACGGCCCACGGGTGTCGCGCTGCACGATCCACAGGTCGGCGCCCACGGCCCGCGTCAAGAGCGTCGCGTCGTCGACCATGCCGGCATAGATGCCCTGCATGGCGACCACCACGCTGACCAAGAGGCCGATGCCCGCAGCGGTGCCCACGAAGCGCGCCAGGTGGCGGCGGACGTCGCGCAGCGCGAGGTTCACTGGGCCCTCCAGCGCCGGCCAGGGCTCAGTTTGGCGCCGGGCGACGGCGGGCTGAGCAGCGTGTCCCCTTCGGCCAGCCCCTCGATCACCTCGACGTGCTCGCGCCCGCTGATCCCGAAGCGCGGTCGCTCCAGCGTCACGCGCCCGCTCCGATCGACCAGCACGTATGCCCCGCTGCCGTCGCGCAAGATGGCGGCGATTGGCACCCGCAGGGCGTTCTCTTTCCTCGCCAGCTCGACCCGGGCGTCGACCCGCTGACCGATGGCAACGCGCCGCTCCAGCTTGTCCGGGGTGAGCTCGGCGAAGACCTCGTGGGTCTGGCGGTCTGCCTCCCACGCGATGCGGGTCACCTTGCCGGGCACGGGCTCGGCGGCGCCCGGAAACCACAGCCAGCCGCGCTGATCCGTGGAGAGATCGTGGAGCACGGACTCGTCCATGGCGGCGCGCGCGTAGGTTTGCGTGGGGTCGACGATGCGCAGCACGGTCGAGCCCACCGTGACCGTGTCGCCCGGTTCGCGCAGGCGGCGGGTCACCAGGCCCTCGAAGGGCGCCAGCAGCGTGGCGCGCACCATCGCCACCTGCTTCTGCTTGGCGCCACTGGCCGCCACGTCGATGCCGCGAGTGGCCTCGGCGCGCTGGGCCAGCACGCGGTCGAGATCGGCGCGCGCCACCCGCAGTCGGTCGCTCGCGTCGTCTTTCTGCTGTGCCGACACCACGCCGGTTGCCGACAGCGCCGAGGTGCGCTGCGAGTCACGCTCGGCGGCGCTCACCAGCGCCCTGGCCCGCTTCTCGTCCGCGGCAAGCCGCTCGAGAGACGCCCGCGCGGCCGAGATCCCGGTCTTGGCCAGGCGCAGATCGGCCTCGGCCTGGCTGGTCTCGAGGCGCGCCAGCTCTTGACCCAGGCTCACCCGGTCGCCTTCGTCGACCAGCACTTCGCTCAGGCGCCCGATCAGGTCGAACCCCACGGCCGCTTCGCGCTGGCTCTCGATGGTGCCGCGGCCGAAAGCCTCGAGCACCACCGTGCCGCGGTCGACCCGCAGGGGGCGCGCGGCGACGGGCCGACCGAGCCGGAACCAGATCGCGAACGCCACGGCGCCCAGCAGGGCCATGGGCCCGATCAGCCTTCGAACCACCCGCAGCAGGCTTGACATGCTAGTAAGTAAGCGCTTACTTACAGGCATGTCAAGCCCCCGGACCACTCGCCGCCCCACCGGAGAGCGGCAGGAAGAGCTGGCCAGCGCCGCCCTCGAGCTGATCGCGACGCGCGGCATCACGGCCCTCACCACCCGGGCCCTGGCCCAGCACGTGGGCATCACCAGCGGCGCGATCTTCCGACATTTTCCCACCCTCGACGCGCTCTTGGACGCGGTGGTGGCTCGGGTCGAGCGGCTCTTGGCGGGCACCTTCCCGCCCGAGGGGCTGCCGCCCCGTGCCCGGCTGGCGCGCTTCGTCGAGGCCCGCAGCACCGCCGTGGCCAGCCAGGTCGGGGTGCTTCAGCTCGTCTCGTCCGAGCAGTTCCAGCTCGCGCTCCCGCCTGCCGCGGTGGCGCGGCTCCAGAAGTGCATCGACCAAACGCGCGTGTTCGTGGTCAGCACGTTGCGCGCGGGCCAAGCCGACGGAACCATTCGCGACGACCTGGACGCGAAGGCGCTGGCCGTGATCGTGATGGGCACCACGCGCATGCTGGCGCTGAAGCGCGGCGGAGCCGATCCGCGGGCAGTGCAGCGAGCACTGGCCAAGCTGCTCGAGCCGGTGGCCGCCAAGCGCGGTCGCTGAGATTCGGGTACCCTGGTCCGATGACGCGTCGTGTGGTGGTGGCGTGCGCGCTGTTCGGGCTCTGGGGTTGTGGCTCGGACGAAGAGCCCGCGGCTTCGCCCGTGGTGGTGCTCTACGGCGAGCCTGCCGAGACCGAGCTCACGCTGTTCCCGTCGAATCGCTACACGGTTGCCGATCCGACCACGGCCACCGGGTTGCGCGTCCGGCTGGGCAAAGACAACACCGCCGATCAGCTGGTCACCTCTTACCCGACCACGCTCGCCCAGCTGAACGAGCTGGACGGGTTCTCGACCAGCGGCGGCATCGGCGTGAGGCTCTCGGGGCCCATCGATCCGCGGGGCCTGGTGAAGATGCCGGACGCCGACCCGCCCATCGTGGACCCGATCAAAGACGCCAGCGAGTACACCCAGTCCGGCACGCCGCTGTTCCTGGTCGAGGTCGAGAGCGGCACGGCGATTGGCCTCGTGCCCCGCTATTTCGAGCAGGCAAAAGACGTCGACTTTCCCAGCGACGACTACACCCTGCTCGCCGAGCCGGCGGTGCCGCTCTTGCCCGAGCACCGCTACGTGTTTGCCGTCACCGACGAGCTCTCGGCCCGAGACGGCTCGCGCGTGGCCCGCTCCAGCAGCATGCGTCGGGCACTGGAAAGCTCGGACCAGCCCTACGACGTCGAGCTTCGCTCGGCGCTCGATGCCGCGGCAACCGTGGTGGGCACCAGCCCCGAGCACGTGGTCGCGGCCACGCTCTTCACGACCGCCAGCGTGCAGCGCGGGCTGTTGGCGGCCGCCAAAGAACGGCGTGCTGCGCCGGCGCCGGCGGCGCTGGCCAGCTGGGCCGTCGAGACCGCGCCCAAGGCGCCCGACGTGCGCGTGCGCTTCAAGACCAGCTTCCCCGCCCCCGAGTTCCGCAAGGCAAAGCCCGACGGAAAGTGGCAGCTCGGCCCGCAGGGCGCACCCGTGGTCCAGAAGACGGTAGAGCTCGAGACCTTCCTGGCATTCTCGAAGGCGACCGAGACCGGGCCGCGCCCGGTGGTCATCTACCAGCACGGTCTGGGTGGCGACAAAGACGGTTCCTGGGGCACCGCCGAACGGCTGGCGGCGGTCGCGCCGAAGGGGGTCGCCGTGATCGCCATCGACTCACCCGAGCACGGCGCTCGGGGCAAGGGCGGCGACTCGGTGGTGTCGAGCGCGTTCGGCTTCTTCGGCGTCGAGCCCGATTCTCTCGAGTTCGACATCGGCCGCGCGCGGGACAACTTTCGGCAGATGGCGCTGGATCAGCTCGAGCTGGTGCGCTTCATCGGATCGCTCGCGTCACTCGACCTCTTGCCGCTGGATGCGAGCGGGAACCCCGCCCCCGACGGTCAGCCCGATCTCGACGTGTCGCGCATTCTGTACATCGGTCACTCTTTCGGCAGTGTGCAGGGCGCCAGCGTGTTCGCGCTGGCACCCGAGATCACCCAGGCCACCTGGAACGTGGGCGGCGCGGGCCTGATGATGCTGCTCCGCGACTCGCCGCTGTTCAGCCTGGGTGTGGTGAAATCCATGACCCCGCCCGGTACCCCGTGGGGTGCCGTGGCGCGCTTCATGGCCTTCACCCAGGCCATCGTCGATCCGGGTGACCCGCTGAACTTCGCTCGGCACGCCGCCCTCGAGCCCCTCGACGGCGTCGCGGGCTGGAAGCCGCGAGACGTACTGATTCAAGAGGTGGTCGAGGACGCCATCGTCCCCAACTCGACCAGTGAAGCGCTGGCCCGGGCCGCGGGCGCCGGCATCATGCATCGCGTCACGGACGCATCCGGCTTCTCGGAGCTCGGCGCAGCGGCCAGCGGCAACGCGGGCGGCGCCACCGTGGTGATGTGCCAGTTCGACACAGTCGGCGGCAAGCCCGCCGAGCACGGCGGCCTGATCTTCACCACCGAGGCCATCGACCAGTACGTCGCGTTCTTCGCCTCGGGGCTCGCGGCAGCTCCTGCGTCGGTGAAGTCGCCTTACTGAGCTTGCGACTTCTTCCTGACTCGTGCTCTAAGCGCAAGTTGGCTCGGTGCGTGCGCGCTGAGCCGAACAAGGAGACACGTGGGATGAGGCGGATCGTTGCGCGTAGTGGCTGGTGGTTGGTGCTCTCGGCGGCTTTTGCGGTGGCGCCCGGTGCGGGGTGCTCGGACGGTGAAGAGGGCACTCCGCCCCTCGGGCCCTCGCTGGGGCTCGGCCAGGCCCCGGCGGCTCAGAAGGTCGGCGCGCTGACCCTGGCTTCTGCCGTGCACGACGTGGTCCCCTTTGGCAACTACGCCTTCGCGCTCAACGCCGACAAGGGTCTGCAGATCGTCGATCTGACCAACGAGAAGGCGCCGGCGGCGCTGGCCACGGTCGACACGCCGGGACGCGTCGCCGTGATCGAGCACGACGCGGAGCGCGGCATGGCCTACGTGGTCGATTCGACGGGGCGGCTCCAGACCTTGAGCGTGCAGGCCGCCGACAGCCCCGAGGCGATGCCCTCCATCGATCTCGGCTCGTCGTTCGCGGACGCGCGCGGCGTGGCGCGGGTGCGCGACCGTATCTTCGTCGTCGCCGGAGGCAAGCTGCAGCCGGTCTCGGTGGGGGCCGACGGCAAGCTGACCCAAGAGGCCGCGGTGACCCTGGACGACACCCCGACCCACGTGGCTGCGGGCGGTGGCGCCCTCTACCTGGGCTATGCCTCGGGTCGGGTCGAGGCCTGGTCGGTGCCCGCCGCCAGCGCACCGTCGCGGCTGGGTTCCATCGAGATCGGCGGCGAGACCCGCGGGCTGGTCACCAACGGTTCGAAGGTCATCGCCCTGGCGATGGACACGGGCATGAACGTGGTCTCGTTCGACGACCCGGCGAAGCCCGAGATCGTGCAGCGGAACAAGGACCTCTCCGATCCCAAGCGCGTGCGCCTGTTCGGTCGCATGCTGGTGGTCGAGCTCGAGCGCGGTTGGGTCAGCGCGGTCGACGTGTCGCGGGCCGACGCTCCCCGGGCCGTGACCACCAACAAAGATCAGAAGCCCGGCTGGGTGGGCATCGTCGACGGCAACTTGGTCTACGGCTCCGACAAGCAGCTGACCGTTGCCGCCATTCCACCCGCGATCGCCGGCCGGATCACCGACGCGATCAAGAGTGACTTCCCCGTGTATGGCTCGCTGCCCGTGCGCTTCAGCAAGCGCATCGACGACAAGAGCGCCGAAGGTGTGGAGCTTCGCTGCGGGGGCACCCAGGTCGCCGGGCGCGTGGTGCTCACCGACGATCGCATGGGGCTCTCGTTCCGCGCCGACGCGGACCTGCCCACCGGCGCCGCGTGCGAGCTCGATCTCTCGAAGGTGCGCGACCGCGTGGGGCTCGAGCTGTCAGCCAACGGTGACGAGGGACGGCGCGTGGCCATCAAGACTGCGCCTGCCAAGACCCAGCCGATCATCAACCCGGCGTCCAAGTACAAGCACACCGACACCGACGGTCGCTTCACGGACTGGTCCGGCAGCGGCGAGTTCGAGTGGTTCGACGTGAAGAGCGCGAAGGGAATGTTCACTCGCTTCTACGCCGATTTCGACGGCAGCCGGCTCTACATCTTGAACGACTGGATCTACAGCGACGAGAAGATCTCTCCTGATTGCTACAACCGCTTCAACGTCTGGACCGGCGGCGGCAAGGAGCAGTGGGAGGTGCGTGCCTACGGCGATCAGCGCGTCGAGGTTCGAAAGAACGGCACCAAGGTCGACCCCAAGGCCGAAGGGGTGACCGGGGGCTCGTACTTTGGCAGCTCGCCGAACCGCGAGTCGCCGCACACCATCTACGAGATCAGTGTTCCGGCCAGCGCGGGCCAGTGGGGCGTGCAGCTGCACGACCCGGGGCCGACCTTCCACTGCAGCAAGCTCGAGGGCGAGCCCACCAGCGTGTCGGGTGCGGCCTCGAGCGAGGGCGGCAACAAGAACACCATCGACCCCACCGTGAAGCCCAAAGCGCCGAGCGCGCCGGTGGGCGCCGAGCCGGCGAACGATTCCATCGACGTGAGCCTGACGCCGCGGCTCGCCTGGACCACGTCCGACGACTGGAAGAGCTTCGCCACCTTCACGGTGCAGATCGCTCGCGACGCGGAGTTCTCGCACCCCGTGGTGCTGAAGACCGGCGCGAAGTTCGTGGACGTCCCGCCGGCGGCGCTGCGCACCAGCACCAAGTACTACTGGCGAGTGGTCGCCGCCAACGCCGCGGGCTCGACGGCCGGCTCGGCGTGGGCCTTCACCACCGCTGCGGGCGCCACGTGCGAGGCGCCCCTGGCCGACTGCGACAAGAACCCGCAGAACGGCTGCGAGGTGAACCTCTCGACCGACGGCTCGAACTGCGGCACGTGCGGCAACGCGTGCGGTGCCGGCCTGAGCTGTTCGGCCGGCAAGTGCATCGAGACCGACGGCGGCACCGACGGCGGCACCGGCGGGACCGGCGGAACCGACGGCGGCACCGGCGGCAGCGGCGGCGCCGACGCCGGCGCGTGCGTGGCGTGCCTGGCCCAGTACTGCACCAACGACCTGGCGAAGTGCACGGGCACCACGTGCGACCCGATCTTCCAGTGCACGATGAGCTCGTGCACCACCATGCAGTGCGCGCTGGGTTGCGCCAAGCAGGTGACCGACGCCGGGACCTACACCGGCCTCATCGACTGCATGGACGGCGCCTGCAAGAGCACGTGCTACGCGAAGCAGGACGCCGGCACCGGGGGTGCGGGTGGCACCGGAGGCTTCGGTGGCACCGGGGGCGCGGACGCCAGTGTCGGCGGCAGCGGCGGCAGCGGCGGCAGCGGCGGCAGCGGCGGCACCGGGGGCGCAGACGCCAGTGTCGGCGGCAGCGGCGGCAGCGGCGGCAGCGGCGGCAGCGGCGGCAGCGGCGGCAGCGGCGGCACCGTCGTCAACTGCATGACCTTCCCGGCCGAGAAGTTCAACCTGGCGGGTCCGTACTCGGGGCCGCTCGCGACCGGCGACTTCAAGAAGGATGCCCGCCCCGACATCATCGCGGCGCTGAACGGCAATGGGAACGCCAAGGTCTTGCTCGGCGCGCCGCCGATGACCGCGGCGGCCGACGTGACCATGAACGCCTTCAACGGTGTGTTCGTGGGTGACTTCAACGGCGA
The DNA here is from genome assembly GCA_023150915.1 of Polyangiaceae bacterium. Taxonomy (GTDB): domain Bacteria; phylum Myxococcota_A; class Polyangia; order Polyangiales; family Polyangiaceae; genus JADJKB01. Next base: position 30,739 of record JAKLKA010000074.1, read on the forward strand.
CGCGCAGGAAGACCTCTTGGGGGTGCACGGCGGCGGCGCCAACGTTTTCCTGGGCACCGGCACGGGCACCTTCGGTGCGGCGAAGGCCGTCACCGTCAGCGAGCCCACCGGGGCGGCGCTCGGTGACTACAACAGCGACGGCAAGCTGGACGTGGTCTGGGCGTCGTTCGGCAACGCCATGCTCTCGCTCGGCAACGGTGACGGCACCCTGGGGACGGCGACCGCCATCCAGGGGCTCGCCACCGGGGTCAACCAGGTCTTGCCAGGCGACTTCAACGGCGACGGCAAAGCCGATTTCGTCGTGCTGGGCAACGGGCCCACGGGCTGGGAGGTGTGGGTGATGATCGGCACGGGCTCGGGCACGTTCACCAAGCAGGCCGGCTCGGGCGTGACGACCTCGGGGCGCGCCACGGCGGTGGACTTCGACGGCGATGGCAAGCTCGACATCTTGGTCGCCAACACCAATAACAACAGCGTGAGCCTGGTCTACGGCAACGGCAACGGCACGTTCCAGGCGAAGGTCGACGTGGCGACCGGGCCGAAGCCGGTGTGGGCCGCGGCCGGCAAGATCAATGGCGACAGCATGAAAGATCTGGTGGTGGCCGGGGACAACGGCGTCTCGGTCAACTTCATGGTGCAGTTGCCTGCCGGTTTCGCGCTGCCGGTCGACTACGCGATCGGCGGCAAGGGCAAGCGCGTGCTGGTCACCAACGTCGATCTGAAGAAGAACGATGACATCGTGGTCACGCTCGACGGACCGACAGCGGCTCAGGTCGGCACGGTGCAGTTCCTGTACAACGCCTGCCCGTGACGGCGGCGGCGCGGGCCCGATCCGTTGGGGATCGGGCCCCGGGCGGTGGTAGGTTCGGGCTCATGGTGCGTCGCAGCTTCTGGGGTTGGGGGCTCGAAGGGGTGGGGCCGGATCCGGCGACGCTGGCGGCGGTCGAGGCGGCGTTGCCGCCCTTGCTCGGCATGCCACCGCTGGTGGCGCGCGCGGCCCCACGATTGGAAGACGTGACGCTGCGTGCACCACGCGTGCAGCCCAGCCCCGCCGTGGCCCGACTGCTGTCTGGCGATCCCTACCAGCGCGCGAGCCACGCCTACGGCAAGAGCTACCGCGATCTGGTGCGGGGGTTCGCCGGCCAGTTCGACAATCCGCCGGACTTCGTCGCGTTCCCCGAGACCGAAACCGACCTGTCGGCGCTGCTCGACTTCTGCGCGGCCGGTCAGATCGCGGCGGTGGTCTATGGCGGCGGCTCGAGCGTGTGCGGCGGCGTCGAGCCCACCCGCGGCGGGCGCTACGTCGGCGCGATCAGCATCGATCTCTCGCGCATGAACCGCGTCCTCGAGGTCGACCACGACTCGCGCGCCGCCCGCATTCAGGCGGGCGCTCTGGGGCCCGAGCTGGAAGCCGGGCTGCGCCCCCACGGGCTGACGCTGCGACACTATCCGCAGTCGTTCGAGTTCTCGACCCTCGGCGGCTGGATCGCGACCCGGTCGGGCGGGCACTTCGCCACCGGCCCCACACACATCGACGAGCTGGTCGAAGGTCTGCGCGTGGTGACGCCGGCGGGGGTCGTCGAGACGCGCCGCTTGCCCGGCGACGGCGCCGGCCCCAGCCCCGAGCGCCTATTCATCGGCTCCGAGGGCGCCTTCGGCGTGATCACCGAGGCCTGGATTCGGGTGTTCGAGCGCCCGCGCTTTCGAGCCAAGGCCAGCGTGCGCTTCCCGGACTTTGCCAGCGGCCTTCGCGCGGTGCGCGGGCTCGCGCAGTCGGGCTTGATGCCGTCCAATTGCCGGCTGCTCGATCCCCTCGAGGCCATGATCAACGGCGCAGCGGGCGGCGACGTGGCAGTGCTGATGCTGGCCTTCGAGTCGGCGGACCACCCGCTCGACGCCTGGGCCAGTCGCGCCGCCGAGATCTGTCGTGACCACGGCGGATCTGTCCCCGACAAGGCGCTGCACACCCGGCACGAAGACGCATCCACCCGCGACGCATCCGAGAACGCCTGGCGCGAGGCGTTCTTGCGCGCGCCCTATCTGCGGGACGCCCTGGTGGCGCGCGGCATCTTCGTCGAGACCTTCGAGACCGCCGTCACCTGGGACAAGCTCGGTGCGCTTCACGCTCGCGTGGTCGAAGCAGCCCGGGCGGCCGCCGAGTCCAGCGCGCTGGTCAGCTGTCGCATCACCCACGCCTATCCCGACGGGGCAGCGCCCTACTTCACCGTGATCGCGCCGGCCCGGCTGGGCGCCGAGCTCGCCCAGTGGCAAGCCATCAAGGCGGCGATCACCGATGCCATGCTGGCCGAGGGCGGGACCACCACTCACCACCACGCCGTGGGGCGGGACTTCCGCCCTTGGTACGAGCGCCAGCTCGCCCCCCACGTTCGGGCGAGCTTCGAGGCAGTCAAGCGGAAGCTCGATCCTTCGTCGATCTTGAACCCGGGTGTGCTGCTCGCCGAACCTGCCTGACGTTTTGCGACAGTCGCACTAAGCTGCCGGTCCCGTGAAAGTCCGTCTGGTTCGCGAATACCGCTTCGAGGCCGCCCACCGCCTGCCCCACGTGCCCGAGGGCCACAAGTGCCAGCGGCTGCACGGTCACAGCTTCAAGATCGAGCTCGCCATCGCCGGGCCGGTGAACGACACCACCGGCTGGTTCATCGACTTCGGTGACCTCGACGAGATCTGGGCGCCGCTGCACGACGCGCTCGATCATCGTTACCTGAATGACGTCCCCGGCCTCGAAAACCCCACCAGCGAGGTCCTGTCGCGCTGGCTGTGGGAGCGCATCAAGCCGAAGCTGGCCGAGCTGGTGCGGGTCACCGTCTACGAAACCTGCGACGCGCGCTGCGAGTACGAAGGCGACTAGCCTTCGTCTTCGTATCCCCAGTCGGGGTCGAGGCCGGCGAGGTCGGCGAGCCTGGCGGGGTGGTACGGTGGTCGCGGCGTGAACCCCGCCCCCGGATCGCCGCCGCGCTCGGCCAAGAGCTTCGCGGTCAGCGCCATGCACCACTTGCCCTGGCACCAACCGGTGCCAAAGCCCGTGTAGCGCTTCACCGACTCGATGTCGCGGTGCCCGAGCGAGAGCGCGTGCTCGAGCTCGTGCAGCGTCACGTCTTCGCAGCGGCAGACGAACGTCTTCACCGGCCCGAGGCTAGCTCCGGGCACCGTTCACCGCTATGCTTTCTGCGCGCGCGCGGCTGAATTCCCCTGCGGCTCGGCGCCACGAAGGAGAACACGATGCGCTCTCGCACACGCTTGCTTTCGCTCTTGGTGTCTGGGGTCGTCGCCGCGGGTTGCGGCGGCGACAGCGACGATGCGGGCCTGTTCGGGGGCACGGGCGGCAAGCCCGGCACGGGGGGCGCCGGGAACGCCAGCGGCAGCGGCGGATCGGTGGGGGGCGCAAGCGGCGCCGGTGGGGGGAATGTCGGTGGCTCGGGCAACGCGGCCGGCGCCGGCGGCGGCACCGGC
>JAKLKA010000075.1 GCA_023150915.1 Polyangiaceae bacterium
CTGGAAGCCACCGAGGTGCGCCGGGTGCCGGGCACGCCCGCTCTGATGCTGGCCGGGTCCAAGCCGCTCTGAACGTTGCGCGGGGCCCCGGTTTTGGTAGATCCGGGCTCGTGCCCGTCTACGAATACGAAATCTTGGGGCCCGATGGGGCCGTCCATGGGGTCTACGAAGTCGAGCAGAAGATGAGCGATCCGCCGCTCACTGCCCACCCGGTCACGGGCGCTCCGCTCCGCCGGATCCTCTCCAGCACCTTCGCCAGTGCGGGCTCGGGGTCCGATCTGGGCTGCGCCAGCGGTGGCTGCGGCATCCCCAGCAGCAACTGCGAGATCGCCGGCGGCCCCTGCGGCGGCGGCGGCTGTGGCGGCGGCGGCTGGAACTGATCGCCCCCGGCACCTTGCCGGTGGTGGGCCCGCCTCCTTATAGAGTGGGGTCCGATGTCCACCGAGCTCGCGGCTCCGCCGCACCCTGGGTTTCACGGCCGGGTCCTGATCGTCGACCTGAGTGACGGCTCGCACACCGTCGAGTCGATCGACGCCGCGGTGTATCGCCAGTTCCTGGGGGGCTACGGCCTGGGCGCGTGGCTGATGTGGAGGCACTTCCCGCCCAAGGCCGACGCCCTGGCGCCCGAGGCCTGCTTCGCCATCGTGGCCGGCCTGCTCACCGGAGCGCGGACGCCGTTTTCGGGCCGCATCCAGATCGTGGGCAAGTCCCCCCTGACCGGCACCTGGGCCGACAGCAACTCGGGCGGCAGCGTGGCGAGCCAGCTGCGGCGCGCGGGCTACGACGCGCTGGTGGTGAAGGGTCGCGCCGCCGAGCCGTCGGTGCTGGTGGTCAGCGACGGCGAGGTGCGGCTCGAGCCCGCCGGCGACCTCTGGGGCCAGCAGGTCCCCGAGACCTTCGACCGTGCGCGCACGCGCTGGGGCAAGCGCGGCGAAGTCGGCGTCTCGGCCATTGGCACCGCGGGCGAGGGCCTGTCGCGCATCGCCTCGGTGATGAACGATCGCTATCACGCCTTCGGCCGCCAAGGCTTCGGCGCCATCTACGGCAGCAAGAACCTGAAGGCCATCGTGGTCCGGGGCTCGGGGTCCTTGCCGGTGGCCGATGCGGCGCGCTTCAAGCAGCTGTGCGACGGCATCACGCGCCTGTACAAGCGCGACACCGGGTGGCTGATGCGCTTCCTGGTCTGGCTGATGAAGCCCAAGGCCTGGCTGGGCTGGCTGTATCGCTTCACCACCCAGAAGGGGATCAAGGTGGTGGCGCAAGAAGCGCCCATGCGTCAGCTCTGGGCCGATCGCGGCACCACCGCCGCCGTGGCCATGAGCGTCGAGAACGGCGACGCGCCGATCAAGAACTGGAAGGGCGTCGGTGCCCGCGACTTCCCCATCCAGACCAGCATGAAGCTGGACGGCGCGGCGGTCGACTCGATGGTCACCAAGAAGCTCTCGTGCGGCGACTGCCCGGCGCCCTGCAAGGGCATCGTCGAGTCGAAGAAGCGGAAGCTGAGCGACGTGCGGCGGCCGGACTACGAGACCCTGGTGGGCTTTGGCGCCAACCTGCTGAACAGCGATCTGGATCTGGTCACCGCGTGCCACGACGCCTGCAACCGGCACGGCTTGGACGCGGTCAGCTCGAGCGCGACCCTGGCCTGGCTGTGCGAGGCCGTCGAAGAGGGGCTGGTCGGCAAAGAAGATCTGGACGGGATCGACATGCGTTGGGGCAATGGCGAAGGCGCCCTCTTGCTCACCGAGAAGATGGGCACCGGCGAGGGCTGCGGGGCCTGGCTGCGCCACGGCTCGAAGCACGCGGCCGAGCACCTGGGCAAGGGCAGCGAGCGCTTCGCCATCCACGTGCACGGCCAAGAGCCGGCCTATCACGATCCACGATTCACCTCGCTGATGGGCGTGACCTTCACCACCGATCCCACCCCGGGCCGGCACACCGCGGGCTCGGCGTCGTGGAACGAGACCTTCGGGATGAAGTTCCCGCTGCCGGGCGGGGCGGCCCCGACCGAGGTCGAGGTGCCGTGGCACGGCACCGACGGCAAGGGCGTGGCTCAAGCCCACTACAGCAACGCCTATCAGGTGCTGAACGGCCTGGGCCTGTGCATGTTCACCATGATCACGGGCAACCTGCCCTGGGTCGATCTGACCAACGCGCTCACCGGCTGGAACATGGATGCCAAGGCCCTGCTCGCGTGCGGCGAGCGGATCCAGAACCTGCGCAACGCGTTCAACCTGCGCGAAGGTCTGGTGCCGGCCGACTTTGCGCCGCCACCGCGCATGTTCGGTCAGGGTGACGGCAAGCTCGACGCTGGCCCGCTGCGCGACGTGGTGGTCCCCATCGACCAGCTGCGCAAGGACTACTGGGGTGCGATGAGCTGGAGCCCCACGACCGGGCGCCTGTCGCGGGCGCGCGCCGAAGAGCTGGGCATCGCCGGCCTGCTCGAGGGGTACCTGGAAGCGTGAGCCTGCTCGGGCGGCTGTTCGGCGACCGAGTGCCGAAGGTGCGCGTGCACCTGCTGGTGAAGGGGCGCATCGGCCCCCACTGGTTCGACGTCGATCGCAGCATCGACCTGCCCGAGGGCAGCACCCTGAGCGCGCTCTTGGACCAGGCCGAGCAGGGCGGCCTCGATCTGCGAGCGGCCATCGCCCAGAGCCCGCATCTTGCACAGACGCTGATGATCAACGGCGAGCGCTGTCCGCTGGCTGCGAACGTGGATCGACTGCTCAGCGACGGCGATCAGATCTACTTGCTGTCGCCGATGGCCGGCGGGTAGCGCACCCGGCGGGCGCCAACCCAGGGTTGGCGGTTGCCCCGCGCCGCCGGCGATTCGCCAGGGGTGGCCGTGTATTTCCCTGGGAAACGCTAGTGTAACCATCAGACCTACATCGGCATACAGATTGCTACACGGCCGGGCGGAGGAGTCTTCCCATGCCCCGCACGCCCGTCATCTCTTTGCTTGCCACCCTGGTCGCTCTACCGGCCGCCGCGGCCACGCCCGAGCACCCGCCCAAGCTGCGCCACCAGGCCGATCTGCAAGGCGACGCGGTGGTCATCGGATCGACCCTGGCGTTCGACTGTGCCGCGGGCATGCCCGCCGCGCCCGCCGGCTCGAAGGTGACGTGCGCCGGGGTCACCAACACCTCCGACACCGCTCCCGACATTTACTGGCGGGACAACGTCGCCTCGAACGCCATCGTGCCGAACAAGGCGCGCTCGAGCGCGACCTTGTCGCTGCCTGCCGGGGCGAAGGTCCAGTATGCGCGGCTCTACTGGGGGGCGCTCCACGCCGGGACCACCGCGGACAAGAGCGTGACCGTCGACAGCCTGAGCGGCGTCCCGACGGTGGTCACCGCCGACGATTCGTGGAGCACGTTCTACGGCTTCAGCCAGCACCCCGACTGGCACTATTACCAAGCCACGGCGGACGTCACGGCGCTGGTCTCCAAGTGGACCGCCGCGGACTTCCGCGTCACCGACGTGGACGCCGTCGAGATGGCCAACGCCGACGCGCACCTCGCCTTTTCGGCCTGGACCCTGGTCGTGTTCTACCAGCGCACGGGCGATGAGCTTCGCAACCTGGCACTGTTCGACGGCTTCACCCACGTGGCCCCCGAGTTCGGTCTCGGTGCTGCCGCGGTCACGCTCTCGGGCTTCCTGATCCCGCCTGGGTACACCGCCAAGATGACGGCGTTCACCTACGAAGGGGACACCGTCTATTCCGGCGACAAGCTGCTGTTCAACGGACAGCACCTGACCTCGACCGGGAACCCGAAGGACAACTTCTTCAACGGCTCGCGCACCTTCCTGGGCGCGCCGGTCAGCGGCGCGAGCGACGTTCCGAAGCTGGGCGGCCAGGCCGGAACCATGGGCGGCTACGACCTGGACACCGTGGACGTGACCAGCCTGGTCAAGGCCGGCGACAAGAGCGCGAAGCTGTCGGCCGAGTCCGCCGAAGACAAGTTCTTGCTCGGCGGGTTCGTGACCTCGGTCGAGAACCTCTCCCCCGACTTCCCCGACTACGACAAGCTGGCCACCGACGTGAACGGCGGCGTGCTGCTCGACGGCGACGTGGTCGAGTACGTGCTCACCTCGAAGAACACCGGCAACGATCCGGCCGTGAGCACGGTCTGGGAAGACGTGCTCGACCCGCGACTCGAGCCGGTGCCCGGCAGCCTGATCAGCGTCGAGAGCGGCGTGAACGTTCCGATGACCGATGCCGCCGGCGACGATCGCGGCGAGTGGGAGCCCAGCACGCGCACGTTGCGCGTGCGACTGGGCGCCGGCGCGAACGCCAGCCAAGGCGGCAAGCTGGCCGTCGGGGCGGGCTTCGAGATCCGCTTCCGCGCCAAGGTGAAGGCCGGCATCGGGCAGTCGGTTCCGAACCAGGGCAGCGTGACGGCGTCGGGCCTCTCGGGCGGCGCCAAGAAGACCTGGCTCTCGGACGGCGACCCCGTGACGCCCGGCGCTCAGCCCACGATCGTGACCGTGGACGAGTGCGACGACAGCTCGCACTGCCCCGCGCAGAAACCCTTCTGCGACGTGACGACGCACACCTGCCAGCCCTGCTCGGACGACTCGGAGTGCACCGACCCCAACCTGCCCGCGTGCCAGCCCGACGGCACCTGCGGTCAGTGCTCGAGCACCAACGCCAGCAAATGCCCGGCGAGCGCGCCGGTGTGCGTGGGCGGCAAGTGCGCGGCCTGCACCCCCGGTCCGAACGCTCCCGAGTGCGTGAACGATCCCCATGGCCCCGTCTGCCTCTCGAAGGCCGATCCGGTGTGCGGCTGCGACACCGACGACGACTGCGGCGGGCCGAACAGCGGAAAGATCTGCGAGAACGACCAGTGCACCGACGGCTGCCGCGGGGAAGGCGGCAACGGCTGCCCGACCGATCAGCAGTGCTCGAGCCAGAGCTCGGCGCCGGGCGTGTGCAGCAAGACGCCGCCGCCACCGGCCCCGTCGGGAACGGGCGCCGAGGACGCCGACGACGACGGTGGCTGTGGCTGCGCGCTGCCGGGTCGGTCGCGAGCGTCGGGCGCGCTGGCGGCGCTAGGGGCTCTGGCGCTCGGCCTGACCGTGCGCCGGCGTCGCCGCACGCGCTAGGGTCGCGCGCACTGCCGCGAGCAAGGTCTCCGGGGCGTAGGGCTTGGCGATCAGGTCGTACGCCCCGCTGGCGAAGAAGCCCTCGGGGAAGACGTTGCGGCTGTAGCCGCTGGTGAAGAGCACGCGCATGCCCCTCTCGCGCGCGGCGATCTCGGCGAAGGCCTGGTGACCGCTCTTCTTGGGCATCACGGCGTCGAGCACCACCAGATCGATCTGCCCCAGGTGTCGCGCATGGATCTGGACGGCGGCTTCGCCGTCTTGCGCTTCGAGCACGCGATAGCCCGCCTCGGACAGCACGTTCGCGACGGTTCGCCGCACCATCTCGTCGTCTTCTGCCAAGAGCACGGTCTCGAGGCCGCCCGGCACGGCCTCGGGGGCGCTGGGCGCCAGGGCCTCGTCGGCGCCCGTGGCCTCGGGCAGGTAGATGAAGAACACGCTGCCCCGACCCAGCTCGCTCTCGACGCGCACCACACCGCCATGGCCCTTGACGATGTTCCACACCGCCGACAGCCCGAGCCCGGTGCCCTTGTCGGGCGCCTTGGTGGTGAAGAACGGATCGAACACGCGCTGGCGGACCTCCGGACTCATGCCGTGGCCGCTGTCTCGCACCGCGAGCAACACGTGGGGCCCTGGGTTCGCCCAGGGGGGCAGCCCCGACTCGGGCCGCAGCACCACGCGATGGGTGGTGAGCGCGATCGTGCCGCCGTCGGGCATGGCATCCCGTGCGTTCACGCACAGGTTCAGCAGGCAGAGCTCGATCTCGGTGGCGTCGGCGTTGACCCGCAGCACGTCGGGCGACGGCACGAAGCTCATGCTGACCGACTCGGGGAGCACTCGACGAACCAGCGAGAGCACCTCGTCCACCGTGGCGTTGAGATCGAGCACGCCGGCGCTGGCCAGGGATTGCCGGCTGAGCGTGAGCAGCTGCTTGGTCAGCTTGGTCGCGCGCGCGGTCGCCTTCTGAATCTCGCCCAGGGCCTGCTCGGTCTGCGACGGGTTCTTGTCGAGCGACTTGCGGGCGGCGTGCAGCGAGAGCGTGATGACCACCAGCAGGTTGTTGAAGTCGTGCGCCACGCCCCCGGCCAGCTGTCCCACGGCGTCCATCTTCTGGGTCTGCAAGAGCTGGGCGGCCAGCTCGCTCTCGGCGCGGTCGGCGTCGGCCCGGCCGATGCCGCCGGCCAGCGTCTGCGCAGCCAGCTCGAGCAGCTGGACCTCGTCGGGATCGAAGTGGCGGGGCCCGCGCGCCGTGGCAAAGCCCACGAAGCCCCACACCCGGCCACCGATGCGGATCGGCAGGTCGATCACGGCCGCGATGCCGTGCGCCGCCAGCACCCCACGGATGTCGCCCTGATCGGCGGGGATCTGATCCAGGCTCGAGAGGGCAATCGGGCGCCCCACGCGCATGCGGTCACGCCACCAGCGGAAGCGCTCGGGATCGGGCTGGCTGAGCACGTCGGTGTCCGGAGTGGTCAGCGGCGGCGTGCGCCAGATGTATTCCGGCGTGACCCGCCCGTCGTCCTTGAACCGGAACAAGTACGCCCCCTCGAAGTCGGCGTACTGGGCGATGTCGGTGATGGCCTCGTGCACCGCGACGCGGATGGCCTCGCCGCGCAGGTTGATGAACTCGGTCGAGACGCGCAAGACCAACGCTTCGAAGCCGCTCTTGTATTCGAGCCGCTGCAGCGCTCGGCGGCGCGTCACTGCCGTGGCCACCAGCTGGGTGGTGAGCCGGATCAGCTCTTGCGTCGAGTCGTCCAGCGGGTCTTCGCCGCGGACCCAGTCGCAGCCCAAGAACCCAGCGATTCGATCGTGAGTCCGAAGGGGCGTGCAGAACAGGGACTGGATGCCCTCGCGCTCCCACTCGTCGCGGTCCGAGCCGGGCGGGGTGTCGCCCACGCGGGGCACGACCAGGTCACGCCCGCCGAGCAGCGCGTGGAAGGCGATGGGGAAGGCGTCCAGCGGCAGGCGCTGCAGCTGATCGCGGGCCGGTACGATGCCCGGTGCGCACCACTCGTGCGTGTTGCTGATGTGGGTGCCCGACTCCGAGAGCAAGAACACATACGTGCGGTCGGCCCCGGTCAGCGCAGCGCTCTGGCGCAACGCCTGCTCGATCGACGCGTCCACGTCGCGCTCTTCGACGCTGGTCAGCGCCGCCGAGACCGACAAGACCAACCGAGTTGCGTCCTTCATGCGCCCAGCGCCCCGCGGATCACCGCTCCCATAGTCCCCGGGGCGGGCGCCGAAGTCTACGGGTGGGGTGGGGGCGGGTTCGGTGGCGGGTTCGGTGGCGGTGGCGGTGACGGTGGCGGTGACGGTGGCGGTGACGGTGGCGGTGACGGTGCCTGCGGCGGTGACGGTGCCTGCGGCGCCGGTCGCGGTGCTCACACCCTGAGACGCTTCGAGCCCACCCCCACACCAAGGGGCCCTCGGGGGCGGTGACCGGGGTGGCGTGACCGGGGAAGGTCACGCTGCGCCACAGCGAGAGCAGCGCGCACGCGCCGCGGCGTGATGCGCCCATGGCGGCAAGAGACGGGCCTCGCGCCTCGGCCCCGGTCCGGTCGCCTCGCTCCTGAGCCGGACGCTGCAGGTCGCCCCGACGAGAACCGATCGGGAGTGCCCCGCTTTCACGCCAGCGGGATCCGTGGCATGGGCGCGTGCATGTCGGCTGATCTGAAGGGCAAGCGCGTGCTGATCACCGGGGCCTCGCGCGGGCTGGGCGTGCACATCGCCGAGCGGCTGGCGCGCGAGGGCGCGGTGCTGGTGCTGGCGGCGCGTGACCGAGGCAAGCTCGAGCGGGTGGCCGAGCGCTGCCGGCAGCTCGGTGCGCGGGTCGACTCGATCGTTGCCGACGTGGCCCGTGCAGACGACCGCGCCCGGCTGCTGAGCGAGGCCGGCACCCTCGACGTGCTGGTCAACAACGCGGGCGTCGAGTTCACGCAGCGCCTGGTCGACCAGAGCGAGGAGCAGGTGCGCGCCCAGATCGAGATCAACCTGGTGGCGCCCATCGAGCTGACGCGCGTGGCGCTGGCTGCGATGGTCGCCCGGGGCTCGGGCGTGGTGGTCAACGTCTCGTCGATGTCCGGCAAGGCCGCGACGCCCTTCAACTCGGTCTACGCCGCCACCAAGCACGGCCTGGTCGGGCTCAGCTCGTCGCTGGACATCGAGCTCCACGGTACGGGCGTGCACGTCGGGGTGGTCTGCCCCGGGTTCGTCTCCGAGGCGGGCATGTGGGCCGACACCGGTCTGCACGCGCCGGCCGCGATGCGCGAGGTGTCGCCCGCCGCCGTGGCGCAGGCGGTGGTCGACGTGATCTCGGGCAAGGGCGAGGTGCTGGTCACGCCGCGGCCGATGCGCCCGCTGCTGGCGCTGCGCCAGCTGGTGCCGAGCCTGGAAGGGCCCATGCTGCGCGCGATGGGCGTGGCCAAGGCGCTGGCCGCGCGGGCCCAGCCGCGGCGGGGGTGATTCGTTCGCCCACATGATGCCGGTCAGCCCGTAAGTCGGGGCGGCCGGCTAGCGTTGACGCCCGAGGAGGTGTCGACATGAGAGAAATCGTGGACGGCCTGGGGTACGTGCCGAAGAGCTGCACCTGGGAGCTGACCTTGGCCTGCAACCTGCGCTGCGGCCACTGCGGCTCACGCGCGGGCACACCGCGCCCGAGCGAGCTCGAGCGACCACGCTTGCTCGAGATTGCACACGAGCTGGCCGATCTCGGCTGTCGCACCCTGACCTTGTCGGGCGGCGAGCCGACCCTGTCGAAACACTGGGAGGCGGTGGGCGCTGCGGCCTCGGGGCGCGGCATTGCCGTGAACATGATCACCAACGCCGCGCGCGCCGACCGCGAGCTGGTGCGCCGCGCGAAAGACGCGGGCCTGGTCAGCATTGCCGCCAGCCTGGACGGGCTGGAAGACACCCACGACCGGCATCGCGGGCTGCCCGGCTCGTTCAAGCGGGTGATGGCGCTGATCGACGACTGTCAGGCCGTCGGCCTGCCGGTGGGTGTGATCACCACGCTGCAGAAGCGCAACGTGCGCGAGCTGGACCAGCTGGAAGCGCTGCTGGCGGGCAAGATCTATGTCTGGCAGCTGCAGCTGGGCGCGGCCATGGGCAACCTGCTCGACCACCGCGACGAACAGCTCGAGCCCAAGGACTTGCTTCACGTGGTCCCCGCGCTGGCCGCCCTGGTCACGCGCTCGGCGATCAACGTTCGTATCGCCAACAACGTCGGCTATTACGGCCCCCACGAGGCCACCTTGCGCCGGCATCGCTCGACGCCGGTCGAGTGCTGGGTGGGCTGCTATGCCGGCTGCCGGCACATCGGCATTCAATCCGATGGCAGCGTGAAGGGGTGCCTGTCGCTGCAAGCCACGCAGAAGACCGAGGGCAGCCTGGCAGAGCAGGGGCTGGCGGACATCTGGCACCGGGAGGGCGCGTTCGCATACAACCGCAACTTCTCGACGGACGACCTCTCGGGGTTCTGCCGCACCTGCGAGCACGCCAGCATCTGTCGCGGCGGCTGCTTCAGCATGCGCACCTGCGAGGGCGGCAGCGAGAACCCGTTCTGCTATCACCGCGTCGCCACCCTCGACGCGCGTGCGCTGGTGCGCAGCAAGCGCCGCTACGCGCCGCTGGCGCTGGCACCCGCCGCGCTGCTCGCGGCGTTCAACCTGGGCTGCGCCAACGACAAGCCCCAGGGGCCGCCCCCCGCTGCACCCACCGCGGATCCGTTCCCGGGCGAGCCGCCGGTGGTGGCCGAGTACGCCGCGCCAGCGCCCGAGCCCGGCCCCGCGCCCACGCAGGGCCCCGAGCCGCCAGTGGTCGCCGAATACGCCGTCGAAGCGCCGCCCGATCCGCCGGTGGCGCCCAAGTACGGCGTGCCGCCGCCGAAGTAGGGCCGGGGCCCACGCCAGCCGCGAGAAATGGCACAACTGGGCAGCCGGGGTGACCGACAGAGGGCGAGATGGACCAAGACTTCGTCGACACGCCCACGGGCGAGCTCAGAGCCCTGACGCGCGCGCCCCTCGACGTCGGCCTGTGGGACGGCAACCCGCCGCGGGTGGCGATCGCGCACCCCGACGCCGGCGCCGCGGCCGAGGTGGCGGGGGTCTTCGAACGAACGGGTTGCAGCGCCCGGGTGTGCTCGGCCCTGGACCCGTTGCTCGCTGTTCTGGCCGAGCAGGGCGCCGACATCGTGGTGCTGCACGCGCGCCTCGAGGGCGGACCACCCGAGCGCGCGTGCGAGCGCTTGCGCGAGAGCGACTTCGGCGGCGGCATCATCGTGCTCGCCGACGGCGCCGACGCGAGGGCGGGGCGCTTGGCACGCCTCGGCGGCGCGGACGACGTCGTCGACCCCGCCGCGCTGGCGGACGTCGTGACCAGCGCCGTGCCGCTGGCACGGCGGATCCGCGGTCGCGTCACGCGCCCACCGGCGGCGGCCAGCGGCGCTCCACCGCCCGGGCAACCGCCGTCGTCCCCACCGGCTACACCGGCTACGCTGGCCTGGGCGGAAATCAGCGCCACCCTGGCTGAGCACGCGGGGGAGATCGAGACCGGGCTCACCTCGGCCCAATGCGCAATGTTCGATCTGCTGCGCGCTGAGCAGGGACGGATCGTGGGCTACGCGCCGCTGGGCTTTGCCGGGTTCGGCAACCACAAGACGGCGATCAGCACACTCTCGTCGAGCATGCGCGCGATTCGAACGGCACTCGAGCCGCACGGCGTCACGGTCCGGAACCGAAGGCGCCGCGGCTACTGCCTGGCGCTGCTTTCGCCCGCGCCGGCCGCCTGACCGGCTGCACGATCAACAAACCTAAATGGAAACCTACATCGGCCGCGTGACACCATCGCGGCGCGCGGGACACGGAGGACGTCGATGCCAGTGCGCTTCAAGCCCCATTTGCTAGTGATTTCCCTCGCGGCTGCGGCCGCGTTGATTGCCAGCGCCTGCGGCTCGGACGAGGGTGGCGGCGCGGACGGGAAGTGCAGCCCCGGCGCGACCCGCACCTGCGTCGGCCCCGCCGCGTGCCAGGGCGGGCAGGCGTGCACCGCCGACGGCACATGGAGCGCGTGCGACTGCGGTGGCAGTGGGGGCGCGGGTGGATCGGGCGGCAGCGGTGGCAGCGGCACCGGCGGCGCGGCAGGTGGGGACGGCAGCGCGGGCACCGGCGGCAGCGCGGGTGACGCCAGCGCCGATGGCGCGGGTGGCGGCACGCAGTGGAAGGACGATCCGTGTCCGACCAAGAAGCCGATCATCGATTGCTCCACCGGCTGCGGCGGGCCGAGCGCGAGTTGTGCGCAGGCGATGTGTCCCATCATCAGCGGCGCAGGCGTCATCATGAGCGCGGGCGCCTATCCATACGTGCTCCGCACCCCGTCCAAGCCGGGCGCCTACCCGTGCGACGGGCTGTGCGGCAACGCAAGCATGGCCTTCTACGGCATGACGCTTAGCTTCCCGAACATGACCCTCAAGCCGATGTTCGGGCTGAGGATCACCGTGCCAAAACCCTGGTTCGCCGCGATACCCAGCTGGGCCGTCGGCGATCCCCACTGTGTCTCCGTGCCTGAGTCGCAATGCGTGGTCAGCGCAGTGGCCACATCCGGAGTCACCATTCTCACCAACGACCCCAACGCCCCCGCCGTCAACGCCCTCGTGGAGGAAGTGCCATGGCCAGCCACCTGTCCCTGAAATCGAAGCTCGTGTGCGCGCCAGCCTGGCGCTGCATCGCGGCGGCGGCGCTCATCGCCAGCGCCTGCGGGTCGGACAGCGGCGGCGACGACGCTTCGGGAAAGTGCGCGCAGGGCGACACCCGCGCTTGCCTCGGCCCCGGCCAGTGCAACGGCGCGCAGAGCTGCAACGCCGACGGCAGCTGGGGCGCGTGCGATTGCGGCGGCAGTGGTGGCGCGGGCGGCTCGGGTGGTGGCGGCGCAGGCGGCAGCGGCGGCGCGGCAGGTGGGGACGGCAGCGCGGGCACCGGCGGCAGCGCGGGTGATGCCAGCGCCGACGGCGCGGGTGGCGGCACGCAGTGGAAGGACGATCCGTGTCCCGGCGTCACGCCCATCGTCAACTGCTCGAACACCTGCGGCGGGCCCAGCGCGAGCTGCGAAACGGCGACGTGTGGGTTCTATGAGTATTTCCCCTATCCCCCGTGGGTGATCCGCACTCCGTCCAAGCCGGGGGCCAACGCCAAGTGCGCCGCGCTGTGTCCTGGCGCTGGCGTCGTCTACGGGATCGGGGTGCGCAAGGCCGACGTACCCACGGACCCCACCAAGGGGCTCGTGGTCAAGGTGCCAAAGCCCTGGGCGGTTCTCCGCGAGTCCTACAAGAAGGCCAACTCCGCGACGTTCTGCAGCGCGCTTTCGCTGGCTACACACTGTCTCGAGGTCCAGCACACGAGTCCCGACCTCCTGTTCGTAACCGCCGATCCCAATGCCCCCGCCGTCAACATCACCCTGGAGGAAGTGCCATGGCCTGGAATCTACTGTCCTTGAAAGCGACGCTGGCGCGCCCCGCAGCGTGGCGCGGCCTCCTCGCGGCGCTCGTGGCGCTCGCGCTCACCGCGTCATGCTCGGGCGACGACGACGGGCGCTCCCCCAAGAAGCCGGCGCTGCCCAACCCAGACACCGAGTGGGCGGTGCACGTATACGTCGGCGAGCCCGGCGCGTGGAAGCGCTTCGACTTCGGGCCGGTGCCGGAGGTGAGCTTCCCGGCGGGGCCGTTCGATGGCGCCGGGGCGCTTCCGGGGTCCCCGGCGGATCTGTGGAACGGCCCGCCCAACCCGAGTGAAACAAGCAGCAAGGGCGGAAAGGCGCCCGGGTCCAAGGCCCAGGCGGTGGTCGACGCCAAGGACGGTGGAGTGCAGATCGACCAGACGCTGTCGACCGAGTCGAAGAGCTGGGCCCTGGTCGCCGGGGCGGCGGCGCAGTGCCAGCCCGATGTGCGCCTTGGTCCAGCGACGGCAGCCCTGGTGCCGCCCTGGAGGGCGTCGCGGAGCGCTGAGCACGGCTGCGGCGAGGAACGACACGGCCCGCGTGGGACCCCCCACGCGGGCCTCGGTGTCGGCGCGGGGCGGTGCTATCTTTGGCCGTATGAACGCCCTGAAGGCTCACGTGGTGAACGGCCGCATCGTCGTCGATGAACCCACCGACCTGCCGGACGGCACCGAGTTGTACCTGGTGCGGGCGCATTCTGATGACGAGATGGCCGAAGACGAGCGCGCAGAGCTCGAAGCCGCGATTGACGAAGGACTTGACGACTTCGAGGCGGGGCGCATCGTCGACGAAGAGACCATTCGAGCGAAGTTGCGAGCCTACCGTTGAAGCTCGAGCTTGCTGCGCGTGCCGACCGCGAGATCGAACGCACCCTGAAGTGGTGGATGGAGCATCGCCAAGACGCGCCCGCGTTGCTCAGCGATGAGATCGGGGAGTACTTCGACAAGCTGAAGAAGTCGCCGAATTTGGGCGAGCCCTGGGGCACGCGCCGCGGAAAAGAGATCCGCCGGGTGCTCTTGCCCCGCACGAAGAAGAAGCTCTACGTGATGCGGCCAGACCCGAACACCGTACGGGTCATCTGCTTCTGGGGCGGCCAGCGCGGCCGCGAGCCCAAGCTCTAGCGCGCGCCCCTCTTAGCCGCCGAAAACACGCGTCCCCGCGCGCGTGCGCGTCGGCGCTCGCGTCTCGGCGAGCACGAAGCTAGGCTGAAACTCGCGTCAGGGATTTTCGTCGCTGCACGAGGATCTCGCGTCTGGTCTCTGAATTTCTAAGCTGCGAATCGCGCCCGGGAAACCCGAGATGCGCGCTGCGCGCTCGCGTCGGAGTCGAGCTTCACAGGTAAGGAAGAGGACGTCGAGGTCGGGCTCCAGTACTTCGGGAAGAGGTACTACGCGCCGCTCTTGAACCGGTGGGTGAGTGCGGATCCGGCGGCGGTGCACCTCCCAGGAGAGGCCGACTTCAACCTGTAAGCGTACGTCATCGGGGCGCCGCTCAAGAACATCGATCCACTCGGACTCCAGAGCTGCACGGCCAGTGGTGCGGGAGGTTGCGGGGGCGGCGCGAACGAGGGCGGCTCGCAGGGCGCTCCTGCCTCGGACACGCAGAAAGCGAACCCCGCGCGTACGCAGGCGTACGAGGCTGGTGCACACAACTGGAGAGTTGACCAAGCGGCCGATGCGTTTCGACAGCAGGCGGTCCTCCAGCGCGTCACAGAAGCCCGCGCCGAGAACCGAGCGGTCGATGAATCGGCCCTGAAGGCGGACCTGGACGCGATCGCGGCATGGCAACGGCTGAATCGGCGGGAGGGCCCCAGCGATGGCGCGAACCGGCGCGCCTACGAGGAGGGGTATAGGAGTGAGCCGGTGTGGCAGGCCGGCGCGCAAGTGGCGATCGCCTTCATGGGCAGCCGCGGGGGCAGGGCGACTCCACGTCCACCTGGGATGCCGGCAGCTCACACGCCAGTCGACCGTCTGCCAGTGGGGAGCGAGATGAAAGCACCCGCACAGGCCGGTGCCTACCAGAGGCCATCAGGGGCGACCACACCGGCGCAGCGCGGGGCTGTCCAGGGAAAACCGTGCGTGATGTGCGGAAATGTGAAACCCAGGATGAACGCGGATCACAAGGACCCGCTGGTGATGGAGCACTACCGAAACAACGGCCAGATCGACAAACAGAAAATGCGGGATGTAGAGTCTGTTCAATCGCAATGCCCATCGTGCTCAAATCAGCAGGGGGGCTTCTTGGCGAGCTTCGGACGAGCCATGCGAAAACTCTTCGGACTATGAACGCAATCGAGGAGGAACAGCGGCGACTGTGCACCAGGTACGGAGTGCCATGGGTGCCGTCGCCGGATAGTCTCAAGGTCGGCATCGCGCTGAATGTAAGAGACGGTCTGCAGCCGCTCAATGGACTGCGTCACCCGCCGGAAGCGGATACGACGGGTTGGTACATCTGGGCCGGAGACAAGCTCAGCACTGACCCTGACTTCTTCGCGCCGCTGCACGTGGTCCATCTCCGCGAGTGGTGCCCTGGCGTGTTGAGGCTGCTGGGACTGCCGCCTGGTTGGCGTTTCTTGCTTGCAGACGAGCACCTTGACGTGTGGGAGGACCGTCGCCTTCTGGAAGTGTGACCGTGTCCGAAGCAACTCGAACACGGTGCTTCTTGCGCTCGTTGATGCGGCTCGGGCGGGTCCGTCCAACGTCGGCGTTGAGCTGCGGCGGCGCGTTTCAGTGACGGACCTCGGTGACGAGAGCCGTGCTCGCCGCCGTCAGCTCCAACGCTCTGCTGGACGGGTTGTCCGCTACGAGTGCTAGATGCGGCGCGGTGAAGGCGCACGCGGGGAGGCGGGGCGCCGGCTCAGCGTGACCGTGTTTTCGGTGGTCTTGATCTCGTACAGATCGTTGACCACGGGCTGGAGATTGCGACCGGAAGGCGGATTTCAACACCGAGCTCTGAGCTGAAACCCGCGAGGCGTTGCCGGCGACGAGCGGGCCGGGCAGCGGGGCGCCGGGGGCCGGGCGGGCTCGGCGCCCGCGCAGCCGGCTCGTGCTCCCCGCCGGCACCCGGCGAGCCAATGTCGGCGTTGCCCCCGGGACTTCCGCTCGCCGCTGGGCCGGGGCCCGAAGTCGGCGACCTCGACCGGCGCCCAGCGTATAGTCGCCCCTCCCCGGGGAACTTCGGAGCCACAACATGGTCTGGCAACGCTGCATGCGTCCACAAGTCACCCAGCGCCTCGGCGCCTGGGTCGGGTTTCTGCTGCTGGTGGTCTCCACCTTCGCTTGCGGGGGGCGCGAGCGACCCTTGGCCCCCCGCAGCCAGACCTGGGCCGAGCTGCGCACCGTGCGGCGCGCGGTGCGCGTCACGCCGCCCGACGAGAAAGAGCGCGACCCGTATCCGCGCGAGCGCCTGGTCGACGGCGCGCGGGTCAAGGTCGAGGCCGGGGGCCTGGCCTGGCTGCGCCGCGACGCGGGGGCAACCCTGCTGGTGCGCGGCCCCGCGCAGGTGGTGGTCTATGCCGACGGCCTCAAGCTCGAGTCGGGGCGCATCTTCGTCGACTCACCGGTGAGCCGCGCCACCGAGATCGAGGTGCCGAGCGGCAAGCTGCAGCTCGCCCAGGTGCGGGCCAGCCTGGACGTGGCCGCGAACGGAACCACCGAGGCCTACGTGCTCGACGGCGAGGTGCGCCTGGGCGACAGCGTGCGGGCTAGGGCCGGCGAGCGCCTGGTCGCGGCCAAAGAGGGGGCGCCGAAGCTCGAGGCGGTGAAGGTCTGGGAAGACTGGACCGGCGGGCTCGCGACCACCGATCCGGTGGCGACCCCGGCCCCGTTCGGCGTGGGCACCGTGGGGGCCAGGCCGCCGGGCAACATCGGCTCTCCGCGCTTCCCGCTGGCAATTCAACGCCTGGACGTGCGCGTGAGCGTGGACGGCGACTTCGCTGTGACCGAGGTCGATCAGCGCTTCTTCAACCCCAGCTCGGCAACGGTCGAGGGGATCTACCGTTTCCGATCGCCGGCCGGCGCATCGATCCATCGCTTCGGCGTCGATCGCGGGGGTGATCTGGTGTGGGGCCGCGTGAAAGAGAGCGCCGCGGCCGCCGCGCAGTATCAGGCCAACGTCTATCAAGGCTCGACCGAAGATCCGGCGCTGCTCGAGTGGGAGGGCCCCGGCGCCTACCGCGCGCGGCTCTACCCCATCGGCCCCGGCGAGTCGCGCCGCGTGGTGGTGCGCTATACAGAGTGGCTGCCGCGCAACGGCGCCAAGGGTGAGCGCCGCCACTATGTGTATCCGATGGCGGCCGAGGGCTCCGAGGCCTCGCTGCCCGTGATCGAAGAGCTGACCATCAAGGTGGAGCTGGCCAAGGCGCGCGCCAACGAGGTGCGGGTCGGCATGGCCGGCATGCGCCAGGGCACGGAGGTGATCGTCCGCGCGCAGGACTACGTGCCGCGTGCGGATCTGTCGGTAGAGCTCTTCGACGACGGGGTGAAAGCGCTGGGCGCGTATCACGCCAAGCACTCCCCCGACCTGACCGTGCTGGCCCCCGACGCGCGGGTCGAGGCCAACAAGGCGGCTCTGGGCGAGGTGGGCTACGTGCTGGTGCCGCTGCGCGCCAGCGACATCCCGATCCAGCCGGGCGGGCTCGATCTGGCCATCGTGGTCGATGCCTCGGCCGCGAACGACGCCTCGAGCATGGCGCTGGCTCGCGCCGCGGCCATGGGGCTCTTGAGTCACCTGGGCGAGGACGACCGCGCCATGGTCTGGGCCGGCGCAGAAGCGCTGCGCCCCCTCTTGCCCGACGTGACGGGCCTGGCGAAGATCGACAGCGCGGTGCGCCAGCGTTATTCGGCGGCGCTGGCCAGCCTTCAGCGCGGTGGTGCCACCGACCTCGGCGGCATGCTGAGCCTGGCCGCGAGCCAGCTCGATCCGGCGCGGCGCGGGGTGGTGGTGTACATCGGCGACGGCCTGCCGACCGTGGGCGAGCTGTCACTGAAAGAGCTGGAGCAGAAGCTGGGCAAGCTGCCGCGTCCGCCCCGGGTGTTCTCGCTGGGGGTGGGCCGCGACGTGGACATGGCCTTGCTCGCGGGGCTCGCCACCGGCGGCTTTGCCACGCGCCTGGACGACGCGTTCTCGGCGGCGCGCGCCGGGCTGTCGGTCCTCGAGCGCGCCGAGCGCCCGGCGTGGCTGGGCACCGAGGTCAGCCTGGGCGACAACGTCGAGCGCATCTATCCGCGCGGCTCGGCGGCGCTGGTGGCCGACGAGACGGTGGTGGTGGTCGGGCGCACGGCCAGCGCCACGCCCCGCAAGCTGACGATCGCGACGCGCGACGGCAAGAAAGAGCTGCCCCTCGACCCCCGAGCCCTCGACGACCAAGGCGATCTGCGACGGCGCTGGGCCGAGGCGCGGCTCGACGAGCTGCTGCGCGAGCGCGCGGGGCGGGCCGCCATGGTCGACGTCGGCTCGCGCTTCGGGATCATCACCCCCGTCACGTCGTTCTACGTGCCCACTGCCCGCGAGCTGGCGGAAGAGCGTCGGCGCTTTCAGCCGGAAGAGGAGCAGCGCGAAGCGGAAGAAGCACAGGCGAACGCGGACAACAAAGAGGGTGGCACCGGCACGCGCGCCAAGGGCGAAGAGGGCTCGATGGGCAACCCGTCGAGCGCCACCAGCAAGCGCTATGCCGTGGCCGGGCCGCGCGACAACGCCGTGGCGCGCCAAGAGGCGCTGAAAGAGTCCGCCGAGTTCGGCATGATCGGCCTGCTGAACACCGGCGCGGGTGGCGACCCCAGCGCGCCGGCCGCGCCGTGGGGCAAGGACCAACCCGCCCCGGCCGCGCCACCGCCCGCGGCGGCAGCCGCGGCCAGCGGGCCCACGGCCGGCGAGAAGGCGCCCGAGGCCGAAGCAAAGCCGACCGACGCTTCAAAGCGCAAAGCGCCGGATGGCAACACCTGGGGCGACGAGATCGGCGACGTGCTGGGTGCCGGCGGGGTCGGCCTGTCGGGCGTGGGCGAGGGCGGCGGTGGCAAGGGCGAGGGCATCGGGCTCGGCACCATCGGCACGCTCGGCCACGGTGCCGGCACCGGTACTGGGCAGGGCTTCGGCTCGGGACACGGTCGGCTGGGCGGCGCGCACGCCAACAAGGCGCCGACCGTGCGCATGGGCGCGACGCAGATCACCGGCAAGCTGCCGCCCGAGGTGGTGCAGCGCATCGTGCGGCAGAACTTCGGGCGGTTCCGCCTGTGCTACGAGCAAGGCCTCACGCGCAACCCGAACCTCGAGGGGCGGGTGGGCGTGCGCTTCGTGATCGACGAGCAAGGCTCGGTGGCCAACGCCAACAACGCCGGCTCCGACTTGCCGGACGCCGGCGTCGTGGGCTGTGTGGTTGCCTCGTTCAACGGCCTGAGCTTCCCCCAGCCCGAGGCCGGCAAGGTCACGGTGGTCTATCCCATCATGTTCGCACCGGGTGACGGCAAGCCGGCCAAGCCCGAGAAGGTCGAAGAGCCCATCGTGCTGGTCGGGCTCGATCTGATCCCACGCTTCATCATCCGCTGCAGCGTTGCCGCCGACTTGCCCCTGGCCGACCGGGTCACGCTGTGGCGCGAGCGCCTCTCGAAGATGTCGGGCAGCCCCGGCGGCGTGCTCGGCGTCTATCAGAAGGCGCTGTCCGGCTGCGAGGCGCCCAGCTGGACCGAGCGGCGGCGCCTCTTGTCGTTGATGCTCGATGCCCTGGGCAGCGTGCAGCTGCGCGTGGGCTTGTGGAAGCTGATGAAGAACGACGCGACCGCGGCCGACTCGCTCTACCGAGGCATCGTGGCCCGCATCAAGACGGCGCAGCAGATGCGGGAGCTGCACGCCGCGCTCGGCCTGAAGACCATGGACCCGGGCATGCTCGAGAAGCTCTTGGCCGAGACCAAAGATCCAGCCGAGCGCGCCGCCAAGCTGCGCGTGCTCACCCGCGAGTGGCCGGACGACTTCCAGCTGGGCCTGCGCCTGCTCGATGCGTTGGAAGACGCCGGCGACTTCGCCGGTGCTGCCGACTTTGCCGAGCGCCTGCGCTCGCGCCCCGACGCCGACGCGCACGTGCGCACGCTGGTGGGCGAGCTCTACCTGCGGATCGCGGGGGCCCAGAAGGAACCGAAGAACCAGGCCGAATACGAGGCGCTGGCCCGGCGCGCGTTCGGCGAGATCGTGGAGTTCTCGCCCGACGACCCGGTGGCGCGCCGGCGCCTGGGCGACCTGCTGCGCGCGCACGGCTGGTTCGCGGACGCGCGCCGGCAATACGAGACCCTGGCCAGCATCACGCCCGACGACGCGAGCGTGGCGCTGTTGCTGGCCGCTGCGGCCGAGGGCGAGGGGCAGGTCGAGGCTGCCGTGCGCTGGACCGAGAAGGGTCACGGCGCGGGCGCGCCCGACGTGGACTCGGGGCCGGCGGCGACCTCACGGGCGTTTGCGGCCACGTTCCTGGCCTGGGGCCGGCTTGCCGCGCGCGAGGGCAAGCGCGAGCAAGAGGCCACCGATCTGGCCACGCGGGCCGAGCAGGTCTTGGCCGCCGACCGCGCCAAGACCGGCAGCGGTGCGCGGGTGACCCTGAGCTGGTCGCACCCGGAGCTGCACCCGGTGCTCTATACCAATGCCCTGGGCGCACCCATGCCGGCCGCCGAAGGTGACGTGACGCTCGGCATTGCCCAGGCGCGAATGCCCTCGAAGGGCGAGCGCTGGGTCGAAATCCGCATCGAGAAGGGCGACGTCGAGGCGGCAGCGCGGCTCGGCGCCGAGCTGATGCTGACGGTGGTGTTCGACGAGCTCGGCAAGAACGAGAAGATCATCAAGCTGCCCGTGCGATTCGAGCGCGGCGGGCCACCCATCTTGCGCTTCAACCTGGGCACGGGGGAGGTGACCCGTGGCTAAGAAGATCTTGCGCCTGGTGGCCATCGTCGGCGTCCTTCTGGCCGTGGTGGTCGGCGTCGTGTTCGCGGTTCGCCCGCGGGTGGTTCAGCGCGGCGCCTCGGTGGCCGACCTCTCGGTGGTGCACCCCGGGGTGCGCGTGAACGGTGCCGAGCGCCGGGGTCTGGCGCGCCTTGCCCCGGGCCAGCGCGTCGAGACCGACGCTCAAGGGCGCGCACGCGTCCGGCTCGACGACGGCACGCTAGTGCTGATCGATCGCGCCACCCAGCTGACCGTGGACGACGCCAAGGTGAGTCTTACCAGCGGGCGGCTGTTCGTCGAGGGCGTGCTCGGCGCTCGCGCCGAGATCTCGATCGGCGACGTGAAGGTGCGGCCCGGCCCGGCGCGCGTCGGCTTCGACCGGAGAGAGGGTCCGGCCCGCGTGTATGCCGCCAACGACGAGATCGTGGTGGCGGCGCCGGGCGGCGAGCACAAGGTTCGCTCGGGCGAGTCCGCGGTGATCGACGGCGCGACCGTGACCGTGCGCCCCGAGAAGGCCTTCGACGACTGGACCGGTGGTCTGGCTGCGCCTTGGGGCGCCGCCGGCCCGCCGCGGCGCGCAGTGGGTGAGGTCTGGGGCGCCGATCTGGGCGCAAAACCCGGCGATCCGGGCTCGCCGCTGACCATTCGCTCGCTGGACGTGACCGCCAAGCTCGAGCCCGAGATCGCCCACACCCGCGTCACCACCACCTACTTCAATGGCGGCAGCCAGACCGTCCGGGGCGACTTCCGCATGGCGCTGCCACAGAACGCCATCGTGTCGCGCTTCGCCTGGGGTCGTGACGACGCGCTGGAAGAGGGCAAGGTCGTCCTGGCCGCGCGGGACGCGGTGTCGCTCACCCCCGAGGGCACCGCGCTGCTCGAGTGGGCGGGCGAAGGCTGGGTGCGCGGGCACCTGCCCGCCATTGCGAGCGGCGCCGCGACCACGGTGGCGATCGAGTACATCGAGTGGCTGCCGGTGCGCCGCGAGTCCGGCAAGCTGCTGGCGCAGTACCGCTTCCCGATGGCCGCTGCCGGCGAGCCGCCGCTGATCGGCGAGTTCTCGGCGCACGTGGACGCGGCCCTGGCCAAGCCGCGGTCGCTGTCGGCCAGCTCGGGCACGAACGTCGACGGCACCAGCGTGCGCACCCGGCGCCCCGACTTCCGTCCGACCGCCGATCTCGTGGTCGACGTCGAGCAGGCGCCCTGGGACTCGAACGCGCGCCTGTACGTTGCTCCGAAAGAGGGCGACGAGGACGCGAGCACCGTGCTGGTGCGGGCGGACTTGCCCGACGTGGGGCCCGAGGTCGGCGCGACGCTGGCGCTGGTGGTGGACACCTCGGGCAGCGCCGAGCCGGCCGAGCTGGACGTCTCCAAGGCGTTCGTGCGCGCCGTGCTCGACGCCCTGGGCGATCGCGATCGCGTGGTGGTGCTGAGCGCCGATCAGAACGTGCGCCCGGTGGGCCCGGCCGCGGTCGGACCGCTGGACGCCGCGCGCAAAGCGGCCATTGTCGAGGCCCTGGGCAAGCTCGCCCCCGGCGGCGCCACCGATCTGGGGCGCGCGCTGGAAGCCGGCGCCGACGCGTTGCCGGCCGACGCCCCGGCGGGCGTGGTGGTGTACGTGGGCGACGGCTGGGCCACGCTGGGCGACCCCGACGTGAAGAGCATCGAGGCGCGGCTCGCGCGGCGCGCCGGCGGCAAGCCTCGCGTGGGCGCGGTGGCCGTTGGAGCCATGGCCCACGTGCGCGCGCTGCGCGCGCTCACCCAGGGCTCGGGACCGCTGCTCTTCGTCTCGGACTCGTCGGACGCCACCGCGGCCGCCACCGAGCTGGTGGCCGACGCGCTGCGCCCGGCGTTCGCCGGCGTCGAGCTCTCGCTGGGGCCCGAGATCGAGCAGGTCTACCCGCGCACCGCCCGCGCCGCCTTTGCGGGCAGCACCATCGAAGCGGTGGGCCGCGTGCGCGGCCGACCGCCGAGCGTGGTCACCCTCAAGTGGCGGGACAAAGACGGTGCCCACGAAGACCGCCGCATGATCGCGCTGCGCGTTGCACCGTTTCCCGACGACCTGCGCCGGCGCTGGGCCAAGGCGCGCATCGACGAGCTCTTGCTGGCGCGTCGCGGCCGCGAATCGGTGACCGACGTCGCGCTGCGCACGGGGCTGATGACGCCGTGGACCGGCTTCTCGCTGGCGACCAGCTATACCGGTACCGCGCTCGAAGCGCGTCAGCTCGACGTGGCGCTCTCGGACGTGATCACGCCCTGGGACGAGATCCCGGTCACCCAGGGCGCGTCGGACTTTGCCTCGGGCGCGCTGGTCAGCGTGCCCCACCCGGGCCGGGTCGACGACGCTGCGAGCGACAAAGAGCTCGAGAGCGCCGTGGCCGCAGCGGCGGGCTTCACCATCGACAGCGCCATGCCGTCGGTGCGAGCCTGCCGCGACTCGCGCGCCGCGCTGCGCCCCGACTTGACCGGCACCCTGGTCGTTTCTCTGGCGGTCGACGGCGACGGGCGCGCAAGCGACGTGAAGGTGCGTGGCAACACCGCCGCTGCTCACGACGACGCGCTCAATCGCTGTGTCGAGGTGGCGCTTCAGGGCATGTCGTATCCCGAGAGCGGGCTGGGCGCGAAGGTGAAGGTCGAGCGCGAAATCCTCTTGCCGCCGCCGCGCGCGGCGTTGCGCGGCACCAAGTGCTCGGCGCTGTCGCAGCTGCCCATGCCGCTTCGACGTGGCGTGTGGCGCGTACGCCTGGCCACCGAGAAGCCGTTCGACGTGTTCATCTCGGCCAAGCGGCAGTGTGAGCTGACCAGCTGGGCCGACCGGCGCGCGCTGCTCGAGCTCTCGCTCGTGGTCGAGAAAGACGGCGTGCGCAGGGTCGAGCTGGGCCGCGCGCTGGACGTGGCGGGCGAGGTCGAGGCCTCGGCCTTCGTGCGCCGCGAGGCCGTGCGCCGCGCGCACAACGCCAGCGAGCTGTCACGGGTGAAGCAGGCCCTGGTGGGCAGCGAGGCCTACCCGATGTCGGTGCTCCAGAAGCGCTATCGCGCCGCCACCAGCGACGAGGGTCGCCTGGCCGTGGTGCGCCGCTTCTTGACCATTGCGCCCCACGACAGCTTCTTGAAGGGGCGCCTGATCGCGCTGCTCGAAGTGCTGGGCAAGAAAGAGCAGCTGAGCGAAGAGGCGCGCAAGGTCCGCCTCGATCCCTTCGCCTCGGCAGAGGTGCTGGCCGACGTGGCCAGCGTGCTCTTGCGCCTGGGCGACCAAGACGAAGCGCGGCGCACCTTCGGCGAGCTTGGCGAGCGCGCCCCCGCCGACCCCTGGGCCCGGGCATTCTTGGGCGATCGTCTGCGCAACGAGGGGCTGTTCGACGACGCCAGCCAGGCCTATGCCGCGCTCTCGGAGCTGGCGGCCGACGAGCCCGCCGGGATCCTGCGCAGCGCGCTGGCCCACGCGGGCGCCGGCCGCCTGGATCTTGCACGTCGTCTGCTCACGCGTGTGGTCGAGACCGGTGGGCGGTCCGGTCAGGCGGCGGCATCCACCTTGGCCGGGCACGTGGCGGCAGCGCTGCTGGCAGAGGCCCGCGCGGATGCCGGGGCCAAGGACCAGTCCGACGCGCTGACCTTCGCCTCGCTGGAGGTGCCGCGCACCGAGAAGCGTCACGTGCTCTTGCTGCGCACCCCCGCCGCGTTGCCCGGGGTCGACGTGAAGCTCACGCGGCGCTTCGGCAAAGAGAAGGAAGAGATTGCCGCCGACATCGCCGCCGCGGCCATGGGCCTGTATGCCATCGCGTTCGACCCCGCCGGAGCAGAGCTCGAGCTGTCGCTCACGCGGCCCGAAGAGCTTGCGCCCGCACGCCCCTACAAGCTGCGCGTGGACACGCTCTTGCCGTCGGACTCGGTCAGCACCCCGCCGAAGCTGGCCAAGGCCGAGCTCGAGCTGCCGGCCACCGGAAAGGCCGTGACGCTGCGCTGGGCGAATGGCGCGTGGGTGAAGTGAGGCAATGCTAGAACCGCACCAGCGGCCCGGCCACCTGGCCCGGGGGCATGTCGCCCTTGTCGGCGTCGCGCTCGGTGAGCAGCGCATAGACCAAGACGCCGCCGCCCACCGCGGCCACGCCCACGCCGGTCCAGAACCACCAGCGCGAGGTGAGCGCGGGCGGTCGGTCGAGCGGAACGTTGATCTCGTTGCGACCGCCGGCGACCATCTCGACTCGGGTGTCGGCGTCGTCGTACTCGGCGTGGCGCACGACCACGCGGTGCTTGCCGGGCGGCAGCACCGTCTGCACGGGCACTGCCCCCAAGCGCTTGCCATCGACGAACACCGTGGCCCCGGCCACCGGCGAGCCGACAATCAAGAGGCCCCCCGAGGCCTTGGTGACCAGCTTCACCTCGAGCTTTTGCTTGGCGCCACCCGCCAGCGTGAGCGTACGTCGGAACGGGTGATAGCCGTCGGCGCTGACCTCGACCACCGCCTTGCCGGCGTTCACGCGCAGCGGCTTGTCGAGCGGTGTGGTGCCTGCCACCTTGGCGCGCAAGAGCACCCGCGCTCCGGGCACGTTGCAGGCGATCTCGAGCTGGCTCACCTTGGCGCGCACGCGGCCCAAGAGCTCGTCGAGCCGCCGGACCTTGGCCTTGAGCTCGTCGGGCGCCGTGCGCTCGAACTCTTCGAGCTGGTCGAGCGCTTCGGGATAGCGCGCCAGGGCCTCGTAGGCCCGGCCGCGGTTGTAGAGCAGTGCCGGCGACGGATCGAGCGCATAGGCCTTGTCGTACAGATCCAGCGCGCGCTCGTACTCGATGCGCTGCATGGCCTCGTCGGCCTGGGTCTTCAGCGCACTGGCCTGTGCCTGAGCGTCGGGCGATTGCGCCCGGGCCGAATGCGAGAAGCAGAGCGTGGCGGCGAGCGCGAGCGTGCAGAAGGCGACGGCGCGGTTCATAGCGTGAGGGGAATGCCCGGGTCCTTGGGCTCGGGTTTCTTGGGCTCGGGTTTCTTGGGCTCGGGGGGCTGGGGCTTGGCCTCGGCCGACGCGGCCAGAGGCGACGGAGCGGGCTTGCCCGCCCTGGCCGCGGGCGGCTTCGGTGCCGCGCTTGCGGGCGCCGCTACCTCGACCTTGGGCTCCACGGCGGGCTCGACGGTGGGCTTCGGGGGCGGCGTGGGGCTCGGGGCCGGCGCGATCACGGTGGTCGGCGGGGGCTCGGCTGCCGGATCCTTGCGGCTCGCCCAGAAGATGGCGGCTGCGGCCAGCGGCACCAGCGCGAGCGCGGCGATGGCCAGTCGTGCGCCGGACCTGCGCGGTGCCCGGGGCTCGTCGACGACGGTCAGCGCCGGTTGTGGGGCGTTCGGTGCCGGTGGGGGCGGCGCCGCAGTGGCCGGCGCGGGCAGCGTGGGTGCGTCGGTCAGCACCCGGATCACCTGAGGGCTGCTGTCGAGCACCGGCTCGGGGACCCACCGGCCCTGGGAGCCGAACGGTGCGAGCGCGGCCGCCATGTCGCTCACCGTCTGGAAGCGCCGATCGGGGTCCTTCTCGAGCGCGCGCAGCATCACCTGCACCAGCGCGTCGCGCAGCTCGCTGCGGTGCTCGCGCGGGCTCTTGACCGGATCGGCGGTGATCGCGGCCACCACCGAGGTGGGGCTCTCACCGGTGAAGGGCGTGGTGCCTGTCAGGACCTCGTACAAGATCACGCCCAAAGACCAGATGTCCGAGCGGGCGTCGGCGCGGCGCGACGATCGGATCTGCTCGGGCGACATGTAGAGCGGCGTGCCCAGCGCCGAGCGGGTGGCCGTGACCGACGAGTCCGCCTCGGTCAGCTTCGAGATGCCGAAGTCGAGCAACTTGATGCGGCGCCCGCGACCCTCGCCGCACAGGAACAGGTTGTGGGGCTTGAGGTCGCGGTGAATGATGCCCCGCTCGTGGGCCTCTTGCACCGCCGAGCAGGCCTGCAGCACATAGTCCACGCCCTCGACGATGGGCAACGGCCCGCGCCGCGCGAGCTCCATGTCGAGGTCGCGACCCTCGAGGAACTCCATCACGATGAAGGGGGTGCCATCGGGCATGGTGTCCACGTCGTGGATGCGGGCGACGTTGGCGCTCTTGAGCTTCGCCGCCATGCGCGCCTCGCGCTCGAAGCGCGCGACCACCTCGGTGCTCTGCCGGTCTTGCTCGCGGAGCAGCTTGATGGCCACCCGCTCGCCCAGGCGCTGGTGCAAGGCCTCGTACACCACGCCCATGCCGCCCTCGCCCACCCGCCGCAGGATCTCGTACTTGCCCGCCAGCAGGCTGCCTTTCAGATCCGGGGCGTGGACGGGATCGGCCATCGCTCACTTCGCCAGGGCGGCGATCTCCGTCGGAGTGAGCACACGCTTGTAGATGCGGACGTCGTCGAGCACGCCGTCGAACTCCCAGCCGAAGTAGATCGTCTTGGTCAACGCGAACTTGGAAGGGAGCACCTGCGCCTTGGTCGGCGTCCCGTTGAAGTACACTTGCATCATCGTGGCGTCGGCCACCATGGTGAAGTGGGCCCAGGTGCTCAGGCTCAGCATCTTCAAGAAGCACAACGGGTTGTGGCCGGGGACCGCGTCGATGCAGACCTTGAGATCGGGCTCGACCCACGCCTCGAGGTCGTCAATGCCAAAGGGGTCGTGATCGAACACGAACCCCATGGTCGGCGGCGCCGTGTTCACCTTGACCCATGCGGCGACCGTCACGCCCGTGGTCTGGTTGATCGCCCCCAGGCTCGGACTGGGCCCGACGGCGAAGGTGCCGGACGACGCGTTGATCACCAGGCCGCCCCCGCTGTGCCCCACACCGGGCTTCACGCTGGCGCCCTGCAGCAGCCCGTGGTTGCCAAATGCAGAGAGGTCCTGCACGGACGTGGTCGGGGCGCCTTCGAAAGTGAACCACGCCAACAGATCGCCGTCGGCCGCGTCGCCCGGTGTCGCTTCGATGGTCGCGTCCGTCGCGGCATCGGGGCCCGCGTCCGGGCTGGCGTCCGCGTCTTGACCCCCGTCGTTCGGCGGCGGGTTCTGACCACAGCCCCCCGGGGTGGTGCAGTCTTCCGGGTTGGGCAGCTTCGCGCTCACGCACAGGCCCTGGAAGCAGGTCTGGTCGTCGGGGCAGAGCTTGCCCAGGCAGCTCGAGCTCAGGTCGATGGGCAGATCGAGGGGCGTGTGCGGCACGAAGCGCAGGGCCCGGCGCGCCACCACGCACGAGCTGGACGGCTTCTTGGGGTCGCACGCGCTTGCCGGCTGCCCGCCGACCGTGGTGATGGCCTGAATGGCGACCTCGTCGCTGTCGTCTCCGCTGGGTACCACGACCAGCGAGCCGATGCGGCCGTTCGCGTCTTTGCAGCCCTTGCGGCTCGAGACCGGGGGCTTGTCGTTGATGTTGGTGAGCGTGCCCACGCTCAGCGTGGTCTCGGAAACCTGGGGGCAGGCGACGTCGGTGCGCAGGGTGACCGTGATCTGGGTCGGCTCGCGGCAACCCCCGGCCATCAGAGGGGAGAGCGCGGCGAGCAGCACGGCCGGACGAGCCCAGCCCAACCCACGCCGCCTTCCGAACATTACCAACGAGCATAGCGCGCCTTCCTGGGCCGCGCGATGGCTCACTCTCGCCAGGCGCCCCGCTCGGCCGACCAAAACAGCTGCCCGCGCTCGAAGCGCATCGATTGCGGCGCACGCGGATCGTCGGGGACGGTCGCGTCGCTGACCGGAAGGCCGAGATCCCGAGCGTGGGACTGCCAGAACGGGAAGAGCGATCCGAACAGCGAAAACACGCCCTGCTCGCCGCGGTCGAACACCACGCCGCGGGTGCACCAGAGCATCCGAGTGGAACCGTCGGGGCCGAGCCCCACCGGCCCGATGGGCCAGCCCAGCATCGACTGCCCCGCACCCAGGTCGACCCAGCGCGTGAACGCTGGCTCCGTCGAAAGCACCACGAACGGGCGTGCAGGGACCGAGTCTCTGGGCGGATCCCAGGCGAAGACGGCCCCCTGCTCGAAGCGCACCCCGCGGCCGGCCCAGCCGCTGTCGTGCATGTCGAAGGGCGCAGACACCGGTGCGCCGAGCGCGCCCGCCCGTCCGCCGTGATCACGCCAGACCTCGGCGATTCGGTTCGGCAAGAGCGCCGAGAAGTCGGCAGCCGAGCGCGGAGTCGCTGCCGGCGAGACGGGCGCCGCCGGGGGCGCGCCGGCGCCACCCAAGGCTGCCAGGATCTCGTCGCTGCGATCCCGATCGACGTATGCGCCGCGATCGCGGCCGCGCACGACGCGCGCGACGCCCGGCGTCAGCCCGGCAATCAACCCGCCGGCCAGCCCGCCGATCAGCCGACTGCCGGTCAGCGCGCCGATGGCGACCTGCGCTCCGACGTTGGCCACCGTCGCGACGGCGCGCTCGGCCCCCGCGCCTTCGGGCGGAGCGCGCGGCACCCTCGCCAGCTCGGCCACCGGGGGCTCTGCCGGGTCGAACGAATCCCGGGTGGTCAGGCGCACGGCCCAGCCGCTCTGCGTCCAGTTGCGATTCAAGACGTAGTCGTAGGGCATGTAGACGTACCCGCGATCACCCCAGTCGTCGCCCCACGAGTTCTTCGCGATGAACACTCGCTGCGCGTCGTCGTACCCCACCAGCAAGAGCGCGTGACGACCGTGTCGGCGGTCGTCGGCGCCCGTGGGCATGCCGCAGAGCCCGGTCCGCGGCGCCTTCACGAACGACTCGGTCACACGCGTGCCGAACGCCACCGGAAAGCCTGCGCCCAGACACCCACGCAGGGCTTCGCCGTCGATCGGCACGCTCCACCAGTCCACCGCGCGATGCTCCGACGCCTCGCGGAAGACCGCTTCGACGGGTTGGACCGCAAACAGCTCTCGCTGGTACGGCCAGCTGGCCTCGCGAGGGACGCCGACTCGAGACAGCACTCGAATCCCGCTCACCAGCGAAGCCCCCGTGTCTTCTCGCACGCGGTCGTCCCAGAGTCGCTGGTTGAAGTACACGAACAGCCGCGACAGATCGATGTGCTGGGCGCGCTCGCGGAAGATCAGATACTCGAGCGCCGCGACCAGAGCGTTGGCGGTGCAACTGCCGATCGCCCCCTGCTCCTCTACCGGAGTCATCCAAGGGCGAAGATCCACCCGGGGCGGGAGCGCGCCGGGGGCCACCACCGGGCGAAATGGGCGGGGGTCGATGTCGGCGTCGTCGTTGTCGTCGCGGCACGCCCCCAGCAGGATCTGACGGCCCAGGTACTCGCCGAAGCGAAGGCCGACCATCTGACCGAGCGCGCTCGAGCCGAACACGAGGGCGATGCTAGCGCGCTGCCATCCCGCCGCCAGCGCTGTATCCTTCCGCCGTGGCCTTCGTCTGTCCCGAGTGCGCGCGCGCGTTCCCCGCGCCGGGGTTCTGCACCGAAGACGGCGGCGCGCTGAACGACAATGCCTTCTGCCCGCTGCTCGGCTCGAGCGTCGGCAGTTATCGGGTAGCCACCCTGATCGGGCAGGGCGGCATGGGCGAGGTGTACCGCGGCGTCCACCCCGAGATCGGCAGCCGCGTCGCCATCAAGGTGCTGTCCACCGACGCGGCGCGGGCGCCGAGCGTGGTCGAGCGCTTCTTCGCCGAGGCGCGCGCCGTCAACGTGGTGCGCCACGAGGGCATCGTGAGCGTGCTCGATCTGAGCCGCCTGTCGGACGGCCGCCCGTACATCGTGATGGAGTACCTCGAGGGCGCGCCGCTGAGCCGCGTGCTCGAGCTCTACCGCCCGGTGCCCATGGGGGCCATGCTCCAGATCTTGTTGAACGTGCTCGATGCGCTGAGCGCGGCCCACGCCCAGGGCATCACCCACCGGGACATGAAGCCCGACAACATCTTCGTGACCAGCACCGGTCGCACCAAGGTGCTCGACTTCGGCATCGCGAAGCTGCGCCCCGACATCGCGGGCGTGAGTGGTGCGACCAAGACTGGCGCGCTGCTCGGAACCCCGTATTACATGTCGCCCGAGCAGGCCCGCGGGCAGGCCGTGGATCACCGCTCGGACATCTATTCGCTGGGCGTGATCGCCTTCGAGGGCTTCACCGGGCGGCGCCCGTTCGACGCCGAGAACCTGTTCGACCTCTTGCGCCAGCACATCGAGGTTCCGCCGCCGAGCCTGCGCGAGCTGCGGCCCGAGATCCCGCCGGCGCTCGAGACCGTGGTGCTGCGCGCGCTCGAGAAGGACCCTGCCAATCGGCACCAGACCGTCGACCTCTTGGCCGACGCGCTCCGCAAGACCGCGCCGTTCCTGGCGCCCGCCAGCTTCGTCACCTTGACCGGCGTGCCCAGCAGCTTGCCCCGGCCCGTCTTGGCGGCTGGCGCCCACGCAGCCCCCACCGCGCCGACCGCGCCGGGCTACGCCGCCACGCTGCCCGAGCAGACCGCGCCGCCGAAGCGCGGCCTGGGCGGCCTGGCATGGGCCGGCCTGGGCGCGGTGTTGCTGGTCGTCGCGATGGTCGTCTCGGCAGCGGTCGCCCTGGTGGTGTTCGGCGACCGCGACACCGTGACCATCGTCGAGACCCGGCCCGGTGCGGTCGGCTCGACCAGCGGTGCCCCGCCGGGGGCGCCGCCGGCCAAGGGCGTGACCAGCTTGAAGCGGGTCGACGCCGTGCAGTTCTATCCCAAAGCGCTCGAGCTCGCGCGTCAGAAGTTGCCCGGCGCCGAGCTGTCCACGCTGTCCATCGACGAGCCCGAAGCGGACGGCAGCGTGGACTTCAAGAAGAGCGGCGGCACCATCTCGTATTCGTTCGTGGCCAAGGGCGAGCTGGTGTCCGTGACGCTCGACGGGGAGGCGCCGGTCGTCGCGAAGCTGCCGATGGCGGTCAACATGATGGGAACGGTCCGCGCGCCGCGGTGCAACGTCGGCAAGGTGCTGAAAGCCTCGGGCCTGAGTGGGCCCGACATGGTGGTGGTGTACGGCCCGGTCACCAGCTGGACCGTTACCAGCGACGACGACGCGAAGATGGTGCCCGACGACTGCTGACTAGAGCGGCTCCAGGTGCACTTCGAGCAGGTCCAGGTCGGCGTACTCGGACGGGCTGAGCAGCCCGTAGCGGATCCGCAGCCACTTGGTGTTGGCCGGGGACGTGCCGCTGAGGGGGGCATCGGCGTTCCACGACCAGCTGTCGTTCGCCCAAGCGCCGAACTCGGCCCCGATCTGCTGGTCCGCCGCGTCGTAGAAGATCAGCGCGGTCTGTCCCGAGTTGTTGCCGTTGCGGCTCCAGCTCATCACCCGATACACCCGCCCCGGCAGCGCGCTGATGGGCGGCGATTGGCTGTACACGCCGGGGTACTGACACCCGCTCACGAAGCCGGTGGTGTGCAGTCGAAGCCCCCAGCTGCCACCCCCGGGCGCCGGGTAGAGCTCGCGTGTGGCGCTCCAGGTCGGGTCCGTGGGGCAGTTCTGCCACGATTGCCACCCGCCCGCGGGGAAGTCGGCGGTGGTCTCGAAGCTGTTGGTGTAGATCGGCGGGCAGTCGGTCGGGGCGCAGCCGCAGACATTGGCCGTCCCGAGCCCGCCGCAGGTCTTGGGGGCCTTGCACGTTCCGCATTGCAGACTGCCGCCGCAGCCGTCGGGAATGCTGCCGCAGGTCTTGCCCTGTGCCGCGCACGTCGTGGGCTCGCACGCGCACACGTTGGCCGTGCCGCCAGCGCCGCACTTCTTGCCCGTCGGGCACGTTCCGCATTGCAGGCTGCCGCCGCAGCCGTCGGGAACGCTGCCGCAGTCCTTGCCCAACGCTGCGCAGGTGGTGGGCACGCAGCCGCACTGGTTGACCTGGCCGCCGGCGCCGCAGGTCTTCGGGGCGGTGCAGGTGCCGCAGTCCAGAGACTTCCCGCAGCCGTCGCCGATCAGACCGCACTCGGCGCTGGCCGCGGCGCAGGTCGTGGGCGTGCAAGCCCCCACGCCACACACGTTGGGCCCCGCCGCGCCGCAGGTCTCGCCGCTCGCGCAGCTGCCGCACTCGATCACCGCGTCGCAGCCGTTGCTGGTGGCCCCGCAGTTGGCCCCCAGGTCCTTGCACGACTTGGGTGAACAGGCCCACGCGCCGTCGGCCAGCCCCGCCGCGTCGGCCTCGGCCCCCGAGTCTTTCTTGGCGCCTGGTCCGGCTTCGGTGGGCTCCACGCCCATGCAGCTCGGGGCAAGCGCCGCGGACGCCCCCGCAAGCGAGACTGCGACAGCCCAGCGCAAGCGTGACATCGACTGCGAATCTTAGCACGGCTCGGCGCCGCCCCATCCCCGCCCGGAAGTCGGGCCGGACGGTTGCGAAAAGGGACGCGTCTTCGACCACGCCGCCTCGCGAGCCGGCGAGCCCATGACGCTGCCGCTGCCACAGACCACGGACGGCAATCCGGCGCGCCCCTTCCGTCGGGGGCGCGCCAGCAGCGTCTCTACGAAAAAGAGCATCGACGCAAAGGATCTTGTTGACGCGTTTCAGAGCGACTCGCGCGCACACTGCGTCGATCGCCGAACAGTTGGCCTGCGCGCGCATGACGTCGAGCGCTCACTCGGTTTCGCGCGCGCGACGACTTTCGACGCGTCCGGGTGCTCGAAACGCGCTCCATGTGTCAGCGGTGAGGACAAAAAATCACGTGCTATGCGAAGAGTCATGCAAGCGCTCTCCTCGGTCTCCGATCGTGATCTCCGCCAGCGCCTCTCTGCTGCTGTCAGCAGCGAGCGCCTCGCCTCTGCAGACGTCATCTTCCACCTGGCCGAGCTCGACCGCCGCAAGCTCT
>JAKLKA010000076.1 GCA_023150915.1 Polyangiaceae bacterium
TTCGACTCTCGGCAGATTCGAACCACCTCTGCCTTGTACTCCGCCTTGAATTGGCGACGCTTCTTCGTCGGGTCTTTGGACATTCTCGGTCGGGCCATTTTGCCTCATCCTTCCTGTCCAAGAAATCGGGGGAGGGTCAGTCCCTACCGCGACCAGGAAGAGAGCACGCCGAGTTAGTGGGCTCGCTGGTGCTGCCCGAAGGCGACCGCCGCCGCCCCACCAGCTGGCAGCGCATCCCGCGCGAGTGGTGGCCGTGGTGATCACCGCCTGAGCGCCGCGCGCACTCTCGCCGCCGGTTCCGCCAGCGCCCCGAGCGACTCACCTGCGCCAGCGGCCCCGGCGACATCGCGTGCAGCACGGCGAACCAGGCCTGCAAGGGCGCCCTCGTCGGCTGCAGCGCCCAGTCGTGCGCGTCGATCTGCGGCGCGGCGGACGAACCCGCGCGCAGGTGTGGGTCGGCGTGCTCTTGCACGCAGTGCCGAGGTCGTTCTCAGAAGCTCGCCTCGACCCCAACGCTCGGGATCGTCACCGGTCCGATCTCGTCCGCACGGCATTCCCCCGAGCTGTCGCAGTTCAGGCCCACGGTCTCCTTGCTGAGCGTGGCGTTCAGCACCTCGAGCACGAAGGCCCAGTAACCGCGCTCACCGAGGCGCCAGCGCTTCTCCAGGCGCACGTCCAAGCGGTAGAAGGCCGGCACCCGCCGGGGGCTCTCCGACCGAAGGCGCTCCGAGCCGCCTTCCTCGGCGGGAAACCCCGAATAGTAGACCAGCCGCGTTCCCGCCCGCCAGCGCCGCCCGAGGTCGTACGTGAGAGCCAGGTTCAGCACGTGCGTGCGATCGAACGCGGATGGGAAACGCTCTCGACCCAGGCTCCGCGTGGAGCGGCTCAGGGTGTATGCCAGATGGCCGCCGAGTCGGTGCGTGAGCGGACGTCGGACCATGATCTCGGCGCCGACCGCCGAACCCAGGCTGCGACGCTCGAAGCGGTCGGAGTCGCCCTTCTCACCGAGCTGGTTGGCGCCGATGCCGTCCGTCATGTCCAGGAACACGTTCTGGAACAGCGTGAGCGACCCCTTGAAGCCCTCGGGTAGGTCCTGCTCGACGCCCGCGCTCGACTGCAGGCTCTCTTGAAGCCCGCCGCGCAGGCCGGCCGGCTGGAAACCCGGCACCGGCACCTCGAACGCTGGAGGTTGGTGCGCAATGCCGACGGCGTGGATCAGCCGGAGCTTCGGTGTGATCTCGAAGCGCGCCGAGATGCGCGGGTCGATGCCGACCAGCGCGGCGCCGTTCGACGCGTAGAGGTCGAGGCGCAGGCCGGGAGTCACGCTGACGCCGGGCGCCGCTTCGAGCGTCACGTCGCCGTACGCGCCGAGCGCCAGGTCGGTGCGGGTCGGGAACGAGCGCTCGAACGTCGCTCGATCCTCGGGGTCCTCGGGGTCGAAGCGCGGAGCTTTGGCGTCGTAGACGTCGACGGCGACGTCGGTACCGGCACGGACGGCGACGTCGCGGCTCGGTCGGTGCCGGACCTCGCTGCGCAAGGACAGCAGGCGGTCGCGCACGAAGAAGTCCCGCTCTCCCCCACGCGTTCGATCGAACCCGGCGGTCAACGCCAGCCGCGTCTCGGTGCGGGGCGAGGCGCGATGGTCCCAGCGCAGATCGACGCGGTGAAACTCGGTGCCAAGCGCCGTCCGAACCTCGCCGTCCTTCTTCTCTCCGATGAAGTCGAAGGCGCCGAACGAGAAGACCGTCAGCGTGTCCCGCGCGCCGACGTCGTAGCTGGCGCGGCCCTGGTAGTCCCAGTACTCGAGCACCGAATCGGGCGAGAGCAGTGACAAGAGCAGGCCGGTGTACGAGTACCGGCCGGCGACCAGCGCCGTGCCGCGGCCGCCGTCGAACGGCGCCTCGACGAGGGCGCCAGCATCGAGCAGGCGCACGCTCGCCTCTCCGTGGAAGTCGGGCATGGGGGGCGTGGTCTCGCCCGCCACGATGCCTCCGGCGAAGCGGCCGTAGCGCGCCGGGTAGCCTCCCGGGTAGAGATCGACGCGCTCGACGATGCCCGGATGGATCACCGAAGGCCCGAGCCCCACGTGATAGAGCAGCGGCACGCGGATGCCGTCCAGGAAGTAGCCGACGTTTCCGGGCGGCGCGCCGCGCATGAAGAAGAAGGGGATGCCGCTGATGATCGGGGTGACCCCCGGCATGGCCTCCACCGCGCGGAACGGGTCGCCGAACGCACCCGGCAGCTCGCGCACTTCGGCGCGCGTGAAGCTGCGCACGGTGGGCGCGCGCTTGTCCCCGTGCACGGTCACCTCGAGTTGCTCCTCGGCGCGAGGCGCGGGCTTGCCCGGCCCGGCCGGCGCCGCGGCCTCGGTCTTCGCCCCTTCCTCCGGAGCCGGCGGCGCGGGCGGCGGCTCGGTGAAGCGGACCTCGAAGCGGATGCGCGACGCTAGAGGTTTGCCTCCACGCCTGGCCGGCTCGAAGCGCCAGCGGAACGCGCTCCGCGCCGCGACTTCCGAGAAAGGCGCTTCGCCGCTGATCACGGTCACGTCCCGCACCTCGCCATCGTCAGCGATGACCAGCTCGAGCACTACCGTCGCGTCACCTCGCGCGTCCTCGGGGTAGCCGACGCTCGTGTCGCCGATCACCCGCGGGCGCTCGACGTCGGTCGCCGGCTGCGCGAGCGCAGGCCTGGCGAGCGCGCACAGCGCGAGAGCGAGCAACCAGAGCACGTTCAGCCAGGCGTCGGCTGGTCGCAGCCGAACACGGCGTCCGGCGGCGGAGCAGCCCGCCTGCGCGCCGTCCGTGCTCAGGAGCACGTAGCTCTTGCGCGTGGTGTCCTCGAGCGCCGGATCCTGGCTCGCTTGCTGCACGGTGCCGTTGTTCGGCGCGTCCGCCTCGATGGCGAGCTCCTCCGCGCCGCAGGCCACTCCGTCGTTCGCTCGTGGTCGCAGCGTAGCGGCCGCGTTCCCATCGACGAAAGTCAAGGATCTGCCGACAGAAGCCAACCTACCCTCCGGTGCCTGCGGGCAAGCGGACCCTCATGGTGGCGCCGTGGTCGGGCGAGGCATGGGCTTCGATGGTGCCGGCGTGAGCTTCGATCACGCGGCGGCAGAGTGTCAGACCAAGGCCCAGTCCGCCGGTGGTAGCGTCTCCTTTCACCGTTCGCGCTCTGAAGAACGGCTCGAATACCCGGGGCAAGTCCGGCCCGTCGATGCCCGGACCGCGATCGACCACCTCGAACAGGAGGCTGCCCTCGGCATTGCAGGCGCGGAGGACGATGGGTTGACCAGCAGGCGAGTACTTGGCTGCGTTCTCGAGGAGGTTCAGCACGACGCGCATGAGGAGCACCCGGTCGGCCACGAGCAGTGGGAGATCGGGTTCGAGCACGAGGTGGAGTGTTCTCCCAGTCCAAGACGCGCGAAATCGCGTCGCTGCTTCTTCCAGGAGAGGCGCTGGATCGACCTCCTCGAGGTTCAGGGGCGTGCCCGCGCCCCCCTTCTCGGTCAGCTCCAGCTGCGAGTACGCGAGCGTATCCCCCAGGAGTCGCTCGACCTCTGCGAGATCGACGCTGATGTTCGGAAGCAGTCGTCGGGCCGGCTCGACGTCGCCCGCGCTCGCGATGTCCAAGGCAACTCGGATTCGTGCGAGCGGCGTTCGAAGCTCGTGCGAGACGATCGCGAGCAACTCCGCTCGCGCACGAAGCAAGGTGGCGATCCGCTCCGCCATCTGGTCCAGCGTGGATGCGAGAAGGCCCAGTTCGTCGCGTCTGGTCATGTTCACCCGCGCCGACAGCTGCCCCTCAGCGAGCACATGCGACGTCTCGATGATGCGGTCGAGCGGGCGCGTGATCGAGCGCGCGAGCAGCAGTGACGCGATGCTCAAGCAGAGCACTGGCATGGAACACATCAGCCAGAACCACCAAGTCCCGGATGGAGGGGTTTGCCCTTCGGGCGCGTCGTGGATCGCGTAGAAGCGTGCTCCAGACGAGACCACGGGGATGGTCCAGATCAGTCGGTCGCCCCTGGTCTCGCCGTGCAGTCTGCTCCAGTCTGTCGGCCCGGCGCCACGCGGGCCAAGGGGCGCTGTCTCCGTGGACGCCAAAAGCTCGCCGGCCTCCGTGTACACGGCCAGATGGTGGCCGGGGTAGTGCTGCTTCAGCACGTCGAGAAGCCGGGTGCGGAACGCGGTGTCCCCCGATGACTCGGCGAGCATGAGGCTGACAGGGAACATCGTCGCATGCGTCGGAGGAGCTGGGGGAAGCGGTACAACGCGCCAGTACACGGCATTGAAGAGCAGGGCGAGGAGCACGGAGCCGACCAGGCCCAGCAGCATCGCCAGGGTGATTCGCCGTGTCAGGTTGAGCCGGGGCGCCATCAGGCCGCCCGCTTTGGTGCGACGAACAAGTATCCGGCCCGTCGCACTGTCTTGATGATGACCGGTCTCTTCGGGTCGTCTCCCAGCTTGCGTCTTAGCCGTGAGATGTGTCCGTCGATTGAGCGGTCGAAGGCGGAGATGGCGGTGCCGTGAACGAGCTCGAGAATTCGTTCGCGGGACAGCACCGCCCCCTCGTTTCGTGCAAAGCAGAGGAGCAGGTCGAACTCCAACATCGTGAGCTCGAGCCGTTTCGAGCCCAGCTTCGCGGCGAGCGACGCTGGGTCGAGCTCCAGAGCCCCGACGGTGAAAGGCTCGCCTCGGAGCGCGAGCAGCCCGCGATGGCGACGGACGACGGCACGCATGCGAGCGAAGAGCTCCGGCGTGGAGAACGGCTTGGAGATGTAGTCGTCTGCACCGCGCTCGAGTCCGCGGATGCGCTCGCTCTCGGCGTCAAGGGCCGTGACCATCAAGATGGGTACGTCGGACCGCTCTCGGAGCCGAGCGCAGACCTCGAGCCCACCGACGTCCGGGAGCATCAGGTCGAGGAGCACCACGTCGAATCGATGAGCGAGCGCCTGCTCGAGCCCGTCGCTGCCATCGCGGGCCACGCTGACGACAGCACCGTGCGACGCGAGGAACTCGGAGACGAGGCTCGCGAGCCGCTCGTCGTCCTCGACGAGCAGGACGTGAATCGGATCACCAATGGAGTCAGGGATGGTCACGGTCAACTTCCCTCGAGAACCCGTGCATCGCGACGGCATACCACCCGCCGTCGACCAGGATGGGCACCTGCACGCCGTCCTGGCAGGCCCAGGTGGGGATTCGCCCAAGTTTCTTCGCACAGACCTGCGCGTGATGGAGCGCCGTTCCAGGCGTGGCGGTGACGGGGGGAGCCCCGGAGGGGTTGCCCGCGGCATCGCCGTTACCGCATGCGCCGGCCCACGCGACGAGGAGGACCATGAGTATCGAAGAAGCGCGCGCGACAAGCTGGTCGTGCATGCTCTTGGACTACCATGCGACAAGCCACATGCTTTGTTCGCGATTGTGCGCCCCTGAACCTGCTGTTCTTTCGGGCCAGCAGTCCCTCGGAAAGCAGCCTCGCATCGAGCACCGTCGGTGAAGTTGCTGGCGTAGGTGTCGCGGTCGGCCTTGGCACGCTGAACGGCGAGCTCGCCGAGGGTCCCGAAGATGCGCTCCCGCGCTGCTTCCTCGAGCGCGTTCCAGGCCTCGAGCGCGTCCCCGACCACTGCGCCAGTCTACATCATCCGAGCCTCATCGCGTGGGCAGCTGTCTCGCCCAAAGCCGCCCCCATGCGAGCTCGGGGGCGTACCAACGATAGGCCACCCCGCCGATCAGCCCCGTGTGCACCCGTTTGAACTCGGTGAGCATGTTGTCGTCGCTGATGCGCGCGGAGCTGTCGCGCCGGAGCAGCTCGTCGCGCCGGTCCGGCAGTGGCGTCCGCGCGAGCCTCTCGGCGATCGCCTCGAGCTCGCTCGACGAGCCGAACACGCTCCGACCGTCGCGTTGGAAGCGCCCGAGGTTGTCGAGCT
This sequence comes from Polyangiaceae bacterium, assembly GCA_023150915.1. Lineage (GTDB taxonomy): Bacteria > Myxococcota_A > Polyangia > Polyangiales > Polyangiaceae > JADJKB01. The sequence goes on from JAKLKA010000076.1 coordinate 5,924, forward strand.
TCTCGCGCTCCGAGAGCGAAAAGGGGTGGTCGCTGGCCGCGACCATGGAGTTGAACGTGGTCACATGCCGAAACACGTGGGCGGCAGTGTGAGGGATGTCCGGAGACCCGGTGGTGTTGTAGTAGAGGACGCCGCCCGCGTTCAGGTGCTGCTTCGCCAGTCGGAGGAACTCCTCGGAAACCAGGCTGGTGATGTTGCTTCGCCAGTGGTAGGTGGTGTTCATCACGATCAGGTCGAAGCGCGAGCCCGGGTTGCGGCTCAACCAACGGCGCCCGTCGTCCACGACGATCGTCAGCTTCGGATCGCCGACCACCGTGTGGTGGCCGTCTTTGTAGCGCTCGATCAGCTGCGTATACCCGGGGTTGATCTCCACCGCCGTGACACGCTCGACCCGCTGATGTCCGAGCAGGACCCACGCCCACGAGCCGCTGCTGAGGCCGATCTCGAGAACGTCCTTTGGCGCCGGGTGGAGACACGCGACCATGTAGGCGCGCTGGATGCCGTTGCTGTCCGAGACCGGGTCGAGGTTGAAGCGCCCATCGTAGCTACCACCGCCGTAGATGATGTCGCCCTTGGGGTCGGGCTGAACCGCGATTATCCCCGCGCGGTTCTGCACGACGTGGCTGAAGCGGGGTGTGCTCGCGAACCCTGACCCAAAGCGCAGCCGCTCCAGCATGCCGCTGAACAGCGGCGCGTGCAGGGCGAGCGTCACCACCGCACACGCGAGGGCGATCTTCGATAACTCTCTCGACCCCGAGGCGCGCGGCGCGGCCAGCGCGACGACGGCGCCGAACGTCATGCCCAACACGCTGACGAACAGGACGTTCTGCTCCAGGCTGAAGCGGTCGAGGAGCACGAATCCCGTCAGGATCGGCCCCAACGTCGAGCCGACGATGTTGGCCATGTAGATGCGCGACATCGCGACACCGACCGGTTTCCCGGCGGGAATGCCGAAGTGGCTCACGACCGGGAGGATCGTCCCGTAGGCGAATGCAACGAAGACCACGAGAACGTAGGCGAGCAGCCACGACGCTCCTTTCCCCGTCACCGCTGCCTGAGCGGAGAGCGCGCTGCCCAGGTAGTAGCCGAGCGAGCCGAGCAGGAACGACTTGGCGAGGAAGCTCGCGGGGTGTGTGTTCGGGTCGACGCAGAATCGCTTCCCCTTCGACGCGCCGAGCGCAATGCCCAGCAGGAAGAGGCCGAGCACCTCGCCGAATACTCGCGGTGTGCCCTGGACGTTGAAGGAGATTGCGCGGACCAACAGGACTTCGACGCTCAGCGAAAGGTACCCCGCGACGCATGCGATCAGCAGCACCAGGGGCACCGGGATTCGGGCCCCGTCCTCGAGCGCCGCCTGCCCTTCGAGAGAGGCTTCCGAGTCGCCCTGCGGCTGCCTTCTTCCCCGAGCGTAGAGCGCGACGGCGGCCGCGACCGCGAAGTTCAGCAGCGCGGCCACGCACGCTACCGCCTGCCTGCCGACGAACACGAACAGCAGGTCCACCGTGAGCAGACAGGCGACCGCCGAGCCGATGGTGTTGAAGAAGTAGAGAGCGCCCACTGCTCTGCCGACGTGCCGAACCTGTCGGTGCAGATGCGTGACCAGAATGGGCAGCGTCGCCCCCATGAACATCGTAGGCACACACAACAGGCCATATACGGCCAGCGCCACGCCGGCCAATGAGAGATCGAGCGTCTTCGAAGCGACGAGCTGGATCAACGGGATGCTGATCAACCCGAAGAGCCCGATGGAGGCTTCGCAGACGATGAACAGGAGTGCCAGGCGCTCCGGGTAGCGTCTGGAGAGCAGTCCGCCGACGAGCGAGCCCGTGCCGAGACCGAACATGAACAGCGACACGATTATCGTGACGGATTCGATATTGACGCCGTAGGCAGCGAAGAGGACGCGCTGCCAGACGATCTCGTACATGAGCGCAGCCGCTCCCGAGACCAGGAACAAGAAGCTCAACCACCCGAGCGACTGGAAGAAGCCCGCGCCCCGCTCCGACCTGGTGTGCTCGACCAACAAGAGCGACGCTTGAGCGACCGAGAACGCCAGCAGCACGACGAGCACTACCGGCACCGACATTTGCACGCCGAGCCCCAGCGCCATGAGCAGCAGAAATGGCGCGAACGTGAAAGTGTCACGCCGGAAGTACCCCTGCTTCACCTCGTCAGCGAGCGCGGAGGCGCGAACTGCGCGGCGCGCGCCGAAGCGAAGTGCGAGCAGCAGCGAGGCCCCCGCGAGCGCGCCGAGAATCAGCGCGCGAGTCAGGTGCCTCGAGTCACCCACCAAGCCGAGGATGTTGACGCCGACGCGCGCTCCCGCGAGCGCGCCGATCAGCGCTACGACCGGCACTCCGCCCCGTGCCCTTCCCATGCCCCGGAGGGGTTGCCCGCGGCATCGCCGTCACCGCATGCGCCGGCCCACGGGACGATGAGGACCATGAGTATCGAAGAAGCGCGCGCGACAAGCTGGTTGTGCATGCTCTTGGACTACCATGCGACGAGCCACATGCTTTGTTCGCGATTGTGCGCCCCTGAACCTGCTGTTCTCTCGGGCCAGCAGTCCCTCGGAAAGCAGCCTCGCATCCAGCACGTTCAGGACGAGGTCTTCGCGATCCTCAGCGAGCAACCACTGCTCGAGTTGGCCGGGCCTCCGCGTGTGTGCAGCTTGTCACCATGTCCGCCATTCGGCGCCCGACACAGGATGGGCAGAATCCGCGCTGCTTGCAGGAGAACGCCAGCTCCGAGTAGCCACACTCGCGACACACCAGCTGCAGACGACCGTGCTCGAGCCGCCCGCGAGCTCCCCGCAGGGCAACCTCACCCAGGCGTAGGCGCGTGAGGAGACCGAGGCACTCTCGATGGGTGGACGTGACTCTCACTGCATACAGTGAGGACCGACGGCGCGCACGAGCGCGAAGCGCGAGGAGCACCGGCGAGGCATCCCGCGCGAGTGGTGGCCGTGGCGAGTGGAGCTCGCGTCGCCTGATCCGGCTCACAGGCTCACCGGCGGAGGGCGATCGCCCGCTGCCGCTTCGTCCCCCTCGGTGCCGCTCAGGTCCAGACCGGCGTGGTCGAGCACGCTGGCTGCCACGTGGATCGGTACGTCGTTGCCGATGGCGATGGCCACGGCGTCGGAGGGTCGAGCGTCCAGCTCGAACCGCTTGTCGCCGCTCGAGAGCACCAGCGTCCCGTGGAACACGTTGCTCTCGATCTTGTCGACGCGCACGCTCTCGACCTTGCCGCCGAGCTTCTGGATCGAAGCGTCGAGCAGGTCGTGGGTGAGGGGACGGGTGAAAGGCTGCTTCTTCAGGCGAAGCTGGATGGACAGCGCCTCGGTTCCGCCGATGAAGATCGGCACCGCGCGCTTCTTCCCGTCTTCCACCAAGAGAACCGCGTCGCCGCCGTGGGGCAGGCGCGTCACGCCGCCCACGCGCACCCGCACGTAGCCCGCCGGCACCGCAGCCTGGGCGCTCGGCGTCCCCGCCGGAGCGCTGGCGACCAGGCCCGCCTTCCGGAGCGGTTCACGCAGCTTCGAGCAGCCCGCGGCCACGAGCACCAGGGTGATGGCGAGGGCTGCGCTTCGCGCCATGCCTCGAGCGTAGCGCGCCCAGTGCCCGTCGGCGAGGTGGGGTCAGCCCCGGACGCGTGGCACGCGGATGCGCGGGCCGAGGCGCACCGTCAGGTTCCGAAGCCCCGCAAACGTTTCCCCATCGATGATCGGAGCCAGGTCTTCGTCACCGATCGCCTCGATCGACATCTCGCGCCCGCGGACTTCGCGCAAGCGCTCACTGGGGATGGCGCCGCCCCGGGCCAGGGCAGGCAGTGCCAGGATCATCTCGTGCGGCACGATCTCGCCGGCCTGGAAGTGGAGCGCCCCGTCGTCTCGGGCCAGGGGGAACACGCGGAACACCCCGCCCAGGTGAAGATCCATGGCGCCGGCGTGGATGGCGCCGTGAGCCGTACCGGGAACCACCTGGCCATCGATGGTCACGCGGGCCGAGGTGGGTCGAAACACGTCGCGCCCGTAGTCGAGCAGGCGCTCGGGGAGCGGAGCGCGGAGTGAGCCGGCCAAGCGGGAGGCCACGGCCTTGGCCACCACCCGGACGATCGCCCCGGCCCCCAGCTGTTTTTCTTCGTAGTATTTCGAGAAGAACCGCTGGCCAATGCCGCCTGCGGCCAGCGCGAACCCCAGCCGATCGAAGCGCTCGCCGTCGCTCTTTTCGCCGGTCAGCCACAGCGAGTCGAGCTCGACCAGCTCGGGCATGCGATCGCGGTCGAGCTCCCGGATCAGTGCGGCGACGATGCTTTCGGCGTGGCCCGCGATGCCGACCTTCCGGGCCACGAAATCGATGGTCCCACCGTTGGTGGGCAAGAGCGGCGGCAGCTGCGCCACGTCGCGCACGAGCTTCCGCGCTTCGTTGAGCACCCAGTGGAGCGTTCCGTCCCCGCCATCGGTCACCAAGACTGCCGGCGGGTCCGCGAGGAGCGCGTGCACCGCGCCCCCGAGCTCGTCCAGGGTGCGCGTGGCATACACCGTGCCCCGCCAGCCGAGCAGACGCTCGAGCCGCCGTGCACGTCCGGCCATGGCGCGCCGCCCACCACGGGCGTTGGGGTTGAGGACGACAGCTATCTTGGTGGTCACTTCGGCTCGCCGTTCGATTGCGGCCGAGTCTACGAGAATCCAGCGCTCGGCGCCGCGCGATGCCGCAAATTCGGGTCGCGAAGCGCAAACTTCCGCTAGGCTTCGGCCAGGGATGTCCCAGGAGCAGAAGCCCGGCCGCCCACGAACGTCGCTCGTCGACGGGGGGTGGGACGAAATTCCGAACGCGATCTCCGACGACGCGACGGCCGAAGCGACCGTGGACTCGAAAGAGCTCACGTCTCCCGACCCCTCGCAGCGCCCGGCGGACCTTCCGAACCGACCCCGCGGAGCCGGTCGGAGCTCGCTCGGGCTGCCCCCGGCGTCTGCCCGACCTCCCGGCGGGCCCGCCTCTCGACCGGGACGCCCGTCGGTGCCGCCGCCGCCACCCTCGTCGCGGGCGTCGAACGCGCCGCCGGCCCGCGCGTCCGCGCCGCCGCCGCCCTCGCAACGCGCGTCGAATCCACCTCCGGCGCGCGCCTCTGCGCCGCCGCCCCTGGCGCGGCCTGCGCCGCCCGCGGCGATGGTCGACACCTTGAGCGAGTCGCTGGACGCGATCGTGGCGCGATCGCCCGAGCCTCTGCCCGAGCACTCGAGCCTGGCTCCCACCCAGCCCAGCCCGACCACCGTCGAGCCGAGCGCACCCACCTCGGTGATGCCTGGTCCCGCGCCCGCTGCCGAGCTGCCCACTCTGGTCGAGGCCTTGGGGCAGCGGGTGCAGGTGGCCGGGGGTGCCGGCCCGCTCTGGGCGTTCGCGCTGATCGCCGTGGCACTGGCCCTGGGCAGCATGGCGCTGACGTCGGGCAGCTGCTCGGCGCTGATCGCACGCAGCTCGGCGCCGGCGGTTCGCGCCACCAGCGCTGCGCTGCCGAGCGCGAGCGCGGCGGTCGTGCCGCCCGCACCATTGCCGCCGCCGGTGGCAAAGTCCGAGGCGGCGCCGCTGCCGGTCGATACCGCGGCGATCGAGGCGCGCACGGCGCGTGAGCGGAGCGTCGACGACGTGCTGGCGCTCAGCGCGGCGCGTGCCGACGAGAAGCGTCGCGGGCTCACTGGCGCGGAGGACGATCCCGCGCGGCTCAGGGCCGCGGCGAACGATCCGGACACGATGCGCGACGCGCTGGGGGCGATGGCCAAGTTGAGCTCGCCGCTCGGCCCGGACCTCTTGTATTCGACCTGGACGACCCGAAAGAAGGGCGACGCGGCCGCGGTGCTCGCCGAGGCGCTCTTGGCGAGCGACGAGGTTCGCAAGCGTGCTTCGCCGGCGCTGCTCGTGGCCCTGGACCTGCGTGCCGCCGAGAGCTGCGATGCTGCGAAAGAGGCGCTGGGTCGCGCCGCGGAGCACGGTGATCGCCGCGTGACGCCGCTGCTCGGGCGGTTCAGCCAGAAGCGCGGTTGCGGTGACGGCAAGCGCGACGACTGCTGGCCCTGCCTGCGCGACGGCGACGAGCTGAAGACCGCGGCGAAAGCGGTCGGCGCACGCGTGCCGCCCAAGCTCTGAGCGGCTCGGTCAGCCTTCCACCCGCTTCTTCAGGGCCTGGTTCATGCCGACGAACCCCCGGGCCATGGCGGTGAGCCGGGGGCCCATGGACTGGACCAAGGCCCCAGTCAAGTCCTCGCCCTGGACCAACCGAGTGCGGCCGCCGTCGAGCGGTGTCAGCTCGAAGTAGTGCTCGCCGTCGAACAGCCGAGGCAGCCAGAGCTTGCTGCGGTAGCGCAAGCAGCGCGGGGGTTCGATCTTCACCACGCTGACCCGCTGGCGTCGCTCGCTGCCGTCGGTCGACGCCGACACGAGGGTGAGGCTGGCGCCCTCCACCAGCGGGCCGTCCACCGATGTCAGGTAAGGGTTCCACTCGGGGTATTCCGCGAAGCCCACCAGCACCCGCCACACGCGGTCCGGCTCCGCGTCGATCTCGATCTCGGTTCTGAGCTGCATTGGCTTCACGACTTTCGCACGCTTCGCGCTACACTCCGAGTCGCCCATGTACCTGACCTCGATCCGCCTGGTGGCCGTGGGTCCCTTCGACGACCTGGCGGTGCCGTTTTCGGACGACGACGGCAAACCGCGCCGCGTCAGCGTGGTCTACGGCGCGGGCGGCGTGGGCAAGACCACGCTGCTCGCGGCCATCGCCGCCACCCGGCCCGGCAACGCGGTGGGGCTCTCGCCCGGGGTGCTGGGCGGCGCGCCGCCGGATCCTTCGCGACTGCGCGCGGTGGCCCCGCAGGCGGTGTGCGACTACTGGCTCGGGCAGGACGACCCCGAGCGCCCCCATGGCTTGCGCGTGGGAACCCCCGGGGCCCACCTGGGCGCCAGCGACGAGGAAGAGGCCTTTCGTCGCCGCGAACAGGCTTTGTTCGACAAGCGCGCGGCGGGCGGCGGCTTCGCCTTCTTGCTGTTGCCCGCGCATCGCTTCTTCTCTCGACAGGCACTGGCGCTGAGCGCGCCGGCGCGCACCGTGGCGCGCTACGACGTGCGGGGCCCTTCGACCCTGGACGAGGCCCAGCGCGCGGATCTCACCCGCGAGACCAAGCAGGCACTGGCGTATGCCGGCATCGGCGCCGCCCTGTCGCGCGGGGGCGGTGATCGCGGTCGCCGCCTCGATCTTCTGGGGAGTGCCATGCACTCGGCCGTCGACCATCTGGCGTCGCTCACCGGGTTCGCGTATCGCGGGCTCGACGCCGCCACCTTCGAGCCCGTGTTCATCGATCCCGACGGGCGAGAGCGCTTCTTCGATGCGCTGCCCACCCGGGCACGGCACCTGGTGGCGTTCGCGGCGCTCGCCACGCGTCTCTTCTGGGCGGCCTATCCCGGACAAGACCCCCGCACCGCCGAGGGCGTGATCGCCATCGACGAGGTCGATCTGCACCAGGATCCGGCCACGCAGGCGGGCCTCACCGCCGCCCTGGGGCGAGCGCTGCCTGGCGCGCAGTGGATCCTGACCACCAGCTCGAACCTGGTGGCTGCCTCCGTCGAGGCGCGCGACGTGATCGCGCTCCGTCGTTCGATCGACGACGATCGCGTCGAGCTGTACGTCGGAGACGAGGCGCGGACCCACTAGCGTGCCCGCCCCCACCCGGTTCGTTCAGGGCGCGCTCGTCGCCCTGTTGTGTGCAGTCTGGGGCAGCACGTGGATCGTGATCCGGGGCGGTCTGAGGGATCTGCCCCCGTTCACTTCGGCGGCGGCGCGCTTCACCCTGGCGGCGCTGGTCATGACCGCGGTGGCGGTGCCGATCGCCCGGCGCGAAGGCGGCAACCGGCCCAAGGCCTGGCTCTGGGGCGTGTCGGGGCTCGCCAATTTCGCGACCTCTTACGGCGTGGTCTACTGGTGCGAGACGCGCCTGCCGTCGGGTCTGGTGGCGGTGCTCTGGGGCGTGTTTCCGGTGTTGATGGCCCTCGCCTCCCACTGGCTCTTGGGCGAGCGGCTGCGCCGCGGCAGCTGGCTCGGGTTCGTGCTGGGTTTCGCCGGGCTGGTGGTGCTCTTCCGCAACGACGTCGCGTCGCTCGGCAGCGGCGCCACCGGCGCGGCCCTGGTGCTGTTCGTGAGCCCGGTCGTTTCCGTCGTGGGCACCACGGTGGTCAAGCGGTACGGCGCCGGGTCGAGCTCGGTGCTGATGAACCGCAACGCGATGTGGGTCGGCGCGCTCGTTCTGGCGGGGCTAGCCCTGGCGACCGAACGCGACGCCGCGCAGCACTGGACGCCCGCCGCGCTGGGCAGCGTGGCCTATCTCGCCCTGTGCGGCACAGCGTTCACCTTCGGTGTCTACTTCTGGCTCTTGCGCTACGCCGACGCCCACAAGCTGGCGCTGATCGCCTATGTCACGCCCGTGATCGCGCTCACGCTGGGGTGGAGCGTGGGCGGCGAGGCGCTGCGGGCGTCGACCGTGGTCGGCACCGCGCTGGTGCTCTCGGCAGTGGTCTTGGTCGCGCAGCCGCGGCGGTAGATGGAACCAGGTTCAGAGGCAGGTGTTCTTGGTTCCGGGGCTCGGCGCCGACGTGCTCTTGAAGCTCGAGCCCAGATCCTCGCTGGTCTCGTCGTGTCCGGTCACGCCGTTGCCGCCCGAGAGCTTCTCGCTCTTGTCGAGCGCGCAGCGCTCGATCGCCAGCGACGCGCCGCCGTCCCCCGCCATGCCCTGATTCACGGGTTTCTGAGCGGTGCGCGCGGTGTCGGGCTTGTAGCCAGCGACGCCGCTCTTGTCGATGCGGGTGTTGTCGTCGAAGTTCGCGCCCCAGGTGACGTAGTCGACGTCCTCGACCTTGGTTGCGGCGCCGTCCCAGCGGAACAGCACCACCATCTCGCGGTCGTTGGTCAGCAACGTGCCGGCCTTGTCGCCCACGCTGCCGTTCGCCGGGATGGTCATCGCCGGCACGCTCTTGCTGGCACAACTGAGCGCCGCGCCCTTGGCGTTCAACGTGTAGGTCGGGCACTTGCCGAAGGTGGCCTCGAAGGTGGGGTTGCCGGTCGCGTTCTCGGGAACCACGACCAACACCGCGCCGGCTGCCAGCTTCGCGCCTGCCGGGAAGCGCACCAAGAAGTCGGTCCCGGCGGTCCCCTGCGGGTTCCAGGGGCCGCTGGTCAGCTTGTGGTACGCCGAGTTGTCGGCCAGGTAGTAGTTCGAGAGATCGACCTCGGCGGCGGTGGGGTTGTAGAGCTCGATGAACTCGGCCGCGCCGGGCTCGATGCCGATCTCCGAGATCACCAGGTGATCGGCGGGCGAACCGCCGCCGTCGGTGCCCGCGTCACCCGCGCCGCCGCCGCCGCTGCCCGCGGCGCCGCCCGTCGAGGCGCCGCCTGAGCCTGAAGCGCCGCCGATCGCGCCGCCGCCCCCCGCGCCGCCCGAGCTGCCACCCGTACCGCCGCCCCCCGTCGCCCCCACGCCGCCGAAGTTGCCGGTGCCACCGGCTGCGGACGACGACGTTCCGTCCGCGCTGCAGGCGGCGGAGCCGCCCGCGATCACCAACCCGAAGCCCAGCACGAAGACCCAGTGCGAACGCATGAGCCCATCTTCCCCGCTCGGATGCCGCTCTGCTCGGACAAACTTCTCGGGGCGGTCTTGACTAGGTTCTGTCTAGAACTAAATCTAGACATCCAACCGGAGGAACAGCATGAAACTTCGAGCCGAGCAGCGATCGATCATTGGCAATTTCTTCTTCGTTTCCGCGCTGGTGTGCGCTTCTGGCGTGGCCCTGGCAGGCTGCGGGGACGATGACGACGGGGGCGGCTCCGGCGGCTCGTCGGGCACCGGTGCGACGGCCGGGAGCGGCGGGTCCAGCGGAGGCACCGGGGGAATGGCCGGGATGGGCGGCATGGCGGGTACGGGAGGGACCGCCGGCGACGCCGGCACGGCGATGGCGAAGATCCGTGTCCTGCACGCCGCTTCGTCGGCCCCTGCAGTCGACCTCTATCCAGCCGGCGCAGCGACCCCGATCGTGACCGGTCTCGCGTACGGCAAGTCGACCGACTACCTCGAGCTTCCGCCGGGGACGGTCAAGATCGACGTCCGGGCTGCGGGTTCCCCCGCCTCGGGCGCCCCCGCGTTCACCACGCCCGACATCAATCTGATGGCGGACAAGAAGTACACGGCGATCGCCGCGGGCGACCTGGCGTCGAGCAACGCAGACGACAAGTTCCGTGTGATCGCCCTCGAAGAAGGCTTCGGCGCGCCGGCAGCGACCGCCGCACGCGTGCGCATCGTTCATGCCGGCTTCGACGCCCCGACCGTGGACATCGACGTGGGGAATGACGACCCCACGAAGGCCGAGATCAAGGGACTGTCGCGCTTCGCGGACACTGGAGCGAGCGGCGTCGATTTGCCCGCAGGTGCGGCCGCCCAGATCGGCATCGCGGCCGGTGGGAAAACGGTCACCGCTTTCACCGCTCCGCCACTGCCTGCCGGCGCAGAGATCTTCGTCGTCGCGACCGGTCAGCTGGGCAAGCTGGCGCGCGAGGACGCCGGGTTCATGCTGGTGGGCGTCCTGCCCAACGGCTCGACCACGGTGGCGATCAAGCAGAACCCGCGCGTGTATGCGCTACACGCCTCTCCCGACGCGGGAAGCGTGGACATCTATGCCGGGAGCACCGAGCTGGTCGACAACGCGGGCTTCGGCGCCCTGGCGCCGCTGCAGGTCCCACCCGGCAGCTACACCCTCGAGTTCTTCCCCGGTCAAGCCGGCAAGACCCCGAAGCCAAGCGGACCGCCGGCGGCGAGCGGAGCCACCCCGGCGCTCGAGGCCGGGCAGTCGTACCTGGCCATCGCCGCCGGGGAGCTCACCGCGATTCCAGCCACGTTCTCGCTCATCGCCGTGCAAGAAGGCTTCAGCTCGAGCGACACCGCGAAGGGTAGGGTGCGAGCGGTGCACGCCAGCGGCAACGCGCCGGCGGTCGACATTGGGCCGGCATCGGGCGGTAACGTCACAGCCAAGGTGCTGACCAACGTGAAGTTCAAGGACGCCTCTCCGGCAGAGGGTCTCAGCCTGGACGCTGGAGCATTGACCCTGGGGGTCGCCGCGGCCGGGTCGACGGCCACCGTGGCCGAGTTCCCCCTGACCCTGGTCGGCGGCCAGCGAACCTTCGCCGTGGCTGCCGGCAAGCTGGGCGGCACGACCAACAAGTTCCAGCTGTTTGCGGTGGACGCCAAGGCCAGTCCTTGGGCCGTGGCAGCCGTCCCGAGCAGCAAGTAACCGCCGCCACAAAACGCGAGCACGCGTCGGATCTCTCCGACGCGTGCTCGTCTTTGCAGCCCTTGCTGCTCAGCTCACTTGAGCTTCTTGGCCTTGATCGTCACCGTCGTGCCCGGCGTCTTGCTTCGCGCGCGGACGAAGTAAGTCTCGCCGTTGAAGGCGGTGTCGACCGTGCAGGTCTGGTTGGCCGTGCCGGCCGTCGTGGACTTGCACCCGTACGAGTACACGGTCGGGTTGCGCTTGGCGCGGACGTAGAGCTCGGCGGCGCCGGTTCCGGTCATGGTGACCTCGAGCTTCTTGAAGCCCCCCTCCACCGTGACCGAGCCGTACTTCGAGGCCCAGCTGGTGCCGCTCTGCTGCACCACCACGCCGTCGAGCACGGTCACCTCGGTTTCCGCAGGAGGAGCGCCGGCGGCCTCGTCGTTCAGTGCCTTGACCTCGGCATAGGTGATCAGGCCGCCCGGCCGCCCGCCTGGGGGCTGGTCGGCTTGCTGGTGGGCCACCAGGCGAAGTCCGGGTGGTTGGTGCGGCTCTCGCCCACCCACTCGCCGCCGATGATCTTGCCGGCGTCGTCGGCCTCCAAGATGTACTTGTAGTGCTTGGTGGTGGCGTAGCTGGTCAGGGCCTCGTCCACGTGGGACTGCTTCGCGGGCTTGGACTCGACGATGTACGTGAAGTCCATCTCGACGTAGAAGAAGCGCTTGGCCAGCGTGTTGTACGTGTACCCGCCGCCGGCGCCCGGCACCGCGGCGCCCAGGGTGACCTTGCTCTCGTCGCCGTAGCCCTTCACCATGTAGAAGACCTTCTCGCCGGCCGCGAGCTTGACCAGACACTCCTCATTGGAGTTGCCGCCGTAGGGTCGGCAGTCGTACTCGCTCTCGGTCGGGGCGGCGCCCTTCTTGACGTACAGGTCCGCGTCGCCGCTGCCCGACATCTTGATGGTGTAGTCGCCCGCTGCAGCCGCGGTGTACTCGCCGGTCTTGGTCTCGTCCTTCTTGATGGCGACGGTGGGGAAGATCTCGGTGAGCGTGAGGTTCGCGCCCAGCATGGAGACCGCTTCGTCTTTGCTGATTTCCTTCAGCTTGCCGTTGTCGGGGTTGGTGATCTTGTAGCCGTAGCCCGGCTGGTTCCACACCTGCGAGCTGTACGTGGCATCGATGTTGAAGCCCTGACGGCGGAGGCCCATCATGTTGGTCGTCACCACGTGCCACGAGCCGGGGTTCATGTCGCGGCACTCGGTCGCTTCGATGCGGCCGGTTCCGTCGGTGACCGGGGTGTCCTTGTTGCAGCGGCGCGACACGAACTTGGTGTCGATGTCGGTGTAGAGCAGCGACATGAGGCCTTCGAGGTCGCCCGGGTAGAAGGTGACGCCGTTCTTGGTGACGGGGTTCTTCGCCGGCGCCTCGGACAGCGCGTACGGTGCCCAGCCGTGGCAGATGCCCCACCAGCCGGGGATGCAGCGGCCCTTGGTCGCGCCCTTCGGGATCGCGCAGCTGCCGCCGTCGTCCGAACCCGCGCACTCGTTACCGCCTTGCGTGCACTCCTTCTGGTACGAAGCCGACTCGATGCCGTGGTACTTGGTGATGTTGGCGGGCACCGCGGCCTTGTTGAAGGCCTTGGCGTATTTTTCTGCCGGCGACGAGCCGGGGCCGTCCCACTCGTAGTTCAGGTTGTCGTGCTGCGTCGCCCAGTAGTCGCCCGGGATAGGCACTGCGCCGTGCCCCTCGAGCGGAAGCTGGTGCACCAGATAGGCGAAGTTCGGGTCGACGTTGGCCGGGTTGTTGGCCGAGTCCCACGCATCGAACTTGCCCTCGCCGTCCATGCCGGCTTGATCTTCCGGCTCGAGCAGATCGTCCGTCGGCGACCCGTCGTCGTTGCCACTGTCGCTCGAGCAAGCAGCGACGAACAAAGCCATGACCACCCAAGAGATGTGACGTACTCGCATGCCCGTCAGATTACTCGTCGGAATGAAGACTCTCAATGTGAAAATTTGCACTTTTCTGGGCGCATGTGCGGTCGAGAGGTTCTCTGCGGGCGCAGGTGCGCCATGATCCCGGTGGCGCGCAGTCGTGCAACACTTGGGGTGACCCTGCGCTCGAACCAAGGGCCGCGCAGGGCTCTGCACGGAAGGGTGCAGGCATGAGCGACGACTTGATCGAGGTGCTGCAAGAACTCGGGTTCACTTCGGCTGAGGCGAAGATCTACATCGCGCTCCTCAAGCTGAGCCCCGCCACGGGCTACGAGCTCGCAGCACGATCGAACGTGCCGCGGTCGGCGATCTACGGTGTGCTCAAGCGGCTGGAAAACCAGGGGTTGGTCAATGCCGCGGGGCGCGAGCCGGCCCGCTGGGTCGCGCTGCCCCCGGCCGATCTGGAGAGGGTGCTCGAAGCGCGTTTCACCAAGCGCCTGCGCGGGCTCAAGACCTCGCTCGAGAGCCTGGCGCAGCCGGCGAGCAGCGCCATCACGTGGACCATTCAGGGCTATGCGTCGGTGATCGAGGAAGCCGAGCGGTTGATTGCTGGCACCGAGAAGCAGCTGTACGGGTCGCTGTGGAACCGCGAGGCCACGCGGCTCGCGGCGCCGATTCGCGAGGCGCGACGCCGCGGCGTGGAGATCATCTTCTTCTCGTTCAACCCGCTCGACGCGGGCCTCGGCACGGTGCTCTCGTACGGCATCGACGAGCACGAGCTCGAGGCCTACTGGCCCCACAAGCTCATCTTGGTGGGCGATCAGAAGCGCGCGCTCTTGGGCGGCGCCGATCAGGTCGCCAGCACGCGGGCGGTGCTCACCGAAGAGCGCGCTCTGGTCGAGATGGCGGTGGCGAATCTGGTGCTCGACATCACCCTGCTCGGCCAGCGGCGGGGGGTCGACACCGCAGCGGTGGTCACCCGGCTGACGGCCTTGCTCGCGCCGGTGGAAGAGCTGGCCCCACGGAGAAAAGGCCCGAAGAAGCACCGCGCTTGACGGCTCCGGCCCCGGCGCGTAATGCGTGACTCAGCGCTGAGTCACGCCCTCCTTGGCCGGGGGCGGGGCTCAGCGACCGTAGTTTTCGCGGCAAAGAGGAGCGTAACTCAGATGAGAGTTACTGGTGGGACCCGGCACAAGATCGGCTTGATTCGCGCGGCGCTGTTCGGCTCGGCGCTGTGGTTCGGGGCAGACCGCGCTGCAGCGCTGAGTCAGCCCGACGGCGCACCCATCCCGTCGAAGCAAGGTTGCGACGGCGGGCAGCCCACCGGGCTTGCGGCTGCGTTCGCCTGCGCGTGCAAAGAGAAGGCGGTCTGCAACATCGGCAAGCCCTGCCCGGGCGGTTCCACGAGCTGCGACCCCGGGCAGAACGGGACGTGCGAGACGCGCCTCTGGCACGAGGTCAACGACAACGCTTGCGTCCCCACCCATCTGGCGGGGCTCGACCCCTGGAAAGAAGCGGTGGTCGTGCCCGAGACCTTCCACCCGACGTGCCCGCAGACCTTCACACTGATCACCCGCGGCACCGCGCTCTTCAAGAACGGCTTCGGCTGGTACAACGCCACCGGTCAGAAGCCGAAGGTCGAAGACCTTCACCTGATGCTCGACTGCAACGCCAAGCCCGGCGATACGGCGGTGCTCGATCTGTCGAAAGAGGCGGGGTATGCCGGCGGCGAGATCGGCTTCTTCTTGGTCACCCCCGAGAAGGGCGACGGCAAGGGTGGCGGCAGCGGCAGCTGCGGAGGCCTGGGCTGCTGTGCCACCTTGGCGGGGGCTGCCCAGGGCCAAGGCTTCATCTACTTCTCCGAGCGCAAGCACAACCCGGACTATGCCGGGGGCGCGTCGTGGATCCACCTTTTGACCTATGGCAGCCACGTCTTCAAGGACACCTTCTATTTCGCCTGGGAAGACAGCAACAAGAGCCCGAACAACGACTTCACCGACATGCTCACCAGCGTGAGTGGCATCCGCTGCTCGGGGGCCGGGGTCGCCTGCGACAGTGGAGCGCCGGGCGTGTGCGGCAGCGGCGTGACCACCTGCCAGCAGGGGCAGCTCGGGTGCTCGCCGTTGTTCGAGAAGAGCGCCGAGCAGTGCAACGGGCTCGACGACGACTGCAACGGCGACGTCGACGACGGCGCGAGCTGCGACGAGCCGAACCACGTCTGCCACCACGGCAAGTGCGTCGGCCACTGCGAGCTGGCAGAATTCCCCTGCGCCGCAGGGCTTGCCTGCGACAAGCCCACGGGGCTGTGCGTCGAACCGAAGTGCGCCGGCGTGAGCTGCGGCGCCGGCGAGGTCTGCCGCGGCGGTGTCTGCGGCGCACCGTGCGCCGGCGTGGTCTGCCCACACGGGCAGACCTGCGTGGGTGACCGTTGCCTCGACCTGTGCGCCGGCGTGAGCTGCGCCAGCGGCGAGGTGTGCAAGAGCGGCAAGTGTTTCCCGCACTGTGCACAGTGCGACGGACTGAGCTGCGGCGCGCCCCTCGAGTGTGACGGGGCGACCGGACAGTGCGCGGACCTTTCGTGCAAGGCGGGTTGCCCTGCCGGGACGCTCTGCGCCGCGGGCAAGTGCGTGGACGGCTGCGCCGGCGTGAAGTGCCCGAGCGGGCAGACTTGTGTCGCAGGCCAGTGCTGCGCGAGCGGCGAGTGCGCCGCGGGGGACGCCGGGCCCGGCTTCGGCTCGGGTGGGGGCAGCGGGGACGCGGGGGTCAGCCCGAGCAGCGGCGCCCTGCCCGACGCCACCGACGATTCGGGCTGCGGGTGTCGCGCGACCAGCAGCGGTGGGGGCGAAGCGGCCATCGGCCTCGTGGGGCTCGGATTCGGGCTTTGGGGGGGGCGTCGCCGCCGGCGGGGGGGCTCCCGCTTCGGTCCGAGTTGAGCCAAGCTTGCCGGGTGGCCGCACGCCGTTCGCCTCCGCCGCCCCGCCGGAACACCATCGAGGTCGAGGCGACCTGGCTCATGCCCGACTCTGCCGCCGGGCGCCCGCAGCCCCCACGCAAGCAGACGGTCGACGTGAAGCTCGAGTGGCTGGAACCCGCGCCCGAGCGGGGGGCCAAGGCAGCTCCGCCGCCGTTGCCACGGCGGCGCGCTCATCCACCGCCGTTGCCGCGCGCCGAGCCCACCACCGCGCCGCCGCCGCGCCGCTCGCGCCGCCCGCCGGGGCGCTGAACACTCACTTGGCAGCGGCGCACTTGCCCAGCACGTAGTTCGGCTCGCACTCGCACTGGCACTGCGCCTTGGCGGGGCCGTCGGCCTGTGAGCACGCCGGCGACACGTCCACCCGCGCCGTGCCCAACCCCGGCCCTTCGATCTCGTCGATGATGACCTCGAGCGTCCAAGTTGCGCCGAGCAACACCACCGCGTCGTAGTTGGGGCACGCCGGAATGTGCGTCACCTGGCTCACGCTCCGCAGATCGGGCTCCATCCACTCGGGCTGGCCGTCGACGGGCCGCATCACGATGTCGCGCGCCTCCTCCATCTCGATGGCGTTCGTGGTCGGGTCGCGCAGCCGCGAGCGGATGTTCACGGTGTCCGAGCCCAAGCCGCGCACGCGCGCGCCGACGTGGATCACGTGGCCGCCCTGGGGGGCCGGCACCAGCTGGATGGGGTCCCCGGCGCTCAGCATCTTCAGCGGCTCGTTTTCTGCCACGAAGTCCCCGGGCAAGACGTCGAGCACCACCACCACGTCCGACTTTTGCTCGTGCTCGGGTCCGGGCTCGCTCTTGCAGGCGGCGGCCATCAGGCAGCACGGAATCACCCAGAGCCAGCGTCGCACGGGGGAAACGTGCTCGATCGCGCCGGCGTCTGCAAGCCCCCGCGGCGCTCGGTTGACCCCGGCGAAAGCGGCACCATAGCTTGGGGTCGTCGTGCGAGTGCTGTGCGTCAACCCGAACCGCGAGCAGATGCCCTGGCCGGTGGTGCCGGTCGGGCTTTCGCTGGTGGCCACGGCCCTCGAGGCGGCGGGGCACGACGTCGCTTTCCTGGACCTGACCTTCGAGGGGAATCCCACGCGGGCCGTCGAGCGCGCCGTGCGACGCCACGCACCCGAGTGGGTCGCGCTGTCGGTCCGCAACTTGGACAACTGCAACTTCGACAAGCCGGTGTTCTTTCTGCCCGAGATCCGCGATCAGGTGGTGGCCGCGCTGCGGGCGCACGCACCGGCGGCGCGCCTGGTGGTGGGGGGCGCCGCGGTGAACGTGTGCCCGACCGAGATCCTGGAGTATCTGGGCGCCGACTACGCCATCGTGGGCGAAGGCGAAGAGGCGCTGCCGGCGCTGATTCGAGCGCTCGAAGCGGGGTCCGACGTGCGGTCGATCCCGGGCGTGATCGCCCGCCGTGCCGGCCGCGAGTTGCCCTTGTCCGCGGCGCGGCGCGGCGAGCCGCCGGCGGGTCGGGCGCGTGCCGAGACCCTGGCCGCCGGCCGATGGAGCCGCGCCCATCGCTGGGTCGATCTTCGCCGCTACGCCGCCATGGGCACGCCCTATCCGATTCAGACCAAGCGCGGCTGCGCCCTCGAGTGCTCGTACTGCGTGTACAACGAGATCGAAGGGCGGCGCTATCGCCTGCGAGACCCTGCAGACGTGGTGGACGAGATGGAAGACGCCCTTGCCCACGGCGTGCGGCAGGTCGAGATCGTCGATTCGACCTTCAATCTGCCGCTCTCGCACGCTCGGGCCTTGTGCGCCGAGCTCGAACGCCGACGGCTGCCGCTCGAGCTTTCCACCATGGGGCTGAACCCGGCCGGTGTGACCGACGAGCTGGTCGGCGCGATGAAACGTGCGGGTTTCAGCAACCTGATGTGCACGCCCGAGAGCGCGTCCGAGGTCACGCTCGCCTCGCTGCACAAGGGCTTCGGCAAGCAGGCCATCGAGCGAACCGCGAAAGCGCTGGCGCATGCCGGGCTTCCGACCTGGTGGTTCTTCTTGATCGGTGCGCCCGGCGAGACCATGGATACGGTGCGCGAGACGCTGGCGTTCTGCGAAGCGCACATCCCCGATTCCCATCTGGTGCTGTTCTCGACCGGGATCCGCGTCTATGCCGGAACCCCCCTCGAGCGCCACTGTCGCGAGACGGGTTGGTTCGACCCCGCCGAGTCCTTGTTCGAGCCGTCGTGGTACCTGTCTCCCAGCCTGGACCTGGACGAGCTGTACGGAACGCTGGCCCGCGCCGCGACGGCGCATCCCAACTGGATGACCAACGCCGAGACGGTGATCAGCCCCACCTTTGCCGCGCTGATGAAGCGCGGGCTGCGTGTGCTGGGCAAGCGCGGGCCGTTCTGGCAGCACCTGCCTCAGCTGTTCTCGCTCGTGACTCGGTTCGGAGCGCGGCAGCGGGGCTTTGCGCTGGCCGCCGACAATCTGCGGCGCGTTCGCGACGTTCGGCACCACCAGTGAGCCGTGGGCTCGACACGGCTCGGCGGCGCGGGTAAGTCTGGCTTCATGCGCCGAGAGTGGCCCCTTCCCATCCTGTTCGTCGCCCTGATGTTTGCGGCTTGCGCCACCGGCGAAGGCACCGATGGTGTCGGCGCCGGGGGCAGCGGCGGTTTCGGCAACGTCTCGGGCAGCGGCGGCACCCCCTCGGGCGGGGGCACCGGCGGCACCGCGACGGGAGGCACCGCCGGCAGCGGCGGCGCTGCCGGATCCGGCGGCGGCGGCGGCTTGGCGGGCAGCGGCGGTAGCGGCGGTGGCAGCGGCGGCGACGCCGGGCCGGGCTGGCCCACCTGTGACAGCCCGCCGAGCGGAGTGCCGCAGAAGACGCTGGCGCAGATCTGGTCCGACAATCCGGCCAAAGAGACCCAGGTCTGGGTTCCCGGAGTGTTCATCACGGCGATCAGCGGTGCGGGCTGCGTGTCGGGTTCGACGTGTCAGGTGTTCGTGCAGCAGGCCGAGAGCTACCCGAGCCTGGCGGCCGCGGCGAAGCAGGCCATCAAGCTACGAATCGCCAACACCGTCGCGCTGCACTTCACGAGCTTGAAAGTCGGCGACAAGGTCGACGTGCTCGGTTACGCCTGGCGCTACACGCTGGGTGGCGCGAACGAGCTCGTGATCCAGGTCAACTCGCAGCTGCCGGGTTGTGCGAAGAAGGTCGGGGGCGGTACGCCCGTGCCAATCAGCGGCGTGCAGCTCGCTGACCTGAGCGCCAGCACCTACGAGCAGACCCACGGTCCCGTATTGATCCAGCTCTCGGCCGTGAGCGGGAAGCCGGCGGCGGCGAAGGAGATCTTCGGGCTGTGGAAGACGGGCGTGGGGATCGGCGACGCCGGCCCCGAGGCCGTGGTGAACGCCAGCCCGTTCTTCTTGCCGAACGGCGCCTTTGTCGGGCTGCCCACGACCGGCACCGACACGGTGAACTTCAAGACCGTGTCCGGCGTGTTCTCGGTGTTCGTTCCCGGCGCTGATGGGGGGGCCGCACCGAAGTACAAGGTGGTCTACCCGCGCAGCATGAGCGAGCTGGCACAGTGAGCTCGCGCTGAGCTCAGGTCAGCGCGCGGCGCTCCGCCTCGCCCCAGCTCGCGAACGGCCGCTCTGACAGCGCAGAGTTCGACAACCGGGGGTCGTCGGTGACGTCGCGCCCGAGCCACGCGGGCGGGCACGTCAGGGCCCGTGCGAAATCACTCTCGTCATTCACCTCGAGCTCGGCCACCAAGAGCCCCGCGCAGTCGCCCAGGAACTCGTCCACCACCCACTCGAACCCCGAGTGCTCGCTGTGGTGACGAGTCTTCTCGATCAGCGCGCCCTTGCACAACGCGAGCAGCTCGGCGGCCTGCGCTCGGGGGATCTCGAGCTCGACCTCGACGCGGCGCGCTCCGTGCGAGCGCCCTTTCACCGTGAGGTACCCGGTGTCACCGCTGACTCGCACCCGTACCACCCGATCGGGGTCGGTCGAGAGGTAGCCCTGGCGGATGCTCTCGGCCTTGCCACCCCGCCAGCCCTCGCCGCTCACCAGGAACTTGCGTTCGATTTCGATACCCACGGCGACGAGCCTAGCGGAAAGCCGTTCAGCGCAGAATCGGGGAGACGACCGCGGCTTGCGCCAAGAGCGCGAGCAGTGCCACCGGCACGGCGCGCGCCCACGCGAGCTGATGGGCAGCCACCAGCGCACGGGCGCACAGTGCCCACTGTGCGACCAGGGTCAGAGGGCCGGTGACTCGCACGACCTTGCCCAGCATGCCGAAGCCGAACAGCAGATACGCAGCGATGTCCGGGACCACGAGCAGCCAAGCCAGTGGGACGGCGTAGGCGAAGCCCGTGCAGGCCAGCGTGGCTCGGAAGGTCCCGAGCCCGCCCCCCCGGCGCGCCATGAAGTGTGAGCTGCCGGCCACGATCGCCCAGCCGACCAGCAAGGCGGGGATCACCCACGCGGCCTGGGCCAGGTAGTAGTCGGCCCTCGGAATCGGCACGAGTGCGTGCGATGGACCGTGCCCGCCGCGCCACAAGCAGATGCACAGCACCGACCAGAGCGCGCCCGCGGACACCACCGCCAGCGCCGCCGCGCCGACGGCCGGCGCCGCGGCGATTCGGTCCAGCGTCCGCCCGGGCGCGAGCAGCATGCCCAGGGCGAGCGAGCCGGCCTGCCGCGCTTCCATCCCGCCATGATAGCCGCCGCGGGCCGAACCCCCGCGATTTGGCGCGGTTCGTCCGGGCCGAGCCCAGGCTCTTGGCCCACGCGGTGGTGGCTCTGGCACAATTACGGCGTCCCCCGTGAGCGCTCGAGACCCCCTCCACAAGGCCGTTGCCAGGATCCAGTCGCTCGAGGCCGAGCTTTCTGCCCTGAAGAACGAGAGCGAGCTCTTGCGGGAACGGCACGAGGCTCAGCTCGAGGCGCTCAAGGCGCAGCACCGGGCTCAGCTCGACTCGGCGACGGTCTCGACGCGCGCGCAGATCGAAAACGCCCGGATGCAGACCGAGCTGATGAGCATGCAGCTGCAGGCCGAGGCGGTGGAGCAAGATCGGGAGAGCTATCTCGAGCGCCTCAACGCACTGGCTGCCGAGCTCAGTGAAGAGATTGACGTGCTGCTCTCTTTCTCGCGTGAGACGGCCACGGCGTTCTACCAGCACCGGGTCGAGCGCGAGACCGAGGTGCTGCGGCAGGCGGAGGAATCCCACCAGGCTGCGAAGCAGACCCTGGCCCGGAAAGAAGCCGAGGCGCAGGCCAGTGGCCAGAGGACGATCGCCCAGATGGCGGAGATCGACATGGCGATCAATCTGGCCCGCGCCGAGGCTCAGGGCGCCGGTGTCGCGGTGCGCGATGCCAGGGCCCGGCTGGCGACGTTGGTCGAGAAGCTGGCGCGCGCTCGCGCCTGATCAGACCGACTTTGCCAGCTCGACCACGCTGGCCACCGCCTGCGCGATGCTGCCGAAGGCGTTCTCGGTGGAGCCGAACTGCGTGATCTTCACCTCGCCGAACTTCTGTCCGACGGCGGCGGCCAGCTTCGGAAGGTTCTCGGCCGTCAGCACCCGGGCTTGGGCCTCGGCGCGCTCGCGCTCGGCGCGCGCCTTGGCCAGGGCGCCCTCTGCTTGCGAGCCGTCCTCGACCAGCCTCACCTCGGCCAGCGCCTTGCGGCGTTCGACGTCGGACTGAACCTCGACCCGCGACAGCTCGGCGCGCTTGGCCAGCGCTTGTGCGCGGACCTCGTGCGCCTCGAGCTCGGCTCGGGCCTCGGCGACGGTGCGCTCGTGAGCCAGCACTGCATCTCGCGTGCGCGCTTCGGCCTCGTGCCGGGCGTATTCGGCCGCCTGTTCGCGCAGCCGCGCGGCGGCGGCGAGCTTGGCCTCTTCGACTTCACGGGCGGTGGCGGCCTCGCGCAGCGCACGCGCCTTGTCGGCTTCAGAGGCCATGCGCTCGAGCTCTTGCTTGCGCTCGCGGACCACGAGCTCGCTCGTGATGCGCGCTTCCTCGACCTGGCGCGACAGGTCGGCCTCGCGCGTCGCGATGTCTTTGTCGGCCTGAGCCCGCGCTTGGCGGGCGCTGCGTTCCAAGTCGGCGCGGAAGGGCGCCTGCATGGCGGCAAACACTGCCTCGGACAGCACGCGCACTTCCTGGATCTCGATGGTGTCGATCACGATGCCCCAACCCTTGGTCGTGAAGTCGTCGAGCTTGCCTTCGCCGCCCACCACCGGGGACACCTCGCGCAGCAGCTCTTGTGCCAGAGCGCTCTTGCGTTTCTGCAGGCAGTCCTCGACGCTGAGGTTCGCCACCAGCCGCCGCGTGGCGCCCACGAACATGCCCGTGAGGGCCTCTTCCAGCTTGAGCTGCGCTCGCTCTGGGAAGCTGAAGTTGAGCACGCGGTAGGCGATCAGGGGCTCGGCGATGCGATACACCGCCAGTCCGACGATCTCGACGCCCACCTTCTCGAGCGTGACCTGATCGGCACGGAACATCAGGCGCTGAAACGAGGTGGGCACCACTGCCACCGCGTCCCACGGCCACTTGAAGCACGTCGCGCCCTGGCCCGAGCTCTTGCGTCGAACGCTGCCCCGCCGCACGTGCACCAGGTACTCGCTGGGCTTGGCGGTGACGAAGCCCCACCGCTTGATCTTCTCGGGATCTTCGACGGGCTTGCCTTGGCGCCAGCCGCCGGCCTCGGTGGGGAGCTGACTCAACTGGATCTCTGCACGACGCATGGGTTGCCTCCTGCCGGGCGGTCAGTGCACGCCGCGCGCCAGGGGGGATTTCCCCCGCGATCACTGGATGCTGCCTCGTCGCGACGCGTCCGAGTGCCCCAAATGAGAGCGACCGGTGGAGCAGAGACTGCCCACCGGTCGGCCCAACGCAGTCGCCGTTCGGCTCAGCCGCAGTAGGTCTTCTTGTCGGGGCAGCAGTCGCCGGAGCTGGTGCACTGCGTGTCGCAGTAGCAAGTCCCATTGGACTTCCCGCCGCAGTAGCCGTTGCACGTTCCGGTGGTGGTTGCGGTCTTGCAGTAGCCGCCCGAGCACGTCAGGCCCGTGCAGCAGTCCGAGCTGTAGTAGCACGACTGGCCGCTCGGCTTGCAGGTGGACGGCGTCTTGCACACCCCGCTCTGGCAGGTCAGGCCGGTGCAGCAGTCCGAGCTGTAGGTGCACGACAGCCCGCTGGACTTGCAGGGCGTGCCGCACACGCCGCCGTTGCACGAGAGGCCGGTGCAGCAGTCGCTGTTGGCGCTGCAGCTCGCGCCGCTGCTCTTGCAGGTGCCGCACTTGCCGCTGATGCACTGGGTGCCGGTGCAGCAGTCGGTGTTGGCCGAGCAGCTCGCGCCCGTGCTGCCGCACGGCTTCTTGCAGGTGCCATCGTTGCAGGTCAGCCCGCTGCAGCACTCGCTGGAATAGGCGCAGGCCTTGCCCTCGGTGTTGCAGCACTTGCCGCCGTTGCAGGTCAGGCCCGAGCAGCACTGGCTCGAGGTCGAGCAGCTGTTGCCGGCGCCCTTGCACGACTCGCAGGTTCCCTGGTTGCAGATCCCGGAGCAGCAGTCCGCAGCGTAGGTGCACGACGAATAGTCGGGTTTGCAGTCGAGGCACTTGCCCCCGTAGCAGAGCAGGCCACCACAGCAGCCGCCTTCGCCGTTGCAGGCTTGCCCCTTGGCGCTGCAGTTGGTGCACACGTTGTTGGCGCAGGTGCCGCTGCAACAGTCGGAGTAGCTCTGGCATGCGGCGCCGCCCATCTTGCACGCGCTGGTGCCGCCCGTTCCGCCCGAACTCGAGCCACCCGAGCTCGAGCCACCCGAGCTCGAGCCACCCGAGCTCGAGCCCGCCACGCCGCCCAGGCCCCCGGTACCGCTGCCTGCGGCGCCGCCGGAAGGCGCACCGCTGGCGCCCGCCGCGCCGCCAGAGCCGGTCGAGTTTCCCGTGTTGCCGAACCCGCCGACGTTGCTGCCGCCACCCACGCCCGGACCGTTGCCCACGCCCGCACCGCCGTCGGTGAGACCGCCGCCGCCGCCGGCCCCCGAGCCGCCGCAAGCGACTGCCAGGGAAAGCGCGCCCAAAACCGAAACCAATCGAACGAGTTGCATGACGACGTCTCCGCTCCGAGACCCCTGCCTTGGGTCCGGCGCGCCACTCCTACGACGTCCCCCCCGCCCACCTTCCCGCGGCTGTGCCCGGGCGCCATGCCCCGGCTGGCGGCACGTGCCTCACGCTGCGCTGGGCTTGTCGGCGACGAACCAGGCGAAGTCGCCCCACAGCTCGTCGCTCACGCGGAGCTCGAAGCCCGCCGCGCCCAGGGCCTGGGCAAAGGCTTTCCGATCGAACCGATCGTGCTGGGGGTGGTCGAGCACCCGGCGCCAGAGCGGATGGCAGACGAACTTGGCGAGCACCTCTTCGGCGAACAAGCGACCGCCGGGTCGGAGCACGCGGAAGATCTCCGACAGCGCGTCGCGCCACGCAGGCACATGGTGGATGATCCCGAAGTCGAAGACGGCGTCGTAGCTCGCGTCGTCTGCGCGGATAGAGGTGACGCTGCCTTGCCAGACCTTCACGCGATCGCCCCGCGGCGCGAGTCGGGCTCGCGACAGCTCGACCATGCGTGGATCGAGGTCGAAGGCATCGACGCTTGCAGCACCGAATCGGTCCAGCAAGATCTCGACCCCCAGGCCACGACCGCAGCCGACCTCGAGCACATGCCTGCCGCGCACGCTGCCCCCGAGGCGCTCGAGCTTCCGCGCCTCATAGTGCTTCTGAACGAAGGCGCGGGCCGCGTTGTTCATCATCGCCGTCTCGAAACGGTTCAGAAGCATGCAAGAGAGAGTAATCGGACGGATCGTCCGCGTCGACATGCCGTGTGTGTGCCTGTGTGCTTCGTGGCGTCAGCGTTTGCCCTGGCCGAGCGTGCGTGGTTCAATCCAGGGCGGTTCGCTTCACTTCCGAGGAGGTTCGGATGCGTCCGTTCTGGTACCTTGCCCTGGCGTTCGTCACTCTGGTGGGTTGCGGCGGTGACGACGACGGCGGAACCGCCGGCGGCAGCGGCGGGGCGGTCGGCAGCGGTGGAAGCGCAGCGGGCGCGGGCACCGGCGGCGGCGGCGGCATCAACGTGGGCGGCACGGGCACCGGTGGGGGCGGCGGCTCGGCAGCCAGCGGCAGCGGCGGCAGCGGCGGCTGCGGCCTCAAGCTCACGGGCACCGTCCGCGACTTCCCGGTGAGCCACCCTGATTTCGAGGACTTCACCGGCAACGGCGAGAAGGGCATCGTCCAGGCCACGCTGGGTAGCGACAAGAAGCCGGTCTACGTCGATCAAACGCACCAGTACACCACCACGAAGGCGAACTTCGACCAGTGGTATCGCGACGTGGCCGGGACCAACCAGGCGTTTCCGTTCACCTTCAGCCTGACCAAGAACGGCAACGTGTACACCTACGACAACGGCGCCTTCTTCCCCATCGACGGCAAGGGTTTCGGCGACGAAGGCAACCCCCACAATTTCCACTTCACCTTCGAGCTTCACACCGAGTTCATCTACAAGGGCGGCGAGGTCTTCAACTTCACGGGCGACGACGACCTCTGGACGTTCATCAACGGCAAGCTGGCCATCGACCTCGGCGGCGTGCACCCGTCGCAGAGCGGCAGCGTCGATCTGGACGCCGACGCCGCGAAGCTGGGCCTCGAGAAAGGCAAGACCTACGCCCTGGACGTGTTCCAGGCCGAGCGCCACACCGACGAATCCCACTTCCGCATCGATACCAGCCTGGAGTTCACGAACTGCGGCGAGCCGCCCAAGTAGGTCGAGCAAGGGCATGAAGTACCTGCAGAAGAACCCCGTCCCGATGCCTGCAACGGGCGCCCATCGCAGCGTCAAGGCCACGATCGACACGGTGTTCGACTGGCAATACGCCCTCGAGGACGACAAGCTGCTCGCGCTGTACGAGAAGGGCAAGAGCCTCAGCTGGAACGCGACCGACATCGACTGGAGCCCCGAGGTCGACATCGCCAAGCTCGCCACCGAGTCGCGCGCCGACATCTTCATGAACTCGCTGATGGCCCCTCCAGAGCCGTTCACGCTGGAGACGGCCATCGAGTTCCGGCAGCACATGAACGCCTTCATGCTGTCCCAGTTCTTGCACGGCGAGCAGGGCGCGCTGATCGCCACCGCCAAGATCGTCCAGACCGTGCCGTGGGAAGAGGCGAAGTTCTACGCCGCCAATCAGGTGGCCGACGAGGCGCGGCACGTCGAGGTCTACCACCGGTACCTGACCGAGAAGCTCGGGCTGTCGTACCCGATCCATCCGAGCCTGGGCGAGCTCCTCGACACCATCGTCAGCGACAGCCGTTGGGACATCACCTATCTGGGGATGCAGATCCTGGTCGAGGGCCTGGCGCTGGCTGCTTTCGGCACCATGCGCCTGGTGAACCAGAACGAGCCGCTGATTCAGGAGATCACCGATCGAATCATGCAAGACGAGTCCCGGCACGTGGCGTTCGGGGTGATCTCGCTGCAGAAAATCTACCAGGGCGAGCTGAGCGGCCCAGAGCTGCGCGAGCGCGAAGACTTCGTGATCGAGGCCACACACCTGCTCCGCGACCGCTTGATCGCGATCCCGGTGTTCGAACGCCTGGGGTGGGACACCGAGGTTTGGGGCCGCTGGATGATGGAGACGCCGTTTCAGCGCGGCTTCCGCCAGATGATGTTCAGCAAGATCGTGCCGAACCTGAAGCGTCTCGGCCTGCTCACGCCGCGCGTGCGCGCAGCCTTCGAGAAGCTGGACATCTTGCGCTTCGAGCACGAGTTGGACTCGGTGGAGCAGCCCGAAGTGGCGCCCCCGCAAGAGCTCGTGCAGATGTTGATGCAATACATGCAGGAACGATTGCCCACGGCAGAGTGAGGGACCCATGAGACGACGAAGCTGGTTTGGGTGGACCCTGTTGATCGGCGCCGGCGCTCTGGTTGCTTGCGGCGGCGACGACTCGGAGGGCGCCTCGGGCACCGGCGGCAGCGGCGTGGGCGGCGCCGGCACGGGCGGCAGCAGCGCCGGCGGCGGCACCGCCGGTGGCGGGGGCAGCGGCAACGCCGGTGGCGGGGGCACCGGCAACACCGGCGGCGCGACCAACCCCACCTGCGAGAAGGGCACCAGCACGGGTCCGGTGCAGGCGCCCGCGTTCTGGAAGAACGTCAAGGGCGAGACCAGCTGGTTCGCGTCGCCGCTGGTCGTGGACCTGGACAAAGACGGCAAGAACGAGCTGGTGGCGGCCTACTACTCGGTGTTCGTGTACGACAGCCAGGGCACGCTGCTCTCGAGCGCCAAGGACGGCGGCAGTCGCGTCTACGCGCCCCACGTGGTGGCGGATCTCGACGCTGACGGCGTCACCGAGATCGTCGTCGGCAACGGGAAGAACGTCATCGCCTACGAATGGAAGGCGGGAAAGCTGGCGCTCAAGGCGGGGTGGCCGGCCGACACGACCACCGCCGGCAACGCCCCCGAGGTGCGCGGGCTCGCCGCGGCGGACCTGAACGGTGACGGCAAGATCGAGGTGGTGGCGACCACCACTCAGACCGCGACCACGAAGAACGGCGGGGCGCAGGTGTTCGTGTATTCGGCAGACGGCAAGCTCTATCAGCCCGGCGGCATCTCGTGGCAGGCGTGGCCGCGCTACAACAACAAGACGGGCACCGGGAATGACGCCGACCGCAACGGGCAGGGGCACAACGGATATGGCTGCTACGGGCTGAACGTCGGCATCGGCAACATCGACGACGATCCCGAGCTCGAGATCCTGGCCACCTACGACAATCACCACATTCAGGCCTTCAACCATGACGGGGTGGCCATCGACTCGGCCCCTTGGTTCAAGAACCGCGACAGCAAGTACCTGAACCAGCCCCTGACCTGGGGTCAGTTCATCCGCTGGGCAGATCCGAAGGTCGAGTCGGACCACTATCACGATCACAAGGGGGAGTGGCCTGACCCCAGCTGGGCCGAGTGGCTGCAGTGGACCGCGTCGCCGCCCAACGTGGTCGATCTGGACCAAGACGGGAAGAACGAGGTCGTCGGCGTGCCGAACGTGGAGAAGAACGAGCCCTACGAGACCCAGGCCTACGCGGTCATGGCGCTCGAAGGCATCTACGGGGACGGCAGCCGTTCGGCGATGCGGAAGGCCGGCTGGGAAGCGCTGCCGCGAGGCGGCAAACCCATCTCGGTGAGCGGCTACTACCCGCCGGGTGGGGTGCCCGCGCCGGCCACCATCGATCTTCAGGGCGACAAGAAGCCAGAGGTGATCGTCTCACTCAACGACGGTCACATGTACGCCTTCGACGCCGGCGGCAAGCAGCTGTGGAAGTTCAGCTACCTGTTCGGCAAGACCATCATGTACGCCTCGGAGCCAATCGTCGCCGACCTGAACCAAGATGGCTCCCCCGAGGTGCTGTTCTCGACGTTCGGCGATCCCGACACCACCGACTCTGGGCATCTGGTGATCTTGGCGCAGGACGGCGCGCTGCTGCACGACGTGCCCTTGCCGAACCCCGGGCACAACGGCAATGGCAATGGCGCCCCGGCGGCGCCCGCGGTGGGTGATCTGGACGGCGACGGGGTGCTGGAAGTGTTCGTTCAGACCTTCGAGCACGGCATGGACATCTTCAAGCTGCCGGGGTCGGGCACGAAATGCCTGCTCTGGCCCACCGCACGGGGCGGCCGGCTCAGAATGGGGCAGCCCAGCCAATGATCACGAGCCGGCTGATCGCGGCCGCCCTCGCGTCCGGCGTGGTCGCTTGCTCGGTGCTGGGCTCCGATCTCGAGCATTTCACCGAGGGCGGCGGCGGGGCCGGGCAGTGTTCGCCCGGACTCGCGCGCTGCGGTGAAGAGTGCGTCGATACGAGCTCGAATCCGGCGCACTGTGGCGCGTGCGACTCGGCCTGCCCCGGGGGCCAGGTGTGCGACGTTGGCGCCTGCTCCGACAGCTGCTCTTCGGGCAAGACCAACTGCGATTCGGCCTGCGTGGATCTGGACACGGACCCACTGCACTGCGGCGACTGCGGCACCGCGTGCAACGTGGGCGAGAGCTGCGGCAGCGGCGGCTGCGTGGTGACCTGCTTTCCCGGGCAGACGGCCTGTGGTTCGTCGTGCGTCGACCCAGAGACCGACGACCAGCACTGCGGGAAGTGCGGCGTGAGCTGTGCCCCGGGCGAGGCGTGCCAGGCCGGCAAGTGCGTGATCAGCTGCAGTGGTGGTCAGAAAGAGTGTTCGGGCGCGTGCGTGGACACCCAGACCAACCAGAACCACTGCGGTGCGTGCGGCGCCGCATGCAAGGCCGGCGAGGCCTGCAGCGCGGGGCAGTGCAAGATTGCTTGCCCCGGCGGTCAGGTCGAGTGCGGCGGGCTTTGCAAGAGCCTGGACAGCGACGGCAAGCACTGCGGCGCGTGCGGCAATGCCTGCGTCGGCAGTGAAGTGTGCAGCGGAGGCAAGTGCACGCTCGACTGCGCAGTCGGCGAGACCAACTGTGCCGGGTCGTGCGTCGACCTGGCGTCGAACGCCGCCCACTGCGGCGCGTGCGGCACTGCCTGCGGCACCGATCAAGAGTGCAGCGGCAAGAAGTGCGTGGTCGCCTGCAAGACCAAGCTCAACTCGCCGATCACCGACCCCTGGGGGTATTCGTGGGACGGCCTCGAGCGGGCCGCTGCGGCCCATGCCGCTGCCTCCCAGACCTGCTCGGGGTTCGCCGGGCGCCTTCCCACGGCCAGCGAGCTGTACCGGGTCGGCGCCACGCAGTCGGCCACCGTGGGCCAGACCATCCACACCAATTACCTGTGGTCGCTCACGCCGAACGGCTCGGCAGAGCGAATTCGCGTTCGACTCAGCAACGGCAGCACCGCCAGCTCTGCCAGCACAACCAGCTCGAACTTCCGCTGCGTCTGCCCGCCGCCGCTGCCGCCGGCGTTCACCGGCAAGGCCTGCTATGGCTCGGCCGCGCAGGGCTGCTTTGCCCTCGACGGCGAGGGCAAGAAGCTGGGCATCGATTCCACCGATCGTCCGGCGCTGCCCAAGGGTTCGGCGATCTGGGAGTGCGGGTTCTATCAAGGGCACCTGGCCACGCCGGCGCGACTCGTCGAAGCCATCGCGAAGGGTGTGGGCGCCGGGAGCAACGATTACCTTCACACTGCCGACGACACGCGCAACGATTCGGATCTGGTCGTGCGCTGGCAAGACCCGAAAACGTTCTCCCTCGCGACCGGCGTCAGCTCGGGGGCTCACACCGGGCTCAGGCCGTTTCGCTGCACCGGGGCCGGCCAGGGCGGTACCCACCCGAGCACCATCGCGGGCGAATGGGTGCCGGCCACGAGCGGCGCGAAGAGCGAGACCAAAGACAGCGCGGCCGCGGGTTGGGCCGCGGCGGCGAGCGCGTGCTTCGCGAAAGGCGGGCACGTGCCGACCACCGCCGAGCTCGCCGAGCTGGTGGGCCGCGGGCTCCCGGCGGGGAGCGGCAGCTGGCTGTGGGGCGCCGACACCAGCAGCATCGTGCTCAGCTCGGCCACGGCGTCGGTGCTGAAGTGGACCGCCACGGCGACGCCCAGCTATGCGAGCGGCGCGGACGTGACGGCCCAAGCCAAGACCGCGAGCCTCGCGTTCCGCTGCCTGTACTATCCGATCGACGCGGGCTACGCGGGCCCGGCGGCCAGCGCCTGCTCGGGCAGCTGCTCCGAGATCGCGCTGCCCGGCGGCTCGGGCGCCAAGCTCTGGTTCGACGCCACCGATCGTCCGGCAGCCAGCCTGCAGGCTGCCATCGACACCTGTCGAAAGAGCGCCGGTCACCTGGCCTCGACGCGGGACCTGCTCGAAGGGATCCGCGCTGGGCTCGGCGGTGGGTCGAACAAGTACATCTGGGCCGGCGACTTCACACAGCACCTTGCGAGCCCGTACACGGGCTATCAGCTGCGCGCGACGACGATGCGCTGGGCCGGCAGCGCGCCGACCTTCGCCGACGTCTACGGGACCTCGTCATCGGTCGCCGATCCCGCCTCGGCGCTCCCGTCGCGTTGTTTCTGGACGAACGAGCTCAGGTAGCACCCGAGCCTACACTGCGGGCCTCGAATGCGGCCCGGCGCGCGGCTCCGATGCTATTCTGAACGCCACTGATGTCGGCTGCTTCCTTGCGATTTCCCGCCCTGGGCAAGCTCCTCGCCGGCGCCCTGGTCGGCGCGTGCTCGGTCTTCGGCTCGTCGCTGGATCATTTCACCGAGGGTGGCGAGGGCGGCACCCAGTGTCCGAGCGGGCAAACGGCGTGCGGCGACACCTGCGTTCAGACCTCGCAGAACCCGGCCCACTGTGGGGCCTGCGACACCGCCTGCGCTGCGGCAGAGGTCTGCGACAACGGCAGCTGCGCGGGTGCCTGCTCGGCCGGCCGCAGCGACTGCGACCGTGCCTGCGTCGATCTGGACACGGACCCGGCCCATTGCGGGGCCTGCGACACCTTCTGCACCCAGGCCGAGATCTGCTCGAGCGGCAAGTGCTCGGCGTCGTGCGGTGCGGGGCAGACCCAGTGTGGGGCTTCGTGCGTGGATCTGAAGACCAGCGACCAGCACTGCGGCGCCTGCGACGTCAACTGCGGCACGGGCAAGAAGTGTCAGGGGGGAAGCTGCGCAGCGTCGTGCAGCGCGGCTCAGACGTTGTGCGAGGGTGCGTGTGTGGACACGCAGGTGAACCAGAACCACTGCGGGAAGTGCGGCGTGGCGTGCGACGCCGGCAAGGTCTGCAGCGCGGGGCAGTGCAAGATCGCGTGCCCCGGCGGGCAGACCGAGTGCAGCGGGCTGTGTGAGGACCTGCAGAGCGACGACCAGAACTGCGGCGCTTGCGGTACGGTCTGCAAGACGGGGGAGGTGTGCAGCAAGGGCCAGTGCACGCTGAACTGCGGCACGGGCGAGACCAACTGCAGCGGCTCGTGCGTCAACCTGCAGACCAATGCCGCCCACTGCGGCACCTGCGGCACCGCCTGCGGCGCCAATCAGGAGTGCAGCGCGGGCAAGTGCGTGATCGCCTGCAAGACGCTGCTGAACCAGAGCGTCAGCGACCCCTGGGGTTTCGCCTGGGACGGGCTGGAGCGGGCGGCGAGCACCTACGCCGCGGCGAAGTCGACCTGCGAGGGCATCGGGGGCCGCCTGCCGACGGCCAGCGAGCTGTATCGGGTGAGCGCCACGCAGTCGGCCACGGTCGGGCAGACGATTCACACCAACTTCCTCTGGTCGGCCGTGCCGTACAGCGCGACCAGCCACGTGCGGGTGAGGCTCAGCGATGCGAACACCTCCACCGCGGCGGACACCGGCACCCTGAACTATCGCTGCGTGTGCGCGCCCCCGCTGCCTGCGTCGTACACCGGGGGCAACTGCTTCGGACCCGCGGGCTCGGGCTGCTACGGGCTGGACGGCGAAGGGAAGCGGATCCACCTGGACGCGCAGGACCGCGCGCCGCTGTCCAAGGGCGCGGCCATCTGGGAGTGCGCGTTCTACCGCGGTCACCTTGCGCGGCCGATCCAGCTGGCCGAGGCGATTTTGCAGGGCATTGGCCCGGGCAGCAACAGCTGGCTACACACCGCCGACGAGGTTCACTTCAGCCACGACGCACTGGTCAGCTGGAAGGACAACGCGGCCTGGCTCTTCCAGTACACCGCCGCCGCCAATGCGGTGAGCTGGGGAAGCGTGACCGACTTCCGTCCGTTCCGCTGCGCGGGTCCGAACTACGACGCGGGAACGCACCCCGGCCCCGCCACCGACCCGTTCGTCGGCCCGCTGGGCGGCCTGAAGAGCGAGACCAAGGACTCGACGGCGGCCGCCTGGGTGGACGCCCACGACACGTGCGTGGCACGCGGCGGTCACTTGCCCACCTCGACCGAGCTGGGTGAGCTGATCGGCCAAGGGCTGCCCGCGGGCAGCGGCACCTGGACGTGGTCGAGTGACCAGACCGGCTGGAACGGCACCGGTTTCTTGATCGCAGTCAAGCGATGGACGGGCACCGAACCGTCCCACGCCTACGCTTACCCCACCGACCTCAGCTGGGACTACCGCACCAAAAGCTATGCTCACCGCTGCGTCTATTACCCGGTGGACAGCCAGTACACCGGCCCCGCCGCCAGCGCGTGCGCGGGCGGCTGCTTCACGGTCGCGCTCGGCGGAAGCTCGGGCGCCAAGATGTGGTTCGACAGCTTCGACCGCGCGCCGGCGGCCAAGCTCACCGCGGCCATCGACACCTGCCGCAAGGCCGGCGGGCACATCCCTTCCGAACGCGACCTGACGGAGGCCATCCGCCAGGGGCTGCCCAACGGCTCGAACACCGCCATCTTCACCAGCGACGCGGAGATCGGCGATGGCTCGAACAACGGCCTCTTGATGGGCGTGGTGAAGTGGTCCGGCGTGAACAAGGCCTTCACCGACCAGTACCCCACCTTCAGCACCTGGGCATGGCCCTACAACGCGATCCCCTACCGTTGCATGTGGACGAACGAGCTTCGCTGACGACAAGATGACTGGGCAGCCGATGACCGGAACGACAGGCAACGAGCGAATGCTCGGGCGCTACGCGCTGTTCGACGAGATCGCGTCGGGCGGCATGGCGACCGTGCACCTCGGTCGCATGCTGGGGCCGGTCGGCTTCTCGAAGACGGTCGCCATCAAGCGCCTGCACCCCCACCTGGCCCGCGACCCCGAGTTCGTCAGCATGTTCCTGGACGAGGCGCGGCTTGCCGCCCGCATCCAGCACCCGAACGTGGTGGGGACGCTGGACGTGGTCGCCGCCGACGGCGAGGTCTTCTTGGTGCTCGACTACGTGCAGGGCGAGAGCTTCTCGCACCTGCTCAAAGCGACGCGCATCAAGGGCGTGCCCATCGCGCCCCGGGTCCTGGGCAGCATCTTGGTCAACACGCTGCACGGGCTGCACGCCGCCCACGAGGCCACCGACGAGCACGGCCGCCCCTTGGGCATCGTGCATCGTGACGTGTCCCCACAGAACATCTTGGTGGGGACGGACGGGGTCGCGCGCGTCCTCGACTTCGGCGTCGCCAAAGCGGCGGGGCGCCTGCAGAGCACCCGCGACGGCCAGCTGAAGGGCAAGCTGGCCTACATGGCGCCCGAGCAGATCCGAGGCGACGAGCTCGACCGGCGCACCGACATCTATGCGGCGGCGGCGGTGCTGTGGGAGGGCTGCGCCGGCCGCCGGCTGATTCACGGGCTGAACGAAGGGCAGGTGCTGGCCGCGGTGCTGGCCGGCGGCTTCCCGCCGCCCTCGTCGCTGAATCCCGCGACCCCGCCCGAGGTCGACGCGCTGGTGATGCGCGGGCTGGCGATGGATCCCGGCGCGCGCTGGTCCACCGCCCGCGAGCTGGCCATCACCCTCGAGCGCACCGTCGGCGTGGCCTCGCCCTACGAGGTCGCCGAGTGGGTGCAGTCGGTCGCGGCCGAGACCCTGGCGATCCGCGCGGCGCGCGTGCGCGAGATGGAGAGCACCAGCGCGGTGCGGGTCTCGCTGCACGACGAGTTCGGCCCGCAGGTGATCCACGATCCGCCGCGCTTCGACGCTTCGCGCTCGGGGGTGACCCAGTCCACGGTCTCGCAGCTGGTCCGACCCCTGCCGCCGGCTCCCGCGTCTGCCGAGGGCTCGGTGTCGTTCGCGGTCCACCCGTCGCTGGTGGCGCAGCAGGCCCAGCCCGGGGGGTACGCGCCCGCCCTTCATCCGGCGCCGGCCCCCGCGGCGCCGGCTTCGTCGAAGCTGAAGGTCGCCTTGGCATCCGTCGCCGTGTCCGCGGTGTTCGGCCTGAGCGTGATCATGCTGGTGGTCTGGTTCCGCGCGCGGTCCCGCGCTCCAGAGACCGACGTCGAGGCAGCGCCCGCCGTGTCCGCGGCCAGCGCGACGGCGCCCCCGGCGGCCCCGGCCACGGCGACGACCACGGCGCTGCCTGCACCCGAGCCCAGCGCCGCGCCGCAAGTCCCGGTCGTCGACCTGCCGCCCGAGCCGGCACCCAAGGCCGACAAGCCGGTGGCGGCGGCTCCCAAGCCCGACAAGCCCGAGAGCGCGAAGCCCGAGCCGAAGCCGAGCGCCGCGGGCAGCCAAAGGCCGGCTGCTGCCAAACCGCCCAAGGGCTGCGACACGCCGTTCTACGTCGACTCGAGCGGCATCAAGCACATCAAGCCGGAGTGCATGTGAAGATGAGGCAACAAGGACGATTCGGACTCGCGACGTTGGCGGCGCTGTCGGCGATCAGCGTGGCGCCGCCGGCGGCCGCGGGTAAGAAAGAGTGCGCCGCCTCGTACGTCGAGGCGCAGAAGCTCAAGGCGCAGAGCTCGCTCAAGAAGGCGCGTGAGCAGCTGTTGATCTGCGCCAAAGACGAGTGCCTCGAGGCCGTGCGGAAGGACTGCGTGGCGTGGCTGGACGAAGTGGCGGCGTCGCTCCCGTCGATCGTGGTCGAGGCGAAGGGCCCGGACGGCAAGGAAACCTTCGACGTCAAGGTCAGCATCGACGGTGAGGTCGTGGCCGAGAAGCTCGACGTGAAGGCAATCGAGGTCGACCCCGGCACTCACAAGCTGGTGCTCGAGTACGCCGGCGAGCCGCCTGTCGAGCAAGAGCTGATCGTGCGGCAAGGGCAGAAGAACAAGATCATCGAGGTCAGCTTCGCAAAGAAGTCGGCGCCGAAGCCGGCGGCCGCCGAGCCAGAGCCGGACACGACGGAGCCTGACCCCAAGCCTTCGAGCGGGGGAAAGCCTCCGGTGATCAGCTACGTGCTGGGTGGCGTCGGGCTGGTGGCGCTGGGGGCCAGCGCGTATTTCTGGCTGGGTGCCAGCGGCGAAGAGAGCGATCTCGAGAGCTCGAAGTGCGAACCGAACTGTGACTCGAGCGACGTCGACTCGATCGAGCAGAAGCGCCTGATCGGAGACATTGCGCTGGGCGTGGGCGTGGCGGCCATCGGCACGGCCGCCTATCTGTGGCTGGCGGGCAGCAAGGCTCCGAAGAAAGAGGCCGCGGGGCTCGCCCTGCAGGTCGGCCCTTCGGGGGGCTTCGTCGGCTATGGCGGTCGCTTCTGAGTGAAGAAGCTGGTCGGCAAGGTGAGCCTCGCAGAGGTGCAGCGAACCGGGCTGGTGCGCCTCGACTTCCCGCCGTACGACGTGTGCGTGGCCCTGGTGGACGGCGTTCCCCACGCCATCGAGGACGGCTGCAACCACGCCGGCGCCAGCCTGTCGGAGGGCGTGCAGACCGGGGACGCCGTGACCTGCCCGATGCACGGCTACGTGTTCTCGCTCCGGAGCGGCGAGCTGCTCGCGCCCCGCGGGCTGTGCGGCGCTCAGCGGCGCTTCCTTGCCCGGATCGAGGGTGACCAGATCGTGGTCGAGGACGACTTCGCGCTCGCCATCTTGCAGAAGTGACCGAACGCGGCCAGGCTTGTGCCCGCCGATGACGCTGCGCCATTCGAGTCTGGGTTTGGGGCTCATGCTGGTTTCGGGGCTGGCAACCGCCACGCCCATCCCCCGATACGAGGACTTGCTGCACGCGCAGCACGTGCCAGCCCTTCCGCAGCTCTTGTCCGCGCCACTCTGGGCCAGCACCAAGGTGCTGGCGATCGACACCCAGCTCGACGTGGCCCCAGAAACGGGAGCCCTCACGGGCCAGGTCGACCTGAAGATCGAGGCGGTCGCTTCCGTGACGCAGGTGTCGCTCTTGATCGATGGCGGTCTGAAGCCCGGGCAAGCGACCGCGACCGGCAAGACCGTGAACGTCTCGACCCAGGCCTATCAGGGGTACACCCTGGTGAAGCTCGACGTCGTCCCCGGCCTCGGCGTGGGCGAGACCGTCAGCGTGAATGTTGCGTATTCGGGCACGCTCGAGTGCAAGACGGAGGGGTGCTACGCGGGCAAGCCGCTGGCGTTTCTTTCCGAAAACGGCGCCATCCCCGGTGTGTACGACCAAGACAGTCTTGGTGGCTACAACGCCTGGGGGGCGAGTCGTTCGCTGACCCTCTCGGTGCCCGAGGGAACGGACGTGGTTGCGAGTGGAGACCGCGTTGCCCAGAGCACCGCGGGTGGCAAGGCCACCAGCAAGTGGGTGATTCCCGGTTATCACAGCTATGGCGGCAACGTCGTGATGATGGGACAGCTGGCCTCCAAGTCGGTGGCGGGCGTGAGCGTGCCGACGCAGGTGTTCACCACCGCTGCCGCGCCGAGCTACGCCAGCGAAATGGTCGGCTGGATGCAGCAGATCGTGCCGTTTCTGGACGCGCAGGCCGGGCAGAAGCTGCCTTACCCCGAGCTCAAGGTGTTCAAGCTGCCGCTCGGCTGGCTGAACATCTTCCGCGGCACCGCCGGGCATGGGCTCACCTTGCTCAGCGAGGATTACGCCAGCGGCGACGTCGCCTATTTCCAAGAGACGCTGGCCCACGAGAACGCGCACCAGTGGTGGGGCGTGCTGGTCTCGCCGACCGACATCCAGACCACCCGCTGGTTGGTCGAAGGGCTCGCGACCTTCAGTCAGATCGACTACGCGGCCGAGGTCCAAAACCCGAAGGTGCCGCGCGACGAGTACCTGGCGCGTCGCTACCGAGAGCACTGGCTCCTGGTGAAATACCGGGGCGACCCGACATTGCCGCTGGTGGTGGCGAGCCCGGCCCAGATCCCCACCGATAGCGTCCAGAACACCCTCTGGGCGTACATCCGTTCGTCGGCACTGCTCGAGTACTTGCGGGTGGTGATCGGGGAGCAGAGCTTCGCCACGCTGCTTCGGGCCTGGGCTCAAGACTGCGCGCAGAAGCTGTGCGACACCGCCGACTTCTTGGCGCTCTTGGAGCAGACCAGCGGCGAGAAGTTCGATGCGGTGTTCGGGCAATGGGTGTCGGCGGGCGCCGCCGTCGAGCCGCAGATCGGATTCAGCCAGGTGGGCGGCAAGCTGCGAGTGAGCGCGACGGGTATCGGGGGCGCCACGCTGCCACTCGAGCTGTGGATCACGCTTGCCGACGGCACGCTGAAGAAGCAGCGCGTGCGCTTCCAAGGCTCGCTCCCCGTGGAAATAGCCGAACCAGCGGCGGTACGC
Organism: Polyangiaceae bacterium; assembly: GCA_023150915.1. Classification (GTDB taxonomy): domain Bacteria; phylum Myxococcota_A; class Polyangia; order Polyangiales; family Polyangiaceae; genus JADJKB01. The sequence goes on from JAKLKA010000076.1 coordinate 44,164, forward strand.
CGCGTGAAGCCGAACCCCCGGCAAGAGGGCATGATCTGGAGCCGTTCTGCGACGCCGGCGGACGTCGACTTCGACGCCGAGGTCGACGGATTCGACGTCATCCACTGCGCGCGTCTCCTGGGCAAGACGGCGGACCCTTCGCAAGCGGGGGGCGAGGGGATCTGGTCGACCGATCTCGACTTCGATCCGCGCTGCGACGCCGACGAGGACGGCGTCATCGGCGACTCGGACTTGGCCGTCGTGACCGGGGCCTTTGGCACGCTCGGCGGAGGTGCACAGTGACCCGCTGGACTGGCCTGCTGCTGCTGGCTCTCGCCGTCGCCTGTTCGTCCGACGACGGCGGGGGCGGCTCGACGCCGAAGCCCGAGCCGAGCCTGACCTTCGAGGCGGATGCCACTCCGCCCGGAGTGGCGCTGACCTTGCGTCAGAAAGAGCTGACCCAAGATCGACTGGTGCTCGAGCTGGTGGGGGGCTCGGTCCAAGACCTGTACGGCGTGGCGTTCCGCCTGTCCTACGACAGCACGGCCCTGACGTTCACCCAGCTCACCGCGGGCACGGCGTGGGGTGGCGGGGCCCCCGTCGCGCTGGGCGTCGCCAAGACCCCGGGCCTGCTCGTGGGTACCGTCAGTGCCAAGGGCCAGGCCAAGGGCGTCTCGGGGAAAGAAGCCGTGCTCGCGGTCGTCACCTTTGCCCTGAACGAACGGAAGCCCAGCGCCCTCGATTTCGTGGTGCAGCGCAGCGCGCTCCTGAACACCAGCGGCAAGCCCATCGAAGGCGTGGGCTTTGCGGGCGGCGACTTGGTCCTGAAGTGATCGTCAAGTCCGCGCTGCGCGGCTCTTTCTCAGGCCCGTGACCAGGTCTCGTACCCGCTGGTCGCTGGTCGTGACCTCGTCGAAGCCCAGGCGCCGTCGGATCAGCGCGGTGCCGAGCACCACGTCGTTCGGCATGCGGCCCAAGAAGGCAAGGTCGGGCGGCAGCTCGCCAGGTTCTTCGTGCCACTCGAGACCGACGCCCATGCACGAGGCGATGGCGTCCACGCGCTCGCGCATCGTGGGCGTCGTCTGCTCGGCGACGTTCATCGCCGCAAACCCCTCTCGCCAGCGTTCGGCGCCGAGCACCATGGCGTGGGCGACGTCCTCGACGTGGGCGTGGCTGTGGCGGAAGGTGCCCCCGCCCTGAAGCGGCAGCACGCGCTGCCCGGCATCCAACCGGTCGACCACGCCCCCGAACCGGCGGCGGTGGTCCCCGCTGCCATAGACCGCCGGAAGGCGCAGCACCAGCGCGGGGACGCCTGCCTGCTCGAGCTCGTGCTCCACGTCCTTCTTGTCGTAGTCGGGCGGGTGATCGCCGGGCATGCCGCGGAAGGGGTAGGGCACTGTGAGCGCCGACCCCTCGACGACGCAATCTTCGGGCTCGGGCGCCGGGTGGCCGTTCAACCGCCCGAACTGGGCGTATACGTCCGCGCTCGACAGCACGACCGCCGGCACGCCGAGCAGGCGTGCCGCCAGCACCGTCACCTGGGCGTCGGCTCGGGTCATGGCGCGCGTGTCGATCAGCGCGTCGGGGGCAGCGCGCGCCAGCGCCGCGCAGAGCGCCGATGGATCCTGCCGATTCACCAGCACGTCCACCGCGCCCGCAACGTCACACGGGTGCTCGCCGCGATGGAACACGCTGACGCAGTGCCCGACCTCGAGCGCGCGGCGGACGGCGGCGCGACCGATGAAGCGGGTGCCGCCGATGAACGCGAGGTGCACGCCAGGCAGACTAGGTCAAGTGAACGCGGATTTCACTTCTGGCTTCATCAGCACGATCAACGCCCAGATCCCGAAGGGCATCATCAGCATGCAGCACACGTAGGTGGTGCAGGGTATGACGGCGACGATCGCGCTGGTCATCGCCAACCCGTAGTTCTTCATCGCCTTCATGCGCAGCGCGCCGCCGAAGCACAGGCCGGCCATCAACGCCCAGAACAGGTACATCAGCGACGCCACCCCCATGCCGGCAGCCGAGCCGATGTCGCCGGTGCCCATGAACGACATGCCGCCGGCAAAGACCACCATCACCGTGGCGAACAGATAGAACAAGCACGCGCAGCCCGAGACGATCATCAGCGCGATGGCTGGCCCGGCCACCTGGTTCTTGGCCAGGGCGCGGGCGTCTTGCACCACGCCGCCGGGCACCGGTGGCAAGAAGCCGCCGGGCGGGCCGGGGGGCTGAAACTGTCCGGGGTGCGGGGGTTGCATTGCTCAGGGCTCGCGGCTCAGCGCGGCGGCGGTGTCGCGTGCAGCCTTGGCGCGGTCGGCGGCGTCGGCCTTCTTCGCGGCGTCGGTCAGCGCAGCGGCGGCTTGGGTATAGCGCTGGGCGATGGCGCTGAAGTAGGCGGCGTCGGCGCCGGCTGGCCGCGCAATCTCGAGCAGACGCGCGGCGTCGAACAGCGCGAGCCCAGCACCGGGGCCCTTGCCCTTGCCGAGCTCGTCGAGGCGGCTCACGTCGCCCACGCCCTTCGGCAGGTGTGGTCCGCGCAGCATCATCTCGGCGGCGTCCTTGGGGCCCGACTCGAGCGCCTTGGTCAGCGCGGTGATCAGGTCGCTCTCGTCCTTCAGACCGCCCGCCGGTCTTGCCGTCGCCAGAACGGCCGCCGCCGCTGCGAAGTCCGTGGCCCGCCAGTAGCGCTGGCCCAGCGCGAACAGGGCGCGCGACAGGAGGCGGCGGCTCTCGGCGGGGAGTGCCTTGTCCGCTTCGAGCTTCTGGCGCGCCGACTTCGGCAGGCCACGCTCGAGCAGCGCGCGGAGCAGCCCGGGGTCGCTGGGCTCGTGTGCGGCGAAGACTCGATCGGCGTAGGGCGTGGGGAGCAACGTCGCGAGGCGCTCGAGGTCGGTCTTGGGCCCAACTGCCGGAAGCTCGGGAATCAGCAGCGAGTCGAGGGCGTCGATGCGCCGGCCGGCGTAGGCTTCCGACAGCAGCTTTCGGGCGCGCACGACCCGCGGATCGTGGATCACGCCCGCTTCCGCCAGCTTCTTGAGCCCCACCAGCGCGGCGTCGCGCCCGCGGAGCTTGCGCGGCTCCAGCGCCTGCTCCAGCGCGCCGAGGTAGGCGTCCTTGAGCTCGCGGTCCTTGGCGATCTCTTCCGGGATGGGCGCGGCGCGGGCCACCTCGACGAAGCGCAGATCGGCCAGGCCTGCCTCGACTGCGACCACGGCTTTTCCGTACCCCTCGAGGTTCGAGCCGTGCAGGCTGACCGAGTGGATGGCCTTGGCTTGGCCCTCGATCCAGTGCTTGAGCGGCCCCGCCATGAACTGGGCGACGCGCGCCTTGCCGTGGGGCGGCGCGAGCTGAGGCGGCTCACGCACCAGGCGCGACGCGCGGGCGGCGAACCCGAGCCCCATCAACGCGTCGCGAAGCTCGGGCTCGATGCCCGGCGGGGGTTTGACCAGGAACGATTCGACCAACACGTCTCCGCAGGCCACCGGAGCAAGCTCGGCCCGCATCGCTCGGGCAAGCCCGGCCGGCAATTGCGTGCACGGCTCGAGCGCGGTGAGCGCGGTGTCGCGCTCGGCGGCGTCGGCTTTGGCGAGCGCGGCGGCGAGCAGCCGCAGCGCATTCTTCTCGTCGCAGGCGGCGGCGGGCGCCGAGCGCGTCGCGAACGCCTGGCATTCGGCGGGTGCCGCCGGCACCTTGTCGGCGTCGCCCGGCAGGGCCATTCCCGGGGTCTCGGGGGCGTGGGGCTCCGCACGGGCCGCCCGGGGCGGTGCGCCCGAGGGTGCCGCAGCAGGGGGCGGGCTCGCCGCGCAGCCGGAAACCACGGCAGCCCACAGCACCAGGAGAGAAGTCGTGCGCATCGAGGCCTCCCTTTAGAGCGACTGTCTCCCGGATGGAAATGTTCCGTCTATAGTTGCCGCGTGAAGTGGTTCTGGAGCCTCTGCCTGGTCGCGCTTTCTTGCGAGTCCCAGAGCGCGGGCACGCCGCCACCGGCGCACGCCAAGAAGAGCCCGCGCCAGCACGCCCAGGACGTGGCCGCGGCGATCGCCGCCGGCGACGCCCGGCCGGTGGGGGCGTTGGTGGCCAAGACCGGCGCCGAGGTGCGGGTCGAGATCAAGCAAGCCCTGGTCGAAACCGACGAGCGCAGCTCCGAGACGCTGCGCTCGGCCGCCGACCTGGAAGCGTGGGTGTCCCGGACCAGGCCCAAGTGGGGTTGCTCGGGCGCGGGGTGCCTCTGGCCCAAGGGGTTCGTGACCGGTGACCTCGCCCGGTGCATGGGCGACTGTTGCTTCTCGGACTACGCCGGCGGCATCGAGAAGGACACGCTCTACCTGCGACGGATTTGCCTTGCCGCGCGCGAGGCCGGCGAGCACCGCCTCTCATACATCGGATTCGTCGAAGCGAAATGAGACACTCATGAGACCTTGGCGCGTCGTCGACAGCTCGATCGTGCTCGATCGTAAGTGGCTGACCGTGCGCGAAGAGCGCATCGAGCTACCGCACGGCGGTGAGATCGACGAGTTCCACGTGATCGCCGCTCCCGACTGGACGGGGATGCTGGCGCTCACCGACGACGATCATGTGGTGATGGTCGAGCAGTATCGGCACGGTGCCGGGCGCGTCAGCCGCGAGCTGCCGGCCGGCGTGATCGACGCCCACGAATCGGCGCTCGACGCCGCGATCCGCGAGCTTCGCGAGGAAACCGGCTACGAAGCCCGGGATTGGGAACCGCTCATCACGATCAACACCGAGCCCAGCCGCCATACCAATCGGGCGCACTTCTTCTTCGGTCGCCATGCCACGAGCGTGGCGGAGCAAGAGCTGGACGCGAGCGAGCACATCCGCGTCGTGCCGGTGCCGCTCCGCGACGTCTACCCGTCCATCGAGCGCGGCGAGATCTTCCACGGCGTGCACGTTGCCGCCCTCTTGCTGGCGGCGCACCGCGGCCTGATTCGGCTGTGAACGCCGAATCAGAGCGGGGCGTGTGCGGTGCGGCGCTTCTTGGCCTTCAGCTCCGGGCTCTCGGCCACGGCCATACCCACCAGGCGCACGCCCTCGGCGAAGTGCGCGAGCCCAGTGCGCACCAGCTCGGCGTGCTCTTCGCCCACGTCGGGGTAGCCTCGGCCGGCGGCGTCGGGATGCACCTTGCCCCAGTTGGCGAAGAGCCGCCCCCAGTCGCTGCGCAGCGCGTCCTCGACCCGCTTCTTGCCGTAGTACGGGTACCAGAACAGATCGTGATACGTGACCGAGGCGACGTACGCCCACGGCGCCAGCCACGTCTTGAGTGACCATTCGACCGGCTTCTTCAGCGGACCCCAGTAGATGCGGTGCTGGTTCCTGCTGGCGAAGGTCATCTTCTTGAAGGGGCCATCGAAGCGCCAGTTCTCTTTGGCGGCGTCCAGGTCACCCACGATCTCGATGTCGCGCGGGTCGCCCACGCCCAGCCCCTGTTCGTGGGCCAAACGCACGAATTTGAGGTCCCGCATCGGGTCCATGCCCATCAACTTCGCCGCCACCGCGTCGATGGCCACCTGATCGGCGCTGGCGAGCAGCACGTTCTTCACGTGCGGCACCATGCAGCGCGGGCCCGGGCCGTCGCCGGCAAACGTGCCGTCCATCACGGCGAACACGCCGCGGTGGATCTTCTTCTGGATCATCAAGAGGTCGACCAAGGTCTCGTGGATCACCGGGTGCGTCCAGTGGCGGTGCTCGTTCAAGAGGCCGCCGAAGGCGTTCTTCATCGCGCCGGTGGTGGTGGTGAAAATGTGGGTCTTCACCGTCGGCAGGTGGACGATGTTCTCGCCGATGAACCGCTTCGGAATGCTGAAGCCCTTGGGGTAGACCTCGTTCAGGCACAAGAACTTCTTGGTCAAGTCGCCGACGGCGTCCCGAACGTCGATCCACTCTTCGCCTTCGTACAGGTGGACGTTGCGCAGGCCGTGGGCTTCGACCACGTCGATCTGCTTGTTCTCGCGCTCGCCCAGGTGTGCGTCGATCACCACCGTGCGGTTGTGGCAGGCATGAATCAGCTCGCTCTTGTAGCCGTCCTGCTTCATGGCGCGGATCACGCCTTCGAGCTGCCAGGGGGTGGTCGACGACCCCGGGTAAAAGAAGTGCCACGAGATGTTGACCTTGAGCCCCGTGTCGGCGGTCTTGTCGACCACCTCTTGGTAGCCCGCGAGGTTCATCACGCGGTGGTAGTCCTCGAGGACGGTTTGGGGAGACGTGCGGACGATCGCGACCTTGGAAGTGGCCATGGCGAGGGGTATGTGCCGTGTTTTCCGGCGTTCGCCAAGGCCCGCCGCGCGTCTGCACCGAAGCTCCACGCGGGCTGCACCCGCGGACCGGGAAAACGCCGCGATTTCCGGGTCGGCGGGCGCTCACCCCTCGGTGAACACGAAAGGCAGGCGCGCGCTGACCGCGGCTCCGGCGGGGCCGAACCTCCAGCGGCCGACCTCTGCCGCGACGCAGCCGGCCAGGCTCGGGTAGTCCGCTGAGCTCGGGCCCGCCGTGGCGGACGTCACGCTGCCGCTCTTCTCGATGGTGAAGCTCGCGGTCACCCGGACCGTGGTCGCGGCGCCGTCCTTGCGCTGGGCGAGCGCCGGTTCCCAGCAGCGTGACTTCACCTCGGCGCGATGCTGCGCCACGACCGCGGCGATCGAGGCAGGGCTGCGCTCGCTGGCGAGCTCGTCGGGTGGCGGCTCGGCGCTTGGCACGACCACCGGATGTCTTCGGGGTGCCGCCCGCTGCACGCTGGGGGCGGGTGTGGGGGCGGCCGAGGCGGGGGGCGGGCTGGGGGGCAGCGTTTCGCCACGGATCGCCGCCGGGTCCGGCGCGGCTGTGGGCGTCGCCAGCCGGAAGCCCCCGACACCGATCAGCACACACGCCGCGAGCGCCAGCCCGTGGAGCGCGACGCGACGCCTGCTCGGTGCCGGTGGGGCTGGCGCCGGATCCGCACCCGGTGCTCGCCGCACGTGCTCGCGCACCCGCGGGAGCAGCCGCTCCAGATACAGCACGTCGGGATCGGGCGTTCCGCTCCGATCCCAGAGGTAGTCATCGGCCACGCTCGCCTCCCTCTCCCAGCCTTCTTCGCAGCAGATTCAGCCCGCGGTTGAGCTTCACGCGGACGTAGCCATCGGTCAGCCCGAGCCGCTCGGCGATTTCGGGGCCGGTCATCCCCTCGACGAATCGCAGCACCAAGAGCTCGGCGTAGCCGTCGGGCAGCGCCTGGATCTTGGCCAAGAGGCCCAGCGCCCGCTCGTCCAGCGAGACCACGCCGAACGCGATCTCGTCCGCTTCTTGGACCCTGAACGACCTGCGGGCGACGTCGATCGAGCGATTGCGCGCGATGCTGGCGAGCCAGGTCGGGAACGCCATCGGGGCACGCAGCGACGGCAGGCGAGTCAGGACCGTGACGAACACGTCGTGGAGCACGTCCCGGGCGTCCGCCGGCGAGACCCGGGCCAGGGCGATGCCGCGGACGGTCGGCTCGAACTGGTCGTAAAGGCGGGCGAATGCCGCGCGATCGCCCCCCTGTGCGGCGACCACCAGCGCGACGAATGCCGGCGCCGGGGGGGCGGCGAGCTCGGGCTCGGGCCGGGTCGCGACCACCTTCATCGGGGATTGGACGTACGACCCCGGTGGATCGTTAGCACTCTGGTGCAAGGTGGTCCGCCGCGGGGTGTCTTCGTGGCGCATGCGTCTGGCGGTGCCGGCCCTCATCTTCGCGTCGAGTTGCGCCTCGGTCGGGACCCCACCGCCAGCGCAGCGCCCTGCTCGGGTGGCGGCGGCCCCCGAACCCGAGCCCAGTGACGAGCTGCCCTCGATCGAGGCCGAAATCGGGGGGATGAGCCAGTATGGCGTCGAGCAGCGCTGGGCCGAGCTCCACCCGAGGTTCATCCGCTGCGTGGAGCAGGCCAGCACGCGGCTCTCGGCCATCGGCGGGCGAGTGAGCGTGAAGATGCGGGTCGACCGCAGCGGGAAGGTGCGCTGGGCCTATCTGACCGACACCACTCTGGGCGATCGCGAGGCAGAGCTCTGCGTGCTCGAGCTGGTCAAGAGCCGCCGGTGGCCGCAGCCGAAGAGCGGAGAAGGGCTGGCCGAGACCAGCTTCGAGGTGGAGGCGGCCGACGCGCCGCGGGAGCTGCCCGCCGCGCGGGCTTCGGGGTTCGCTCGCCAGGCTGGCGCTGCCACGCGCGACTGCCGACGCGGGGTAGCGGGGGCCTTCGTGGCCACGGTGTACTTGAGCGACACCGGCGAGGTCCTCGCGGCGGGCGTGGCACCGCCGGATGAGGCCGCCGAGAGCGCGTCGGACTGCGTGGCGGCCGCACTGCTTGGTGTGCGCGCTCGCGGGTTGGTCGCGTCGCGCGACGCGCCGGCCAAGCTCAGCGTGAAGATCCGATAGCGCGGGCCGTCACTGTAGCTCTTTGGTCATCACCCAACCGCGCGAGCCGTTCGGGGTGAGCGTGGCGCAAGTGGTTGCAGAGACCTCGACGAAGGACCAGCCCTTCGGGCTCTGGTAGAGCACCTTGACCTTGTCGCCCTTGTGGACGTAGCGGATCGCGGTCGAGAGGGGGGCGTAGCGCAGGTACATGTCGTTCGGAACGACGGTCTTGGTCACGTTCATCGTCTGCCCCCCACAATCGTCTTGCCCGTCGGTGGGCTTGTTGGCTGCGGCGCATGACGAGGTGCCGGTGCAGGTCATCGCCTTGCACGCTTCGTGCGGATTGGCCTTCACCTGGAAGTCGACGCTGGCGGGGCCATCGGCGCAGTTGCCCCCGGTGTACCCCGCGAATTCCAGCGCGCTGGCCGGCACCCAGCCGCTGGTGCCAGACCCGCGCGCATAGCCGAAGACGAAGCCATTCAGCGCCGGGCGGATCGGCGGGTTGTCGGAGCACGAAGGGTTCCTCGTGGACTGCACCGCGAAGCCCTGCCCGACGGCCAGCGGTTCGAGCGTCCGGTTGTCACAAGTGTGGACGCTCGTGGCGGTCTTCACCTTGTAGGGGAAGTAGCCGACGTTCACGCCGTTCGCGACGTGCGCGTCGCCGATGCCACCGCACTTGGTGCCCGCTTCGCCCCCCGGGCCCGTGCAGTTCGGATCCTCGGCGCCGCCCGGCGGGATCCCGAGCCCGCTCGCGCCGCCGCCGGGTGCGCCGCCGCCGCCGGGTGCGCCGCC
>JAKLKA010000077.1 GCA_023150915.1 Polyangiaceae bacterium
GCAGGCGGATCGGGCGGCGGCGTTCCGAGCGGCGGCGGCGGCGCGAGCGGCGGCGGCGGCGCCACCGCCAGCGGGCAGTGCGGCGGCAAGTGCGGCTCGACCGAGCCGCAGGGCGCGGGCTGCTACTGCGACGTGCTGTGCATCGCCAACCTGGACTGCTGCCCGGACTTCTTCGCGTACTGCTTGTGAGCTCGGTCAGAAGCGCTGCAAGAACTGGCGAAGCTCGGCCGCCACCTCGGCGCGCTCCAGATCGCGGGTCAAGATGTGGCGCGAGCGCGGCAAGACCACCACCCGCACGTCCCGCGTACCCAGTCGCGCCGCCACGCGTTCGGCATTCGCCACCGGGCACACGCGATCGCGCGAACCGTGCACGATCAGCGTGGGGGCCTGGACCTCGGGCAATCGAAGGCGCATGCGGGCGCCGGCCCGCTCGACCGCCACCGCGGCGTGAACCGGGTGCTCACCGTAGGTCAGGTGGGTGCGCCGCGCCTCGGGGTCGGCGATGTCAGCCGCGACCTTGGGAAGGCGAAAGTCCGGGAGCTTCAGCGCGCCGACTGCGTACAGCGCCCAGGCCGGGAACGGTGCCGCCAGCCAGAACGCGTTGGCCAAGAGCACCAGCGCCTTCACCCGCTCGGGGTGAGTGACCGCCAGGTGGGTCGCGAGCAGCGACCCCAGCGAGAGGCCCACCACGATGGCGGGCTCGGCCTCGCGCTCGAGCGCCGCGACCGCCGCCGCCGCCCAGTCGTCCCAGCCGGTGCGGGAGAGATCGTCGGCGTGCGTGCCGTGGCCGGGCAAGAGCGGCAGGTGAGCACGGCGCCCCAGCGACCGCGCCACCTCGGCAACCAGCGCGACCTCGAGCGGCGTGCCGCCGAAGCCGTGGATGCCCAGGATCGGCGGGCCCGCACCGTCGACCTGGATCGCGGCCGGGTCGCCGGGCCCCAGCAGACGGCCGCGCCCCTCAGCCTTCACCGCGCTTGATGCCATACGCGCGGATCTTCTTGTGCAGGTTGGTGCGCTCCACGCCCAGCACCACCGACGCCTTGGAGATGTTCCAGTCGAAGGCCTTGAGCGTATCCACGATGTACGAGCGCTCGGTCGCTTCGCGGTACTCGCGCAGCGTCAGCCGCTCGCCGCCGGGCTTGGCCGACAGAACGCCGACTGCGGCCAGGCCGACGCCGCCCTCGAGCGCGTCGTCCGCGTCGTCCTCGAAGGGGCTCTCGTGGGGATCTTCGGGCAGGTCCGCGATGGTGATCACGTCGGCCGAGAGGATGGCGGCGCGCTCGACCACGTTCTTCAGCTCGCGCACGTTGCCGGGCCACTTGCGGCGGCTCAGCGCCTCTTTCACCGCTGCGTGCATGGCCTTGGATTTCAGGCCGTTGTCCTTGCAGAACGCCTCGACGAAGGCCTCGGCCAAGAGCGCGATGTCGGCCGGCCGCTCGCGCAGCGCCGGCACGCGGATCGGGAACACATCGAGCCGGAAGAACAGATCTTCGCGGAACGCGCCGGCGGCCACCTCTTTCGACAGGTCCTTGTTGGTGGCGGCCAAGACCCGCACGTCGACCTGGATCACGTGCTCGCTGCCGACCCGGACCACCTCGCCGTTCTGCAGCGCGCGCAGCACCTTGGCCTGCGCGGTCAGGTCCATGTCGCCGATCTCGTCCAAGAACAGCGTGCCGCCGTGGGCCTGCTCGAAGAACCCGCGCTTGCGGGCCTGGGCGCCGGTGAAGCTGCCGCGCTCGTGGCCGAACAGCTCGCTCTCGATCAGCTCGCGGGGGATGGCCGCGCAGTTCACCTTGATGAAGGGCGCGTCTTTCCGGGGCGAAAGCCGGTGAATCGCCCGGCTCACCAGCTCTTTGCCGGTGCCACTCTCGCCGGTGATCAGCACGCTGGCCTTGGTGGGCGCCACCTTGTCGATCTTGGCGTACAGCTCTTGCATCACCGAGCTGGTGCCGATCATCTCGTAGCGAGCTTCCAGCTCGCCGCGCATCTGCTCGAGGGTGCGCGACAGGCGCGCCGTCTTGATGCAGTTGTCGACGCTGACCAGCACGCGCTCGCGGTTCAGGGGCTTCTCGAAGAAGTCACTGGCGCCGAGCTTGATGGCGTTGACCGCGTCGTGAACCGTGGCGTGCCCGCTGATCACGATCACCGGCAGGTCGCGGGTGGCGTCGTCGGCGCGCATCTTCTCGAGGGCCTCGAGGCCGCTCATCCCCGGCAGCTTCAGGTCGAAGATGGCCAGATCCACCGGGTGAGCGGGGCTTCTCAGGGTGGCCAGGGCCTCTTCGGCGCTACCGGCCTCGATCACGCGGTAGCCCTCGCCCGTGAGCACCATCTCGACGGTGCGGCGGATGTTCTTCTCGTCGTCGACGATCAGGACCGTGGGCGCAACGGTGGAGAGCGGCGACGGTTCGGCCATGATCACGGCAGGGGGGCAGGGGGGACGACCGCGTCGTCTTGCATCAGGCGCAAGAAGCCCTTGGCCGGGATGCCAAAGGGGCTGTCGGGGTAGAGCGAGAGCAGCTGGCGGAGCACGGCGCGGGCCTTCTTCCGCTTGTGCATCTTCATGTAGGTCTCGCCGAGCAAGAGCATGGCCTCGGCTTCCAGCCCCGAGCCCTCGTAAGTGCTGAGCGCGTGCTGGCAGCGGGCCACCGCCGCGGGGAAGTTGCCCTTGCCCAGATAGAAGCGGGCCACGTACAGCTCGTGCCGCGCCAGCAGCCCGGCCACCATCTCGAGCATGTACTCGAGCTCGCGCGCGCGCTTGTAGTGGGGGAAGTCGCCCAGGAAGGCGCGGATGGTGTCGTATGCGTCGTAGACGTTGGCCAGGTCGCGCTCTTCGAGCGGCGGCAAGAGCAAGGTCGGGCTCGACTGCTCGAACAGCGCCTTGGCCACGCGGAAGCGGGCGTAGGGCACGTCCGGATCGTTCGGGTAGTCCTGAACGAAGCCCTTGTAGGCGCTGATCGCCTCGGCGTACTTCTCTTGCTTGAACTCGATGTCGGCCAGGCGCAGGTCGGCCAGGCGCGCATAGCGGCTGTAGCCGTACTTGCGCTTGACCTCTTTGAACAGCAGCGCCGCCTCTTCCCAGTCCTTGTCGAAGAACGCCTTCAGCGCCTGCTCGTACTCGAGCTTGGCGTTCTCGGAGTAGGCGAGGGGGCTCGCCGCAGGCTTCGTGGCCCCACACGCGGGCAGGGCCGCACCCAGCACACACAGGACCGCGATTTTCCCGACCAGACGCATGGCGCGGAGGCTTGAGTAGCGGTTCGACCGAGCGGGGGCAAGCTCTGGCACCCCGGCGCCGCGGTTCTGGCTTGATCGGGGGCGCGCCTCAGGTAGATCGGAGGTCCCCATGGTCGAGAAGGTCCCGATGACACCCCGCGGGGCGGAGAAGCTCAAGGAAGAGCTGGCCCGTCTGAAGGAAGAGCGGCCGAAGATCTCCCGCGAGATCGGCGTCGCCCGCGAGCACGGCGACCTCTCCGAGAACGCCGAGTACCACGCGGCCAAGGAGCGCCAGGGCATGGTCGAGGCCCGCATCAAGGACCTCGAAGACAAGATCTCGCGCGCCGAGGTCATCGACCCGGCCTCGCTCAGCGGCGACAAGGTGCGCTTCGGCGCCACGGTCAAGCTGCTGAACGTCGAGAACGACGAGGAGTCGACCTACCAGATCATCGGGGCCGACGAGGCCGACCTGAACCAAGGCACGATCTCGATCTCTGCACCGCTCGCCCGGGCCCTGATCGGCAAAGAGGTGGGGGACGAGGTCAAGGTCCAGCTCCCCGGGGGCGCCCGTCACTACGAGATTGTCAGCGTCGAGTTCCGCTGAGCGCGTGACCCAGGCCTGGGTGGCCGCCGGGGTGGTCGCCGCTGGCGAGCTCGTGGTCGTGCTCGCCAGTCAGCGACGTCTGATCTCTGGCGTGTGGGAGGCCCAGTGGGGCCTGGTCTATCTGGCGCCGGTGCTGCTGCTCTTGGTCGCGGCCGCCGGGCTCACGGGGGCGGCGCTGCTCGGCGCCGCCGCCCGCGGCGATCGGCACGACGCGCGTCTGGCGCTGGCGCTGATCGTGGCCGGGCTGGCCGGGCTCTCGGCCTGGGGGGTCGGCGGCGGGCGCCTGCTCGAGTCGCTGCCCCGGCGCGGCGGCTTCGCGCTCGGCGTGGGCCTCGGCGCGGCCGTCGTGGCGTACCTGCTCGCGCCGCGGCTCAGCGCCTGGATCCGCCTCCGCCCGGGGCGCACCGCGCTCGCAGCGCTGGGCCTGGTCCTCGGCTGCGAGCTGGTCAATCAGCTGGTGCTGGTCCGGCTCTACCCGGCCTTTCACCTGACGCTCTCGGTGCTGGCGCTGATGCTCGCCCCGGCCCTGGCGCTGGCGCTGCCGCCCGCCGAAGCACGGCGTCGCGTCCCAGGCTTCGTGGTCGGCGCGCTGGGGCTCGCCGCGCTGGCAGCGCTGGCAGCCCTGGCTCGGCCGGCCGCCACCCGCCTCGGGCGCTTCGACAACTTCCGGCTGCTGCTCATCGGGCGTGCGCCGATCGCCGGCCAAGCCGTGCGCCTGGCGGCCTGGCTCTCGCCGCCGCCCCCCATCACCGACGCCGAGGGCGGCGGTCTCGAGACCCCCACCTCCGGAGAACGCAGCGTCGACTTCCGGGATCGCGACGTGCTGCTCATCACGGTGGACGCGCTGCGCGCCGACCACGTGGGCGCCTACGGCTACCCGCGCCCGACCACCCCGAACCTGGACGCGCTGGCCGCCTCGTCCGCGCGCTTCACCCACGCCTACGCCCCGACGCCGCACACCAGCTACTCGGTGACCTCGCTGATGACCGGCAAGTACATGCGCCCATTGCTGCTTCAGGGCGCCGGCGCCGACAGCGACACCTGGGCGTCACTGATGCGGACCTATGCCCGGAAGACCGCCGCCTTCTATCCGCCCGCCGTGTTCTTCATCGACACCGAGCGCTTCGCCCCGTTCCGCGATTCGTTCCTCGGCTTCGAGTACCAGAAGGTCGAGTTCATGGAAGGGCAGGGGCGGGTGGAGCAAGTCGCGAGCTATCTCGCCGAGGCCGGCCGCGAGCAACGCCTGTTCCTTTGGGTCCACCTGTTCGGCCCCCACGAGCCCTACGAGGCCCACTCGGCCCACGACTTCGGCTCGCGCGACGTCGACCGTTACGACTCGGAGGTGCGGGCCGCCGACGAGACCGTGGGCGCGCTGACCCGGCTGTTTCGCGAGCAACGTCCGGGTGGGGTGGTGATCGTGACCGCCGACCACGGCGAGGAGTTCGGCGACCACGGCGGGCGCTATCACGGCACCACGGTCTACGAAGAGCAGGTCCGCGTCCCGCTGGTGGTGTCGGCGCCGGGCGTGGTCGCACCGCGCACCATCGGCGAGGTGGTGCAGACCATCGATCTTCTGCCGACGGTCCTGGGGGCGCTCGACATCCCGCGCCCTCCGCGGCTGCGTGGTCGCGATCTGGGCCCGCTGCTGTCGGGCGCCCGCCCCAGCGGGCCTGGGCTGGCGCTGTCCGAGACCGAAGAGCACGCGCTCTTGGCCGAAGGGCCCTGGCGCCTGGTCTGCCAGCGCAAGCTGGGCGCCTGCCAGCTGTTCGACGTGCTGGCCGATCCGGCCCAGAGCATCGACCGCTCGGGCGACGAGGCCGCGCGCTTTCGCGAGCTCCGCGCCCGACTGCGCGAGCTCGGCGCGTCCCACGGGCGCTACGAGGTGAAGGGCCTGCGGGCCGAAGGCAAGGGCTGGCCCCAGGCCATCTTGCGTGGGATTTCCGGGGACGGTGACGCCGCCGACGAGCTTCTGCCGTTGCTCGACGACGCGGACGTGGCCATCCGCCGCAAGGCGGCAGAGATCTTGTTCGAGCTGCGCCGGCCCGAGACCGCCCAGAGCCTGCGGCTGGCGCTCGGCCGCGACGAAGACGTCGAGGTGCGGCGCTGGGCCGCGCTGGCGCTCACGCGCCTGGACCAGGGGGCGCCGCTGGTGTTCGAGCTCGAGCGCTCCGACGACCTGCGCTGGAAGCGCCTGGCGTCGCTGGCCCTGGCCGAGTCCGGCGACAAGCGCGGCGAGGCGGCGCTGGTCGCCTGGTGGAAAGACGCGGGCACCCGCGACCACGCGCGCTCGCGGGAGCTGCTCGAGGCGCTCGCCAAGATCCGCAGCAAGGACGCGGTCTGGCCGTTGATCCAGAGCCTGGACGACGTCCGCCTGCGTCCCTTCATCGCCCAGGCCCTGGCACGCATCGGCGACGAGGCCGCCCGGGTGCCACTGGCGCGCGCGCTGGCCACCGAGCGCTACCAGGGCGCGCGGGTCGCCATCGCCCAGGCCCTGGTCGAGCTCGGTGCCGAGGCCGAGATGGCCGAGCCGCTGCTGCGGTTCCTGGGCGTGCCCGACCCGTTGCCCGATGGGCTCGCGCTTGCCCGGCGAGCGGGCATCCTCCAGAACGTGGGCGGCCCCGAGCCGCGCGACGTCACGCGGCTCGCCAAGCAGAGCCCGCTCGGTGCACGGCTCGAGCTGGTGGTGCCGCGCGGGGGCAATGGGCGAGGGGTGCGGGTTCTGCTCCGGGCGGGGGCTGCCGGTCGCGCAGGGCGGGTGCACATCGGGGCCCCCCACGAGGCCATCAAGTACGACCGCAAAGGTTTACCCGTAAAAGACCGAAAACTGCCACAAATTCACCCAAGCCACCGGGTCACACTCGAGCTTGCCCCGGGCCCCTCGCGCGAGGTCCATGCGCTCTTGCCCGAGAGCCTGGGCGCCAAGCCCGGGCGGCCGCTGAGCCTGGTGGTGTTCTCGGAAGAGCACGTCGCGGTCGAGGCCATCGCGGTGGTCCCGCTCGCCGACGAGCTGCCGCCTCCGGCGCCAAAACCCTGGAAGCCTGGCGACCCCACCACTGGGTGAGCGAAACCCTCGCGTGGCTCGGCGAGGGTGGTATAGAGGCGCCGGTGGCTGAGCAAGAGGACGAAAAACAGCTCTCGCGGCGCGCGCGTCGGCGTGCCCAGGCCGAGAGTGAGGACGTCGAGGCGAGCGCGGCAGACGCGTCGAGCGCCGAGGCAGAAGAGCAGGGCGACGACGACCGCGACGCGGGCGACGCAGAAGCGGGGGCGGCCGAGCCTTCGGCCGACGCCGACGCTAGCGAGGGCGAAGGCGACGACGCTCCCAAGAAGCTGAGCAAGTCCGAGAAGAAGCGCGCCAAGCAGGAAGAGAAGAGCGCGACCGCTACGGTGCGCGACCGCAACAAGCGGCTGCGCGAGCAGGGCGTCGCCAAGCGGCGCACGAAGCGGGAAAAAGAGCGGCACGCGGCGGTCGCTCAGGGCCTCGACGCGTCCGAGATGATGGACGACGCGTTCGCGCGCGGCACCCACGCCACCGCGCAGTTCATCCGCAAGAACGCCAGCTTGCTCCAGTGGCTGGTGGTGCTGGCCGTCGTCGGCGGCATCGGCTGGCAGGTCTACTCGTGGCGCGCCAAGAAGGCAGCGGGGAAGACCTCCGACGGCCTGATGTCGGGCGTCGACTCCGAGCTCGGCCGCGTCGGAACCGAGAGCGCCCGCCCGGAAGAGGCCGCCGTCAACGGGCGGCCCACGTTCGCGACCGAAGAGGCCCGGCTCGAGGCCGCCGCGAAGGCCTTCACCGAGGCCGAGCAGGCGAAGCCGGGGTCGGGCACCGCGATCTTGAGCATGCTGGGCCGCGCGGGCGTGCTCTACGACCAAGGCAAGTTCGACGACGCCAAGGGGCTGTACGAGAAGGTGCAGGGCTCGGAGCTGGCCAAGCACGACGCCGACGTCCGACTCCGCTCGCTCGAGGGCGTGGGTTTGTGCCTCGAGGCAAAGGCCGACGCCGACGGCGCGCTGAAGGTGTTCCAAGAGCTCGAGAAATCCGACGAGCCGGGCTTTGCGCCACTGGGCCTCTATCACCAGGCCCGCGTGCACTTCGCCAAGGGCGACAAAGACAAGGCCAAAGAGCTGCTGACCAAGGTCAAAGAGAAGCTCGACAAGGACAAGTCGCCCTTCATGACCGACAGCTACGTCGAGAAGGCCGCGCGGGACCTCCTCGCCATCATCGACCCGAGCACCGCGCCGGCGGGCGGGTCGAGTTACAGCCCCGAGCAGCTCGACAAGATGCGCGAGCAGATCCTGAAAGACCCGGCCAAGCTGAAGAAGATGCTCGAGGACATGGGCAAGCTGAAGGTTCCGTCCATGCCGCCCGTTCCTGGCGGCCCGGTCGAGCCCGGCGAGGCGCCCGTTCCCGGTCCCGCGCCGGCGCCGGACCCGGACCCGGCGCCGCCGGCCAGCGGAGCACCGTGACTCGAAGCACCGCGACCCGGCGCACCGCGACCCGGCGCACCGTCACGCGCGGTGCTCGGCTCGGCGCCGCCACGTTGGCCGTGGCAGCGCTCGGGCTGGCCGGTTGCGATGCGCTGCGCGCCGGCGCCAGCCCCGAGCTGCCCTTATGGAAGTACCGGCCCAGCGGCTCGCTGAGCGTGGTCTACAAGAAGCAGATCGTCGCCGAGATGCGCAAGGTCGGCGAGCCGTACGAACGCGGGCAACCCGAGATCGACGCCAAGAACCGGCGCCTGTTCGTGGGCTCCAGTGACCGTGGGCTGTACGCCATCCGCGCCGTCACCGGCGAGGTCCTGTGGCGCTTCGAGACGCTGGGTTTCGTGCAGTGCGCGCCGCTCTACGACGCCGGCGAAGACGTGGTCTACTTCGGCTCGAACGACGGCGCGCTCTACAAGGTGAAGGCCGCCACCGGCGAGCTGATCTGGCGATTTTCGACCAACGCCGAGGTGGCACGCCGCCCGGTGCTGGAGCGCGGCGTGGTCTACGCGGTCAACGCCAACGACACGGTGGTGGCCCTCGAGTCCAAGACCGGCAAGCTGATCTGGAGCCAGCACCGCACGCCGGCGCTGGGCATGGAGGTCGCGGGCTATTCGGGCCCGCTGGTCTGGCGCGGCAAGCTCTTCGTGGGCTTCAGCGACGGCACGGTCACGGCGTTCGACGCCAAGCGTGGCGACGAGGTCTGGCAGCCGGTCGATCTGGCGGCCGAGGCCGAGCAGCGCCAGGGCGAGCTGCCAACGTACCTCGACGTGGACACGACGCCCGTGGCGGACACGATCGAAGCCGGCGCGGTGGTCTACGTGGGCAGCTACGCCGGCGGGGTGTGGGCGCTGGACGCCGACAGCGGCACGCCGGTCTGGTCGAACCCGGCGGTGGAAGGCGTGAGCGAGCTCACGCTCTGGACCGAGCCCGCGCATCCGCCGCGCGACGGCAAGGGCCCAACCGTGCCGGAGAAGAAGCTGCTCCTGGCGGCCACGGGAACCACCGGCCTGTGGGCGCTCGATCCCGAGACCGGCCGCGACGAGTGGCGCCGGTCGCTGCCCGACGGCGGGATTTCGGCGCCGGTGCCGGTGCGAGGCGCGCTCTTGGTCAACACCAGCAAGCTGGGCGTGTTCTTGCTATCGCCGGTGGACGGCAGCGTGATCGACGGGATCCACATGGTGGACGGCTCGGCGCACACGCCCGCGGCCTACGGCAACCGCGCGTTCGTGGTCTCGAACCACGGCGACCTGCTCAGCCTGCACGTGGCCGGTCCGGCCGGGCGCTGACGTGACCGGTCCGGCCGGGCGCTGACGTGACCGGTCCGGCCGGGCGCTGACGTGACCGGTCCGGCCGGGCGCTGACGTGGCCGGTCCGACCGGGCGCTGACGGCGCGAGCCGCGAGCCCGGTTCTCTGGGGGCTGGCGGCGAAATCCCCGCGCGCGAGCCCGGTTCTTAGATCGCATAAGATAGATTATGTTAACTTTCTGATTCACCCCAGCCAGGCGGCGGGCACCGGCCCGCCCCACGGAATCCAGGCGTGGAACACGCGGACACCAGGCGTGGAACACGCGCCGTGTCCCGCGCTTTCTGTCCGCCCCATGGACACCAGGCGTGGAACACGGCCGTGTCCCGCGCTTCCTGTCCGCCCCATGGACACCAGGCGTGGAACACGGGCCGTGTCCCGCGCTTCCTGTCCGCCCCATGGACACCAGGCGCGGAACACGCGCCCTGTCCCGCGCTTTCTGTCCGCCACGCGGACACCAGGCGTGGAACACGGCCGTGTCCCGCGCTTCCTGTCCGCCCCATGGACACCAGGCGTGGAACACGGCCATGTCCCGCGCTTTCTGTCCGCCCCATGGACACCAGGCGCGGATCACGGCCCTGTCCCGCGCTTTCTGTCCGCCCCATGGACACCAGGCGTGGATCACGGCCGTGTTCCGCGCTTTCTGTCCGCCCCATTGACACCAGGCGTGGATCACGCGCCCTGTCCCGCGCTTTCTGTCCGCCCCATTGACACCAGGCGCGGATCACGGGCGGCGATCACAAGATCGTAGTCACAAGACGAAGTGATCGCCGATGCCCATCACGCCCAGATTGACGCCCTTCAGGCTTGCGCACTCTTGCTCGACCTCGCCCTGAAATACGGGCTTGATGTGGTAGAGCATCGTCGGCAGGTCCTTGGGGTTGCCGAACTTCTTCAAGTCTTTGGCCAGGGTCCGCGGGGTGTGGTGGCCGCTGACCGTCGCCAGCTTCTGCTCCCGGTTCGGGAAGCTGACCTCCATCAACAGCGCCTTGAGGTTCGGCGTCTCGCGCAGCAGCTCCCAGAAACGATCGGTCGGTCCCGTGTCTCCGCTGTACGCGATGGCGGTCGTGGGGGTCTCGATGATGAACCCCGCGGATTCGATGGTGTGGTTCACCATCACGCTGCGCACCCGGTAGCCAGCCACCACCTGGGGTTTCTCGGGCATCAGCGGCACGAACTGGATCGTCGGCGTCGCCTTGCTCGGGATCTCGGAGAAGTCCGGCCAGAGCAAGTTATTGAAGAAGTGCTTCTTCAGGACCTTGATGGTCCAGGGCGACGCCGCCACGATCAGCGGCTCGCACTCGGCCTGGCACCGGTTGTCGGCAATGGTCGCCAGGTCGCGCACGTGATCCAGGTGGGCGTGGCTGACCAGCACCGCCTGCAGCCGGAACTGCAGCTTCAGATCGAGCCCGCTGGTGAGCGAGCCGGCATCGAGCGCCATGCGCTCGTCGAGGACGAACGCGCTGGTGCGATGCTTCGGCGTCTCTCCGCCGTGGCAGCCGACTACGCGAAGGTCCATGAGGGTCCGAGAACGAGGCCCGAGTCTAGCCCGCCGGTTTGTCGGGGGTCAAAAGCCCCCTGAACCATTCGGTAAACGGGCATCGCCGAGGCGATCTCATGGGACCCGGCGCGCCGACGTCAACGCGCCGGCCCCACGAAACTGCCGCGACGGCAGTCGGCGCGTCACATGTCGAAGCCGCCCATGCCGCCCATGCCGCCCATGCCGCCCATGCCGCCCATGCCGCCCATGCCGCCCATGCCGCCCATGCCGCCCATGCCGCCCATGCCGCCCATGTCGCCGCCGGGCATCCCCGCGGGCTCGGGCTTGGGAAGCTCGGCGATGGCGCACTCGGTGGTGAGCATCAACCCCGCGATGCTCGAGGCGTTCTGGAGCGCGATACGCACGACCTTCACCGGATCGATGATGCCGCTGGCGACCAGATCGCAATACTCCTCGGTGTAGGCGTTGAAGCCGTGGTTGCCCTGCGCGCTCTTCACGGTCTCGACCACCACCCGAGCCTCGCAGCCGGCGTTGGCGGCGATTTGCTCGAGCGGCGCTGCACACGCGCGGCCGATCAGCAACGCGCCCACGCGCTGCTCGTCCGAGAGCTTCAGGGCGTCGATGGCGCGCGCGGCTCGGATCAGCGCCACGCCACCGCCCACGACCACCCCTTCTGCCACTGCGGCCCGCGTGGCCTGAAGCGCGTCGTCGACGCGGAACTTCATCTCTTTCATCTCGGTCTCGGTCGGTGCGCCAACGCGGATCACCGCCACGCCCCCGGCGAGCTTCGCCAGGCGCTCTTCGAGCTTCTCGCGATCGTAGTCGCTGGTCGTGTCTTTGACCTGCTTCTTGATCAGCTCGATGCGACCGGTGATCGCCTTCTTGTCGCCGCCACCATCGATGATGGTGGTGTTGTCCTTGTCCAGCGTGACCTTCTTGGCGCGCCCCAGATCCGCCAGGCCCAGGCTCTCGAACGAGCGCCCTGCCTCTTCCATGATCGGCGTCGCGCCGGTCAGCACGGCGATGTCTTTCAGCATTTCCTTGCGGCGATCGCCGAAGCCCGGCGCCTTGCAGGCCGCCACCTTGAGCACGCCCCGCAGCTTGTTGACCACCAGCGCCGCCAAGGCCTCGGCCTCGACGTCTTCGGCGATGACCAGCAGCGACGCTCCGGCCTTCACCGTGGCCTCGAGCAGCGGAACCAGGTCCATCATCGCGGTGATCTTCTTGTCGGTCACCAAGATGTAGGGGTCGCTGAGCTCGGTGCTCAGCGTGTCGGTGTTGGTCACGAAGTACGGCGAGAGGTAGCCGCGATCGAACTGCATCCCCTCCACCACCTCGACCTCGGTCTCGAGGCCCTTGGCCTCTTCGACCGACACGATGCCGTCGCGGGTCACTTTCTCCATGGCGTCGGCCAAGATCTTCCCGATCCGGTCGTCGCCGTTGGCGCTCACGGTGGCCACCCGTCGGATGTCGTCGGTGCCGCTGACCTTCACGGCCATCTTCTGCAGCTCGGCGACCACCGCGGCCGTGGCCGCGTCGATTCCGCGCTTGAGCTCCATCGCGGGGTGACCCGCCTCGACCAGCTTGATGCCGCCGGCGTAGATGGCCTGGGCCAGCACGGTGGCGGTGGTGGTGCCGTCCCCGGTGTCGTCGTTGGTCCGCGACGCCACTTCGCGCAACATCTGAGCTCCGAGGTTCTCGGTCCGGCACGCGAGCTCGATTTCCTTGGCGACGGTCACGCCGTCCTTGGTCACCACCGGGCCGCCCCAGCTCTTTTCGAGGGCGACGTTGCGGCCGCCGGGGCCGAGGGTGACCTTCACCACGTCCGCGAGGGCGTCGGCTCCGAGACCGATGGACTTGCGCGCGGCGCGCGCGAACAGGATTTCTTTTGCGCTCATGGAAGTGGGGGCTCCTTTGGCCGCGGCCTGCCGCGGCGCGGGATATCTAGGCGCTCGGCGGCCCGGTGTGAAGCACAAGCCGACGGGCGGTCCCCATTACTTGCTTGCCTGGGCCCGAAAGTGGAGCTAGGAAGCCGGCCCCCTCACCCGCCGACCCGGCGGCGTCGGGGGGTAGCCGTCCCGGCTAGTTCCCCCTGGGGGATCGTCTAATGGCAGGACACAAGGCTCTGGTCCTTGGTATCTAGGTTCGAATCCTTGTCCCCCAACTCATCGGCCCCATCGTCTAGCGGTTAGGACATCGGCCTCTCACGCCGGTAACACGAGTTCGAGTCTCGTTGGGGTCACCGAAAAAAACCGGGCAGCTCATGCCCGGCCATGAGCCAGATCGAGCGCGACGTCTTCGTCGTCCAGGTTCCAGGGCGCCCGCGCCCGCCGCGGGCGGAAGCCGCGCTGCCCGTCGATCAGGTCGTCGAAGAACCAGCGGACCTCGCGCCACAGCGTGTCGGTGAAGCGCGGTCGGAAGAAGCCGAAGTGGCCAATCGCCTCGACCCCGAGCTCGCTCGGGATCACACGGCGGTGCTCGAGCGGTGCGCTCGACAAGAGCGCCATCAGCTGCGCGACCGCCGGCTCGGGTGCGAAGTCGTCGTCGCTCATGCTGTAGAGCAGCGTGGGCTTGTCGAAGCGCGCGAAGCGGCGCCGCGCGACGGGGTGCTCTTCGAGGAAGTAGCCGCGGGTCAGGCACCAGCGGGCCCACTCTTCGGCGACGCCCTTGGGCAAGCGCTCGAGAAACTGGAAGACACGGCGAAGGCCCGGCTCTTCGACCGCACCCCCGACGGCTACAGCCTGACCCGCGCGGGCCACGAGCTCATGCCGCGCGCCGAACGGATGGAGGACGAGGCCCTGGCCTTGGAGCGCGCGGTGGCGGGGGCCGACGACAAGCCCGAGGGCGTGGTGCGGCTGAGCGTCACCGAGATGCTGGGCACGCGCTTCATCGCGCCGCACCTGCCTCGCTTCAGCCAGCGCTTTCCGGGGATCATGCTCGAGCTCTCGTGTACCAGCCGCGCGGTGCAGCTCGCGCGGCGCGAAGCGGACATAGCGCTCCGGCTCTCCCAGCCGCGCGAAGACGCACTGGTGGTGAAGAAGCTGACCGCCATCGATCTGTCGCTCTACGCCGCGACCAGCTACCTCGAGGCCCGCGGGCAGCCGGGGCAGAAGCTGGACGGCCACGACGTGATCCTGTTCGCCGACGCACGCCCGTTCGCCATCGAAAACGAGTGGCTCACCGCCCGCCTGGGCCGCGGTAAGGTGGTGATGCGGTCGGACAGCGTGAGCGCGATCTTCGCCGCCACGGTGGCCGGCCTGGGGGTCGGTCTCATTCCGAGAATCGTGGGCGACGCCGAGCCGGCACTCAGCCGAATCGCCACCGACAGCGCCCCCGAGCCGCGGATCATCTGGCAGGCCGTGCACCGCGATCTGGCGCGCGCCGGCCGGATCCGGGCGGTGCTGGGGTTCCTGAGCGAGACCGTGGTGCCTGCGGCCCGAACCCGATCGCCCGCGGGGGCAGTTCCATCTCGCCGACGGTTGCCCTAAGTGACTGGCCGGATGTCGGACCGGCTCTCGAACGACCTGGCCTCGCTCAAGCTCGACCGCAGCGTCGGCGGCGAGGGCTCGGGCTGGCTCAAACGCGGGCTCTGGGTGCTGGGGGTCGCGGGGCTGCTCGGCGCGGGCTACTTCGTGGTGCTGCCCCGGCTCGAAGCGCGGGTCTTCAAGCCCGAGGTGGGCGTCACCGAGATCACCACGCTCACCGTGGCGCAGTCCTCCGTGAAGCTCACCTCCAGCGGATACGTGGTCGCACAGGTGTCCAGCGACGTGGGGCCCGTGGTCGCGGGCCGGGTCAAGAGCATCTCGATCAAAGAGGGGGACGTGGTCCAGCAGGGCTCGGTGATTGCCATCCTCGAGAACTCGGACCGCAAGGCGGCCATCACCTCGGCGCGCTCACAGATCACCAGCTCCGAGGCGCGTGCCCAGGTCTCGCGCGCGGATCTGGCGGCCCTCGAGCTCAAGGCCAAGCGCGAGCGGGCGTTGGCCCGCGAGGGCGTCTCGGCGCCGGCCATCGCCGACGATTTGGAGGCCCAGATCGCGGCACAGAAGAAGGTGGTCGAGGCCGCCGACGCCCAGACCAAGGCCGCGCGGGCCGAGGTCAAAAACCTGCAGGTGAACCTGGACTACATGACCGTGACCGCACCCATCAGCGGCACGGTGGTGGGCAAGCCGGTTGGCGTCGGGGCCATGGTCGGTCCGTTCGTCGGGGCGCTGGCCAAGCTGGTCGACCTCGCGTCGATCATGGTCGAGACCGACGTGCCCGAAGGCCGCGTGCACCTGCTCGCGGTCGGCGCGCCCACCGAGATTCTGCTCGACGCTTTTCCGGGCAAACGCCTGCGCGGCGAGGTGGCGCAGATCGGCCCGCGAGTGGACCGGGCCAAGGCCACCGTCACGGTCAAGGTGAAGCTGGTCGACGCCGCCGCCGGGGTGCTGCCCGACATGGCGGCGCGGGTGAACTTCTTGGGTGAGAAGCTGGACGAGAAGAGCCTGAAAGAGCCCCCCAAGGTGGTGGTCCCGGGCTCGGCCGTGGTCGACCGCGCGGGGGCGAAGGTGGTGTTCGTGATCGACGGCGGCAAGGTGCGCATGCGCGCGGTCACGCTCGGCGCGCCGGTCGGCAACGGCTTCGAGCTGATCGACGGCCCACCCAGCGGCACGCGCCTGGTGAAAGATCCTCCGAAAGAGCTGAGCGACGGTCGGGACGTGAAGGAGACGGGCACGTGAGTGATGCACCGCTGATCGCCCTACGGGGCGTGAACAAGACATTTTCGCGCGGCAAAGAGCGGCTCGTGGTGCTGAACGACCTCGACCTCGACATCCCCAAGGGCTCGTTCGAAGCCCTGATGGGGCCCAGCGGCTCGGGCAAGACCACGCTCTTGAACTTGATCGCCGGGCTCGACCGGCCGACCCAGGGCAGCGTCGAGGTGGGCGGCAAAGACATCGCCAAGCTGGGCGACTCCGAGCTGTCGCGCTGGCGCTCGCAGAACATCGGCTTCATCTTCCAGCACTTCAACCTGATCCCGGTGCTGACCGCCCTCGAGAACGTCGAGCTGCCGCTCTTGCTCACCAACCTGGCCAGCGCCGAGCGCAAGAAGCGCGCGACCACGGCGCTCAGGGTCGTGGGGTTGGAAGACCGCATGGGCCACCGCCCGAACCAGCTCTCGGGCGGGCAAGAGCAGCGCGTCGGCATCGCCCGGGCCATCGTCCACGATCCGACCATCGTGGTGGCCGACGAGCCCACGGGCGAGCTCGATCGTCAGAGCGCCGACGAGATCTTGGGGCTCTTGGACAAGCTCAACAAGGACTTCGACAAGACCATCCTGATGGTCACCCACGACCCGGCTGCCGCCGAGCGCGCGAGCATCATCCGCAAGCTCGACAAGGGTCAGCTGGTATGAATCTCGGCACGCTGGCGGTGAAGAACATCCGCCGAAACCAGCTGCGCACGGCGCTCACCGTGGTGGGTGTGGCGGTCGCCATCTTGTCGTTCGTGCTGCTGCGTACGGTGCTCGACGCCTGGAACACCGGCGCCGAGCACGCCGCGCAAGATCGCCTGGCCACCTGGCACAAGGTCACCTTCGTGATGCCGCTGCCCAAGCGCTATTTCGAAGAGGTGCGCCAGGTGCAGGGGGTGAAGAAGGCGACCTTCCTCAACTGGTTCGGCGCCAAGCACCCCACCCGCGACCGCGAGTTCTTCGCCAACATGGCGGTCGACCCGGACACCTTCTTCGACGTCTACGACGACATGGTGGTGCCGCCGGCCCAGCTCGCCGCCTGGAAGCAAGACCGGCAAGGGGCGATCATCGGCTCGTCGCTGGCCAAGCAGTTCGGCTGGAAGGTCGGCGACGAGGTCACGCTCACCGGGACCATCTACCCCGGCGAGTGGAAGTTCCGCATTTCCGGGGTGTACACCGCGGCCCGCCGCTCGGTGGACCAGGCGCAGTTCCTGTTCCACTGGGATTACATGAACGAGTCGCTGCCGCCCGGCCGCAAGGATCAGATCGGCTGGATCGCCAGCACCATCGAGGACGTCTCGCGCGGGGGCAGCGTGGGCACCGCCATCGACAAGGCCTTCGACGAGCGCGAAATCCAGACCCAGACCATGAGCGAGCGCGCGCTCAACTCCCAGTTCATCGGCGCCGCGTCGGCCATCCTGACTGCGCTCGACGTGGTCAGCATCGTGATCTTGGTGATCATGATGCTGATCTTGGGCAACACCATCGCCATGGGCGTGCGCGAGCGCACCCGGGAGTACGGCGTGCTTCTGGCGCTGGGCTTCCGACCCGGCCACATCGTCGGCTTCGTGATCGGCGAGAGCGTGACCGTGGGGCTGCTCGGGGGGCTGGTCGGGCTCGGGCTCAGCTACCCCATCGTGCAGCAGTCCATGGGTCGCTGGCTGGAAGAGAACATGGGCTCGTGGTTCCCCTACTTCCGGATCCCGGCCACGGTGGCGGCGGGCGCGGTCGGCATCGCCGTGTTGCTCGGCCTGTTCGCGGCGCTGATCCCCGCCTGGCGCGCATCGAAGCTGGACGCCGTCGAAGCACTGCGGAGGCTGGGATGATCCCGCTGTCGTACAACGTGCGAAACCTGGCGGTTCGAAAGGCCACCACCGTGGCCTCGGCCGGCGGCATCGCGCTCGTGGTGTTCGTCCTGGCGTCGTCGCTCATGCTGTCCGAGGGCCTGCGGCGCACGATGCAGAGCTCGGGGCGGGCGGACACGGCGGTGGTGCTGCGCAAGGGCAACAACGCCGAGCTCTCCAGCACCATCGACGACCCGACGGTGGGTATCGTGCGCAGCGCCCCGGGCGTGAAAGCCAAGGCCGACGGCACCCCGATGGCGGTGGGCGAGCTGATGGTGGTCGCGTTCATGGAGACTTCGGACGGCAAGGGGCGCAGTAACGTGCAGCTGCGCGGCGTCCCCAGCGACGCTCAGGACTTCCGGTCCGAGGTGAAGGTGATCGAGGGCCGCCCGCTCAAGCCCGGCACCGACGAGGTGATGGTCGGCCGGGCAATCAGCGGGCGCTTCAAGAACCTGCGCCTCGGCGACTCGTTCGAGCTGCGCAAGAACAGACCGGTGAAGGTGGTGGGCGTGTTCGAGACCGGCGGGACCGCCTTCGAGAGCGAGGTCTGGGCCGATCTCGAGGTGCTGCGCGAGGCCTTTGGCCGGCGCGGGGTGGTGTCGTCGGTGCGCGTGCGGCTCGACTCGCCCAGCCGATTCGAGGGCTTCGAGACCGCCATCGAGAGCGACAAACGCCTGGGCCTGGACGCCATGCCCGAGCGCGAGTTCTACGAGAAGCAGAGCGAGGGCACGACCCTGTTCATCACCGTGATGGGCGTCTTGATCGCGGTGTTCTTCAGCGTGGGCGCGATGATCGGCGCAATGATCACCATGTATGCCGCCGTGGCGAACCGCAAGCGCGAGGTCGGCGTGCTGCGCGCCATCGGGTTCTCTCGGCTGAACATCGTGATGAGCTTCTTGTTCGAGTCGCTCTTGATCGCTGCCGTGGGCGGCGCCATCGGCTCGGTGGCGTCGCTGTGCATGGGCCTGGTCAGCTTCTCGATGATGAATTTCTCGACCTGGAGCGAGATCGTGTTCCGCTTCACGCCCACCCCGCAGATCATCGGAGCAAGCCTGGCATTCGGCGGCGTGATGGGCGTGCTCGGCGGGTTCTTCCCTGCCCTGCGCGCCGCCGCCGTCTCACCCATCGAGGCCATGCGGGAATAGGCCGAAGGCGCTATCCTCGGGGCGCTTGAAACGCGGAGAAGTCGTCGGGGGCCGCTTCGAGGTCCAGAGCCTCTCGGGCTCGGGCGCCATGGGGGTGGTGTGGCGCGCGCTCGATCGGCATCGCGGCGAGCCGGTCGCGCTCAAGCTGTTGCGCCCCGGGGCCGACAGCGAGCGCTTCCTGCGCGAGTCGCATCTCTTGGCCGAGCTCGATCACCCGGGCATCGTCCGCTACGTCGCCCACGGCAGCTCGGACGAAGGCCCCTATCTGGTGATGGAGTGGCTCGAGGGCGAGAGCCTGGCCCAGCGTCTCGAGCGCGCCGAGCTGACCCCCGCGCAGGCGGTGGGCATGGTGGCTCACCTGGCCTCGGCCATCGGCGCGGCACACCGGCGCCAGATCGTGCACCGCGACTTGAAGCCCTCGAACGTGTTTCTGGTGGGGCGTGCGCTCGACGACGTCCGGGTGCTCGACTTCGGCATCGCACGGCAAGGCGCGTTCGGTGAGAGCGAGCTGACCCAGACGGGCGTGATCGTCGGCAGCCCTCGCTACATGTCGCCCGAGCAGGCGCGCGGCTCGAAGAACATCGGTCCAGCGGCCGACGTCTGGGCGCTGGGGGCCATCTTGTTCCGGTGCGTCACCGGGCAGCCGCTCTTGACCGATGGCCCGATGGAGCTGGTTCTCTCGGACTTGTTGATGTCCCCGGTGCCGCGGGTCGCCGACCGGCGCAGCGACGTGCCGCCGGCGCTCGACGACCTGGTCGCGCGGCTTCTCTCGAAAGAGCCGGAAGACCGCCCCCGCGACGGGGACGCGGTGGCGCGGGCTCTGCGCGAGCTGGATCTGGGCGACACCCTCGACGCCCCCGGCCCGGCCAGCCATCGGGACGTCGCGATGACCCTGGCCGAGCAGCGCTTCACCTGCGTGGTGCTGGTCTTCGGCGTGACCTCGGACCTGACCCCCCTGACCGAGCGCAACGGCGGCAGCCTGGTGGCTCGCGACGGCGGGGCCGCGCTGATCTTCGCCAGCCTCGGCACGGCGAGCGACGTGGTCGCGCAGGCGGCGCGCACCGCCCTCGAGATCCAGAAGCGGCACCCCGAGGCGCGCCTCTCCATCGCCACCGGCGCCGGGCCCGCGCGCGACCTGACGCACCCCGAGCGCAGCATCGTGGCTCGCGCCGAGGCGCTGCTCGCGCCCCGCGAGCCCGGCATCTGGCTCGATCAAGTCAGCACCGGGCTGCTCGAAGCGCGCTTCGCGCTGAGCCGGCACCCCGATCGCCCAGGCGAGGCGGCGCTCGTTTCCGAGCGCCTCGACCCCACGCCGCTGCGCCGACTCTTGGGTCGGTCCACGCCGTGCGTGGGTCGCGAGCGCGAGCTGGGCGTGCTCGAGAGCCTGCTTTGCGAGACCTTGAGCGACAGCGTGGCGCGCGTGGCGGTGGTCACCGGTGAGCCGGGCATCGGCAAGAGCCGGGTGCGTTACGAGCTGCTCCGGCGGCTCGAGGTCACGGCCAAGAACGCCGGGAGCCCCGTGCCCGAAATCTGGCTCGGGCGCGGCGATCCCATCGCCGAAGGCTCGCCCCTGGGCCTGCTCGGAAGCGCGCTCCGCTTCGGTCTGGGCGTCGCGCTGGACGCGCCCCGAGAACAGGTGCGGGACCTGCTCGTCACCCGCGTGCACCGCGCGCACTCCCTGGACGTCGCGGAGCGGGTCGCCGACGCGCTGTGCGAGGTCGTGACCGGAGAGAGCGAGGCTCCGCGGCGGCTCAGCCCGCTCTTGCTCGGCGACCTGTTGATGGCCGCTTGGGAAGACTTTCTCACCGGCGAGCTCGAGCAGCACCCCGTGGTGCTGGTGCTCGAAGACCTTCACTTCGGCGATTGGGGAAGCGTGCGGTTCGTCGACGCCGCGCTCCGCCAGCACGCCGATCGCCGGTTCTTCACTCTGGGCCTCGCGCGCCCCGGCGTGAGCCAACGCTTCCCCAGCCTGTGGGCCGAGCGCCGGCCGCTGGTGTTGCCGCTGCCCGAGCTGGGGCGTCGTGCCGGTGAGGCGCTGGTGCACTCGGTCCTGGGCGATGGCGTGGACCCGCACCTCGCCCGTGCCGTGGTGGACCGCGCCGGCGGCAACGCATTCTTCCTGGAAGAGCTGATCCGCGCCGTGGCCGAGGGCGGGGCCAGCGCCGAGCTTCCGGGCAGCGTGCGGGCGCTGGCCGAAGCCCGCATCGTGGGGCTGGACCCCGAGCTGCGCCAGGTGCTGCGCGCCGCCAGCGTCTTCGGGACGGTGTTCTGGACGGCGGGGGTGGCCGAGCTGATGGGGCGGCACCCCGACGCCGTGCGGGCCGACTTGGCGCGGCTGACCGAACGCGAGCTTCTGACCAAGCGGCGCGACGCTCGCTTCGCGGGTCAGGAAGAGTTCGTGTTCCGCCACGCGTTCGTGCGCGACGCCGCCCACTCGATGCTGACACCGGACGATCTCGAGCGCGGCCATCGGTCGGCTGCCGCCTGGCTCGAGCGCGCCGGCGAGCGCGAGCCGCTGATCTTGGCCGAGCACCTGCGCCGCGGCAACGAGCCGGCACGGGCGGCGCCGCACCTCTGCCGGGCGGCAGCCCAGGCCATCAGCGCCAACGACTTCGAGAGCGCGCTCGCCCACGCGCGCCGCGCCCTCGAGACCGAGCCTGACGGTGAGCTGGCCGGCGAGCTGCACCTCTTGACGAGCGAAGCGCACCTGTGGCGGGGCGAGGCCGAGGCCCGGGAAGAGAGCGCGCGCCGGGCGATGGCCAGCTTCACTCGGCTGTCACCCCGCTGGTACGTCGCGGCGGCGGAAACCGCCCGCATCGCGTCCCGGGCCGGTCGCCACGACGAGGTGGCCACGCTGTTCGAGCAAGTGGCCGCCGACGACACACCCGCCACGGCCGGCGCCCGGGCCGTGGTGCTGGCGCAGCTCTGCGTGCCCGCGCTGCGCGCCGGCCAGACCGGGCTCGCCGCCCGCATCTTCGACGCGCTCGGGCAGACCCAGCGGCACCTGTCCGACGACGATCACCCCGGCCGCGGGTGGCTCGCTCGCGCCGAGGGCTACGCCGCGCTGGTCGCCGGCGACGCCTCGACGTACCTGGAGAAGACCGAGCTCGCGGCCCGCTGCTTCGAGGCCGCAAGCGAAGAGCGTCACGCGCTGACCTTCCGCACCAGCGTCGGATTCGCACACATCGCCCTCGGCAAGTACGCCGAAGCGGCAGCCCTCTTGCGCGACACGCTGAGCCGGGCCGAGCGCATGGGGCTGTCGCACACCCGGGCCATCGCCGAACACAACCTGGGGTACGCCGTGGCGCTCGCTGGCGATCTTCCGGCTGGCATCGCCATCGAACGCGACGCCATCGCGGACGCGCGCGCCCAGAAAGATCGCTGGGTCGAGTGCGTCTCGCACACTTACCTGGCCGATCTGCTGTGGCGAGCGGGGGACGCGGCGGGCGCCCTCGAGTCTGCGATCGCCAGCGCCGCGCTGTCGGACCGCCCGAACCGCGTGCTCGCGCTGGCCATCGCGGCCCGCGCCGAGCTCACCCTCGGGCGCCTCGACGCGGCTCGCGCCCGTGCGACGGAGTCCGCCGCGCTGCTCGACGAGCTGGGCAGCATCGAAGACGGCGAAGCGCTGGCCCGTCTGGCATTCGTCGAGGTGATGGTCGCGTGCGGCGACCTCCCCCTGGCCCAGGCAGCCCTGGCTCGCGCCCAAGAGCGGCTCGAAGCCCGCGCGGCGAAGATCTCGGAC
The DNA here is from genome assembly GCA_023150915.1 of Polyangiaceae bacterium. Taxonomy (GTDB): domain Bacteria; phylum Myxococcota_A; class Polyangia; order Polyangiales; family Polyangiaceae; genus JADJKB01. The sequence continues at coordinate 22,561 of JAKLKA010000077.1, forward strand.
CCGGAGCTTCGGAAGAGCTTCCTCGAGAACGTGCCCGACCACGCGCAGACGCGGTCGTTCGCGCTGCGCGCGGGCTGACCCCGCCCGCCGGCGGTGGGCTTCACAGGCTCAGGCAGCCCTCCATCGGCCAGCAAATCGGTGTCGCGAACGGCAGGCAGCCCTGGCCCGCGGGGCACGGCTTGGTGCACGCCTTCGTGGCGGGCTGGGCCTTGGGGTTGCCGCAGTACTCCTGCATGTCGTCCCACTTGCCGTCGCTGTTGTCCGGCCCGCAGTTGCCGCAGTTGCTGCAGTCGCACTTCTTCACGCACGCACCCAGGGCCTGGCAGTGCGCCTCCGGCACGCAGGCTTCGTCCGCTGCGCAGTTCGCGCTGGCACACGGGTCGGTGGCCAGCTGACACTTGCCGTTCACCACCTGGTAGTCCTTGGGGCACTCGCAGGCGGCCACCCCAGCGGTGACCTTGCACTGCCCACAGGTGCCGCAGCTCACGCCGCTGCACGTCTCGTCGGCCTCGCACGCGGTGCCCACCGGGTGAAAGCCCGGGTTGCACTGGCAGCTCGCCCCGGCGTCGCCTTCCACGCAGGTCCCCTGCCCCGAGCACGTGACCCCGGCGCACGAGCCGGGGGCGCCGCCGGTGCCGGCGCTGCCGCCACTCGCCGAGCCGCCGCCGCCGGTGCTCGCGCCGCCGGTGCCCGCGCCGCCGCCCGAGCCCGAGCCCCCGGCGATGCCACCACCGTCCGGGCCGGCGGTGCCTCCGCCCGCCTCGTCGCTGCACTGGGTCAAGAGCAAGAGCGCAAGGACCAGAGCGATGCTTCGAGCCACCTTCTCACGATACACGAGAATGCGTGGCGCTTCTCCCGCGTTATGAGCGAGATCTCCGGGATGCGCCGCTTCGCTCTGCCGACCGCTCTGGCGCTCGCTGCGTGTGACACGCCGCCGCCGCCACAGCGGCATGGCCCGTCGGCTACTGCGTCCGCCACTGCGCCACCCGAGACCCCTGCCGTCCCGGGCTCGGTCGCGCCGGCGCCCGCTCTCGCCATCGCCCGCGGGCCGCGGCTCGCCACGCTGGGCCACACACTGACCGAGACGCTCGTCATGCCGCGCCTGGCGTGGCGCCGCTGGAACGGGCTCAGCTGGCAAGGGGTGGCCGACGGCCTGGCGCCCCTCACCCCGGAGCCCAGCGCCGACGCCCGCGGCTGCCCCGCGGGGATGCTGCGCGTCAGCGGAAGCTTCGTGCTCGATCCAGACGGGCGCGACGACACCGATCGCGTGACCGCCGACCAGAACGCGACCTGCACCTTCTGGCGCACCGCCGACCACGGCGACAACGGGCTGTGCGATCGCTTCGACCCCGAGCGCTGGCGCGCCCGGGTGGCCGAGCTGCCCAAGAAACAGCTCGATTTCTCCATCGACCGCTACGAGTATCCGAACGCGTTCGGCGAGCTTCCGCTGGTGGTGGTGACGTTCTCGGAAGCCCAAGCCTTCTGCAAGCAAGAGCAGAAGCGGCTCTGCAGCGAGAACGAGTGGACCTTCGCCTGCGAGGGCGAAGCAGCGCAGCCCTACCCCTATGGGTTCGAGCGCGATCCGGCGAAGTGCAACATCAGCGTCCTCGGGCCGGGCCCGACCAAGGACATGTTCAGCCCTCGCACCACCCGGGCAACGGCCCGGGGCATCGATCTCTCGTGGCGCGGCAAGCGCTCGGGGGAGCTGCCCGACTGCGTGAGCCCGTTCGGAGTGATGGACCTGACCGGCAACGTCGACGAGTGGACGACGAACGCGCGCAAGCACGGGCGCGCCATGATCATGAAGGGCGGACACTGGGGCCCGGCTCGGCAGCGCTGTCGCCCCGCGACGCGCGGTCATGGTCCGTTCTACCTGCGCTACGACCAGGGCTTTCGCTGCTGCGCGGAGGGGCCGAAGTGACCCCGCAGGGGGAGGCCGCCGCCCCCTCGGACGTACCACTGGCCCGTGCGTGTTGCCGCTCTCGCTCTGACCTTGGTCTCGGGCTGCGCCCCTGCGCTCTCGACCTTCGTTCCCGCGGAAACCACCCCCGAAGGTCACGTGCGCGCAACCGGCGGGCTCGGCCTCAACGTGCCCGCCGGCCAGATCGACGACGCCTACGAGGTGGCCGAGGCCCTGGCGGACCGCGCCGAGACCCAGGCGCTGACCGCCGACGAGAAGGACCAGCTGATCATCAAGACCGCGGGCGTGATGCTCAACCCGCCGAGCGCAACCTGGGAGGTCCAAGGGCGCTACGGGATCCACCGCCGCGCCGACGTGGGCCTGCGCCATGCCAGCGGCGCGCTTCGAGGTGACGGGCGCTTCACCTTCCTGAAACCGAGCGCCGAGGGCGACCTGGCGGGCAGCGTCGGCGTGGGGCTCGCGTACTACACGTTCGAGATCCCGGTGCCGCCGCCCATGGACAGCGTGATCGAGATCGACGACTTCCGGCGCTACGAGCTGGACGTGCCGCTGTTGTTCGGCTGGTCGTGGGAAATGGCTCACGTCTGGTTCGGCCCCAAGCTGCTGATCTCGCGCTACAGCACGGGGATGAGCGCGCGCTTCGTGGACGAGGTGCGGGTGGTGGACGTGTCGGGCACGAACCTCTATTACGGGGGGCAGGTCGGCGCGGCCGTCGGCTACAAGAAGGTCTGGCTGGGGCTCGAGCTGACCGTCGCAGGCCTGTCGGGTGCCGCGAAGATCGACGTGCCGGCGGCAGGACGCAGCATCGACGCAAAGTTCGGCGGTCTGGTCGTCTACCCGACAATCGGCGTGCTGGTGCAACTCTAGCGTGCCTGTCGCGTGGTACAGTCGCCGCATGCGCGCTCGTGCCCTGTGCTTGCTCGCCGCCCTGGCCCTCGGCTGCGGCAGTGACGGCGAAACCGACTCGGGCTCGAGCAACGGCGGGGCTGGCGGCGCGAGCACCGGCGGAAGCAGCAGCGGCGGTGCCAGCGGCAGCGGTGGGGCCGTCGCCGGCAGCGGCGGCGTGGGCGGCAGCGTGGGCGGCTCGGGTGGGGCGCCCACCGGCGGCACGTCCGGCACTGGCGGTTCGGCGTGCAAGTCCACCCTGCCCGCACCCACCGTGGTGGATCCAAAGCCCGCGAACGAGGTGGTGGTGAAGAACGACCCGCCGGCGCCGCGCGGCATCTTCGATCCCAGCGTCGAATATCCGTTGAACGCCCCGGGCGGCGCCATGAGCTACTCGGGCGTCGTGGCCACCAACGACATCTCGACCCGCATCGCCGTCTCTCCGGACAAGGGCGCCACCTTCACCTACGTCGCGGCGCCGAACGAGTCGGGGCCGTTCAACGTGACGGTTCCGACCGGCTCACCGCGCTGCCCGAGCGGGACCTGCAGCGGGCGATTGGTGCACGAGGTCTCGTCGCTGGTCTTCGACGCCGACGATCCGGACGTGACGCGCCGGTGGAAGCTGTTCACCCACACCTATCTGGTGATGGGCGCGGACAAGCTGCAATACGATCTGGGTCACATCTCGCTCTTCACTGCCCAAGAACCGCACCTGGCGTGGAAGGACGAGGGCAAGGCGCTGGGCTGGAAGAGCGAGTCCGAGTTCTCGAGCAAGGACGCCAAGACCGTGGTGAATGGCTTTCCGCCCATGGCCGACTGCATCGCGCTCACCGAGCCAGACGTGATGTGGCGCCAGGGCGGCGTGCTCGAGGTCGCCGTGGGCTGTGTGAAAGCGGGCAACCCCAACTCGATCCGCATCGAGCTCTTGCGCTCGTTCGACCACGCGCAGAGCTTCACCTGGGCGGCGACCCTCTTGCAGGGCAGCGACGCGCTGTGCGTGGGCGGCACCGTTCCCCAGATCAACGCCGCCGAGCTGTTTCAGGCTCAAGGCAAGACCTGGCTGATTGCCACGCCAGCCGGCCCCGTGCCCGGCGTGGGCACCGCCTATCGCGGCTGCGTCGTCTTTCCGGTCGCCGCCGGAGGCAAGGGCGTCCCGCGAGACGCTTCGGGCGCGCCGCTGGTCGAGCGCGTGATCGACACGCCCGACGGGCGCTTCACCGGCGCGTGCAGCGTCGCCGAGGGCGCATCGAGCCTGGGCTACGCGGTGTCGGCCCTCGATTCGGCCACGGCACCGACGGGGTTCCGCATCTACCGGTCCGGGCAGACCGCGCCCTGAACGCCGCCGCTCAGCGCCAGATCCCGACCGATACCGCCCAACCCAAGTACTGGCGGGCGCCGTCGATGGCGGCGCTCAGCGCCAGCGCCTCGTCTTCGTGAAGCAGCCCGAACAGGCTCCACTCGAACAGCCGCGCGTCGAAACCGAACGTCCCATGGGTGCGAGGCAGGCTGCCGCGGAAGCGCGTCGGCTCGAGGTAGCTGCCGGCTCGAAGCTTGAGCCAATGGGGCGCGACCTCGGTCTCGGCGCCCAGTCGCGGCGTGAGGCTCACCCGCTCACCCGAGCGGTCGACGTAGCCCTGCAAGAACGACTCGACGCCGACGGCGTTCTCCAGATCACCGTCCGCGCGCAGCGCGGTGGTCAAGAGCAGATAGCGGCGGGGCATGTCCGCGTAGCGCCGGCGAAGGAGGTCGCCGAGGCGCTGGCGCTGCAGGGCGCGATAGCGCCGATCGGCCTCGGCCTCGCCCTCGAGCTCGAGCTCCGCGGCTTCCAGCGCGTCGGAGCCCAGCCCTTCGGCGCGCGCGCGGCGGCCCTCGCGAAGGCGCTCGCGGCGCTCCAAGAAGGCGTCGATGCGTCGCATCACCACCACGGGGTCGAGCCAGGCCACGTTCATCGGGCGCGGGCCGAGCTGCACGGCCACGCCCAGATCGGTGCTCCACGGTCGCTTCACGCGGCGCGGAAGCCAGAGCGCGTCCGGCCCCTGGGGGTCCCCCAGCACGATGTCCCCGCCCACGGCGCGGCCTCGAGCGTCCACGTCGGTGGTGACCGGTGCGCGCACCGAGAACCCCAAGCGAAACCTCTCGCCGGTCGGCCGCCAGAGCATGCCCCCTTCGAAGCTCACGCCGCGAGTGGTGAACACGTTGCCGTCGCGCGACACGATCTCGTCCCGGGTGGTCACGTCGAGCGCCGTCACGTGCAAGCCGATGCCGCCCACCACTTGCCCGTCGTCCACCGCGCGCGAGACGAAGGTGCGCACGGTGGAGAATTGCGCGCGGATCACCCGCTCTTCGCCGCCCGAGGCGGGGTCGGGCTGGCGCATCAAGCCGTAGCGGAAGAGCTCGAGCCCCACGCCCATGCCCCAGGCCCCGATCTGTACGTTGCCCGCCGGGGCGAGCAGCGCAAACTCTCGAGGATCGCTGCGCCGCAGATCGGTCCGGCCGCGCCCGCTGTTGTAGAAGTCGGTGCTCGCCAGATTGCCTGGGAACAGCAGGCCCACGGTCGCGTCCCAGTCGACGTGGGTCGCCGACCAGGCGGCGCGCACCGCCGGCGCCGCCGGGTTGTGCACGTTGCCGTCCACCCCTTCGGCGATGGCCACGTAGGCGCCCGCCAGGCCGAGCGCACGCGAGCCCGCGAGCACCGGGCCGCCGGCAAGATCCACCGAATAGCTGCTGGTGCGAATGGGCGACCCATTCGGTCCCAAAGGCCCGTCGGCCAGCGCCGGCGCGGACCAGGCAAGCAGCAGCGCGAGCGCGCGCTTCATGATCCGAACGCCCATCCCGCGGCCACCAGTGTGTACGGCACGGTGGTGTGCCACGTGCTCGGCTCGTCGGTGGCATCGCAGCGCTCGCAGTCGGCCTGGGTCACGTTGAAGATCCCCGCGCCGCCGAAGCTCCAGCGCAGCGTGAGCCCGCTCTGGCTGCGGCGCTCGAGCATCAAGCCCACGTGGCCCCAGACCGCCCGCTCCCACGAATATGCCGGTGGGCAGTCGTTGCTCGGACAGTCCGACTGCTCACTGTACGGCCCGAACGAGAGCCCGCCCTCGGCACCCACCGCGAAGCCGGTGGTCGGGATCAGCCGCAGCCGGACCGCCGTGCCCAGCTGAAGGGTCGGGCCCGGCACGCTGATCCCGGCCCCCAGGTTCCAAGAGAACCCGGCGCTGGGGCTGAGATCGACGGCGACACCAACCAGCCCCAGCGGCGCGCCGAGCCCGAGCTGTGCTTCCACGGCGATGGGGCGTTCGGTCCAGGCTCGGGCTTCGGGCCGACGGCGGTCGTCGAAGGTCTCCGCGTCGGGTCCGACCTCGCGGACGTCGATGCTGGGTGGCACGGCGTCCCCCGCACGAGCCGCGCCCGTGAGCGTGAGACAGAACGCCGCGAGCCCGCTCCGTGCCGTCACGCTTTGACGCCAGGCTGATGGAGCCCCGCCGACTCGAGCAGCCGATACAGGTGCTTGCGATCGATGCCCGAGATGCGCGCCGCCTGCGAGATGTTGTTGCCCGCGCGCAGCAGCAGGTCTTTCAAATAGTCCCGCTCGAAGCGCGTGATGAGCTCGGTCTTGGCCTCGGAAAACGGCCGATCGGCCCGGGCCACCCACTCGGTGTCCTTCTTCGCGGTGCTGCCCGCCAGAAGAATGGGCATCGCCGCGAAGCGCGTGCCAGGGGGCGACAGCGCCACCGCGCGCGTCACGATGTTGCGCAGCTCGCGCACGTTGCCCGGAAAGTGGTAGCTGAGCAGCCGGTCGAGGTTCTCGGAGCGGACGTCGGCCTCTGGCCGCCCCTCGCGAGCGAGCAACACCTTGACCAGCTCTTCGACGTCTTCCAGCCGCTGGCGCAGAGGCGGCAAGTGCACCTCGACCACGGCCAGCCGGTAGTACAGATCGCCGCGGAAGCCGCCGCGCGCGACCTCTTCGGACAGATCGCGGTGGGTCGCGGCCACCACGCGCACGTCGTAGCGCGCGGGCTTGCGCCCGCCGAGCGGCGTCACCTCGCCGGACTCGAGCATGCGCAAGAGCTTGGGCTGCAGGTTGATGGGCAGATCGCCGATCTCGTCCAGGAACAGTGTTCCGCCGTGGGCGAGCTCGAAGGCGCCCTGACGGTCGGCCTGAGCGCCGGTGAACGCGCCCTTGGTGTGGCCGAACAGGTCGCTCTCGATCAGCGTCTCGGTGGACGCGCCACAGTCGAACACCACGAAGGGGCCCGGACGGCGCGGGCTGTGGTCGTGGACGGCGCGCGCGGCGAGCTCTTTTCCCGTTCCGCTCTCGCCCAGGAGCAAGATCGGCGCATTGGACGCGCTGGCTCGCTCGAGCACGGAATAGACCTGGCGCATGGCCAGGCTGCCGCCGACCAGCGCGCCGAAGCTGGCCTTGGCGCTGGGCGGGATCAGCACCGCCTCGTCCCCCGGCACCAGTTGGATCAGCGTGCCGCCCACCCGCAGCACCGCGCCCACCGGTACCACCGCCTTCTGGATCGAGACGCCGTCGAGCAGCGTGCCGTTGCGCGACCCGAGATCGGTCACCTCGAACCCGTCGTCCTTGGGCACCAGCGAGCAGTGGCGGCGCGACACGGCCTCGTCGGCAAGGACCACGTCAGCCGACGCGTCGGCGCCAATCACCACTCCGATGGCGGGCACCGCCACCTCGAGCCCGGCATCGGGGCCATGAAGCACCGAGAGCCGCGCCGGCCGCGCGCCGGCCGTCACCGGGATGCGGTTCGTGGTCCGGGTCATGCGCATGGCGGTCGCGAGCATATCGCGGCTGTGGCGCGCACGCCCCAATCCCCGCCTCGCGCTGCGGGGTCGGCGCCCCGGCGCGCGCGCACGAGCGCCCGCGATCGAGGCGTTTTGCCATGGCATGCAGGTTGCTCAGCGGCGGCCGGCTGGTTGCCAGGAGATCCCACCATGAAGCTCTGTCTTGCTTTCGCCCCCATCTTCGTCGCCGCCCTTGCCGGCTGCGGCGGTCTCGGTGCCTACGGCGCCATGATGGCTCAACCCGGAACGCCGGCTGCCCCCAACGCCGGCGCGCCGACCACGCCGGGCGCCTCCCCCGCCGCGACGCCGAGTCCCATCGGCAGTCCCAGCGAGAGCCCCGCCACGAAGGCGGCCGCAAGCCCCAGCAGCGTGAGCGTCACCATCCGGAACTCGTGCGGCAAGACGGTGAAGGTGTTCTTCGGAAACAAGCCCAAGTTCGGTAGCGGTACGTACTCGACGGCCAGCAGCAACTCCGTCCAGAGTCACAGCTTCCGGCCCGGTGACCTGTTCTGGATCGTGGATCAAAGCGAAAATGGCCTGGCCAGCGTCGAGGTGAAGGACACGACCCGCGAGATCGAAATCCGCGGGGGATGCAGCGAGCTGGCCTCGCGCTGAGCCCCCTCGCGTTGCCGGATCCCCGAGATGCACTATTCTCGGGCCTGTGGCGGCGCCCGAACCCACCGCGGTCATCCCGAAGGAGCTTGGCGCCTTCAGCATTCAGGGTGTCCTGGGTGAAGGCGGAAGTGCCGTCGTGTACCGCGCTCTGTGGGACGGGCAAGACGTCGCGCTGAAGGTACCGCGGGAACGCGAGCTCACTCCCAAGGACCAAGAGCGATTCCTGGAAGAAGCGAAGATGCTCGAGCGCGTGCGACATCGCGCCGTGGTCGAGGTCCTCGGCTCCGGTCGCCTGCCCGACGGCCTGCCGTATCTGGTGATGCGTCGGTACGAAGGGCAGACCCTGGCCGAGTACTTGACGGCCCAGGGCGCCTTGAGCCTGGCCCACGCCCTCGATCTGTTCGAGCAGCTCTCGAGCGCGGTCGAGACTCTGCACGACGCCGGCCTCTTGCATCGAGATCTGAAGCCCGAGAACCTGCTGATGGTGGATGGGGGTCGTGCGGTGAAGCTGCTCGACTTCGGCATCGCCAAACAGATCGATGCCCCCGCCTCGACCACCACTCAGGCGGGTATCGCCCGCGGCACGCCGGCCACGATGGCGCCCGAACGCTTCTTCGGCGCGCCGGCCAGCAAGAGCACCGACGTGTACGAGCTGGCCGTGGTGTTCTACGCGATGCTCGTCGGGCGCTTGCCGTGGAACGACGTGACCAACGTGCAGGCGCGGCTCAATCCGCTGTCGCCCAGCGAAGCGGGCGCCGCCGTGCCCGAAACGCTATCGAGCACCGTGATGGAGGCGCTGTCCACCCGGCCCGAGCGCCGCCCCAGCGGCGTGCCCGAGCTCGTGCAGCGCGTGCGGGCCAGCGTGCGCACCGGCGCCACCACCGGCCGCGTCACCGCGGCCACCAGCATCAGCGCTCCCCCGCCGCCGCTGTCGCCCCAGCTCAGCGAAGAGGCGCAGGTCATCGAGAGCCGACGCGACGGCCCGGCGTCGGTCGGCCCGTCGCGCGGCGTAATGGGCGTCGCGGCGGCGGTGCTGGTCGCGGTGGGCGCCGCGGCGGTGTTCTTGCTGCGCGTGAACGCCGCACCCACCCCCGAGCCCAGCGCGAGCGCGGCGCCCCCGGCAGAGGTGCCGGCAGCGTCGCCGGTGCCCAGCGCCGAGCTGCCCCGAGAGCTGCCGGCGGTGAACCCCAGCGCGCCCGCGGCCGCGCCCGTCAGTGCGCCTTCGCCCCGCGGAAAACCCACGGCCTCGGCCGCTCCGTCCGCGGCCCCGACCGGCTCGGCGCCCGCCCCCGCCCCGCGAGGAAAACCCAAGGGCGCACCGTGTGCCCGATCGAGCGAGTGCGCGAGCATGGTATGCGCGGCTGAAGTCTGCCAGTGACCGTGCGCCTTCGACCCCTCGCCCTGGCCCTTGCCCTCGCCACCGTGGGTCTGCCCGCTCGCGCCGACGAGTACGACGCGGCGTTCACCCGGGCGATCGCCGCCAAAGAGCGCGCGCTCGACACCAACGATCCGGCCAGCTGGCAAGCGGCCGTCGACCTGTTCGTCGAGGCCGATCGCATCCGCGCCACCAAAGAGAGCAAGTACGAGCTGGGCGCCGCGGCGTCGCGCGTGAAGCAAGACGACGTGGCAGTCGAAGCGTTCGAAGGCGCCCTCTCGCTGGGGCTCGACGGGCCGGCTGCCGACAAGGCACGGGCATTCGTCGACCAGCACGGCAAGGCGATGGGCCGCGTGCAGGTGCGCGGGCCGGCGGGCTCCGACGTCTGGGTGGCCGGTCGCTGGCGCGGCAGCGTGCCGCTCCAGAGGCCGCTGGTGGTGTTCCCGGGCAAACGCCGCTTCGAGCTGCGCGCCGCCGGCGATCGCACCGAGCGCGAGGTCGGTATCACGGCGGGCGCCACCGTGGTCGTCGACTTCACCACCGAGCGCCCGGCCACGTCGGGGGCGCCCGATCCAAAGCCCGACCAACGGCCGGTCGCGATACCGCCGGCACGCGACGACACCCTGGCCTGGACGCTGACGATCGGCGGAGCGGGCGTGACGGTGATCGGCGCCGTGAGCC
>JAKLKA010000258.1 GCA_023150915.1 Polyangiaceae bacterium
CCCCGCGCTGCCGCTGGCGCCACCGCTCCCGCCGCCACCGCCCGCGCCGCCCGTGGTCGCACCCCCCGCACCTGCAGCGCCACCCGCCGACGTGCCACCGCTGCCAGCGGGTTCGCTGGCGAACTCGTCGCCCCCGCAAGCGCCCAGGCAACCGACCACCAGTGCACCGATCCCGATTCGGAAAGCCACCATCGTGCAGAGCATAGCAGGCCAAATTGACAGCGGCCCCCAGGCGGCGGGATGCTGGCTCGATGAAGAGCAGGGTTGGTGCGGGGCTGTGCGTGATGGGCGCGCTTCTGGCGTGCAAGCAAGAGGCGAAGAAAGAGCCGACGCCGACACCGCCGCCCCAGGTGACCACGGCACCCACCCCGGCGCCGGCAGCGCCACCGGCCGCGCCCGCCGAATCCGCGGCGCCCACCACGGGCACCGAGTCCAAGTCCGGCGTCCCCACCAGCGGCACCTCGAAGCCGCCGACCGTGGCCGAGTGGGGTGCGGTCGGAGAGATCACCGTTCGCCACAGCACCCCGCTGGGCTGCGAGACCAAGCTGGTGCGCGAGTGGTTGCGGGTCTCGTGTCGAACCGGCGACAGCTCGGCCAATCAGATCCAGAACGTGAAGCTCACCCGCGGAAACGACTCGGGCGGGATCCCGCCTTTCGTCAAGAAGGGTGTGGCCAGCATCGTCACCCAGGTCAAGCCCGGCATCGACGCTGACTGGACCTACGAATGGAGCCAGTGGGGAAAGCGCGTGCTCACCGTCAAGTGGCCGCACGGCGCGCCGGCGCCGACCTACGAGTTCGATCAGACCGCGCCGAAGTGAGCGTCACCACCACGGCTCGCGGCACCCGGCGAGCTCGGCAGCCTTGGTGGCCCCCACGCGCTGCTCGGGCGGCAAGCTGGCGAGCGCGAGCGCGGCCTTCGGCCAGGCCAGCTCGGCCTCGCGGCGCGCCGTGTCTGCCTTCTTGGTCTCGGCCTCGAGCTTGGCGTCGTCGCAGGCCTGTGCGCCGAACGCGCACCCCACGAGCGCGGCTTCGGCCGCCGAGAACGCCTTCATCGCCTGACCGCAGCGCGACGCGGCGCCGTCGGCTGAAGCAGCGAGTCGATCGGCGGCGGCGACAGTCAGCGTCTTCTTGCCGAGCAGCTTCACCCGGCCCGAGAGCGCTTCGTCATGGGCCGCGACCGACTTCGGCAAGAGGTCAGCCAGCTCTACCGACGCCGCGACGCTGACCGCCCCCAGGCGCACGCGCCCCTCGGCGTCGAGATCGGCCAGCGGCAGGCTCTGCGCGCGGTGCAGCGCCGGCACGAAGCGGTCGCTGGACAGGTCGGGGTGGATCGCTTTGCGCTTGGCGGCGCCCAGGGCGGCGAACAGCGGCACGAGCGCGGCGTCGCGCTCGCGCAGCGCGCTTTCGAAGGCGCTCGAGTTGCGGACCGCGTCCACGTGCTTCTCGATGGCCGCCATCACGGCGCGCACCCCCTGGGCCGCTTGCTTCGGGTCGGCGCCGACATCTGCCTGCTTCAGCGCGGCGGTGAAGGCCGGCAATGCGGCCTGATACCGCGCCTTCGGCTCGCCCTCGACGCGCAGCGAAGGAAAGAGCGCGAGGAAGCTGGCGTCACTCGAGTGGTTCAGGCGCCCGACCCGCATCACCGGCCCGGACGGCCCGTCGAACCGCCGCGCGAGCACCAGCTCTTCGTCCACACACCCCTTGCGAAGCGCCAGGTAGGAATCGACGCCGGCGACGCGCTTGCCACAGGCCATCAGCACCGCGCCCTGGCCGTCTTCGAACGCGAGGGGCACGAGCGCGGGGTCGAGCTTGTCGGCGCCGGCGATCGGCAGCGGCTCGACCCCGGGGGCGGCCCCGGCCCGCACCGCCAGCGCAAGCACGGCGGCGGTCGAGCCCCAAGGGCGCGTGGGCGCGACGCAGCGCTGGGCATACTGCTCGATCACCGGGAGGCCGTCTTGGCAGGCGAACTGCTGCGCGCAGGCGCCGGCCTTGGCGACGTCCCCCAAGAGCTCGGCGCAGCCGCGGCCGTCGATGCGGGTTCGCTCGCCGACCTTGCGCTCGACCATCACCTCGAGCATGCGCACCACCAGCGGCGTGCTCCAGTCCGAACAGCGGGTGGCCCAGCTCTGGATCGCCCGGGGGCAATCGCGCTCGCCGTCGCAGCTCTTGCCGATCAGCCGCTGGGCCTCGGCCTCGCACGGCGCGGGCAGCTGCGCGGCCTTGGTCGAGAGCGAGGCCGCGTGCGCTTCGATGCCGGCGACGAGATCGGGCGTTCGGGCTTTGCACACGCGCAGCCAGTCTTTGGAGAGCGAAGCCGCGTGCGAGCACAGCGCCCCTTTGCAGCTCGCCTCGGCGCTCAGCGCCTCGACCAAGTGCCGACACTCTGCCTTCCGCCCGCCCCGGACGCCCTCGGTGGCGTACAGCCACTCGGCGCTGGCAGGCTCGGCCGCCTCGGGCGCCGTCGGGCGTGGCGCGGGATCGCCCGGCGCGGATGGCACGCCGCACGCCGCGGCCCCCAGCGAAATGAACAGTATCGCCCTCATGACTCTTCGCCCCCCTGGAGGCGAGCCTTGGTTTTTAAGGCCGTTCACCGCCGGACCGCAAGGGGCGCTGCTTTCGCGAGACAGCTGCGGCGCCGGGATCTATAGACCCGACCCGTGACCCGACCCTACATCGTCGGCGTGGCCGGTGGCACCGGCTCGGGCAAGACCACGGTGGCGCGCGCTCTTGCCTCGGCCATGCCGCAGGGTACGGCCACGCTGCTCGAGCACGACAGCTATTACCGCGATCGTCGCGACATCTCTTACGAAGAGCGCTGTGAGCTGAATTTCGACCACCCCGACTCGCTGGAGACGGAGCTTCTGGTCGAGCATCTGGAGGCGCTGCGCCGGGGCGAGCCAGTAGACGTGCCGATCTACGATTTTTCGACCCACCGTCGGAAAGACGAGCGCCAGCGCGTGGCGCCCGCGCCGGTGATCGCCGTCGAGGGGATCTTGGTGTTCACCGACGCCCGGCTGCGCGAGCTGTTCGACCTGAAGGTGTTCGTGGACACGGACGCCGACATCCGCGTGTTCCGCCGGATCCGCCGCGACCTGGAGCAGCGCGGTCGCACGTTCCAGTCGATTCGCGACCAGTATTACAAGACCGTGAGGCCCATGCACCTGATGTTCGTCGAGCCCAGCAAGCGCTGGGCCGACGTGATCGTGCCCGAGGGCGGAAAAAACAGCGTCGCCATCGAGCTCTTGGTCAGCAAACTGCAGAGCGTGGTCCGGGGCTGAGCGCATCCCCGCCCGGAAGTCTGGCCGGACGGTTGCGAAAAGGGACGCGTCTTCGACCAGTTGAGGCGTGGCGCGTGTGGGCTGGAAGGCGAAGCACAAATTCGCAATGGAGTCGGAGCGAGCTGCCTCCGCCTCGCCCGGCC